>NZ_OBDX01000094.1:0-1261 GCF_900215185.1 Pseudomonas sp. LAMO17WK12:I10 | reverse complement strand
ATATGGAATTAGAAGCCATGCTGCTGGACAGGATAGCGGCCCCCGTTGAAGGCACTGGCGCCATCCATGAATTGCGGGGAGGGGAGGATATCGTCATGCTCGATGATCTCGCCCACCAAACATCCCGGTTGCCAGATGGCGCACGGCCATTTAACTTGGGTGGAATGCCCTTGCAAGGGAGACGGCAAGGGCAGCTCTTTGAGATATCATTTGATAAGGGGCAAACTTGGCAAAAGTCTGACAGTAAAATCCTCAAGACCGCTTGGAGTCTGCAAAACGCTGGCGGAAAGAATAAAGGCTGGCACTCAGCAGTGTTACCCCGTGGAGTGAGCCATCCGCGTCATGACCCGATCCCCGGCAATGTCGGGCAATCTCTTTATGGCAAGGCCAATCCCGCCGCCGCGGCCAGAGAGGATCTGACGGAAGCGGGGGAGTGGCCTGGTGCCGTCGGAACCCTGCCCGACAGTGATCAGGCGTTCTTTGAGCATGTGGCACAACAGAGCGGTAAGGTCGAGATGGATGACATTAACTTTGAATTGCTTAAAGCCATACGGGAGAAGGAGTCCAATGTGGTTGCCAAAGAGTTTGAACTCCAGGGGCATACCGTCTTGGGCCGGGTAGAGGAGGGGAGATTTCAAATATCCAAAGGGGCCGGGTATAACTGGCAAGAAGGCACTGTGCTGGAGGAATTTGCTTATCGCATGCAAACGACTCAGCGGCTGCCATTTGGTTTTAATTATTTTCATGAATTAAGAGAACCCAATCTTCTGACTCGTGTGACCCGCGTGGCCGGTAAAGTGGCGCAAGATAATCAGACGATGTTTGCTCAGGCTAGTAAGACGGTAAAAGATCCACTGGCGCCGTACGGGGCTGGCGAGTCTTGGGAGTCGGTACTTAAGCTGGAAAAGAAATCCGGCCTGATGACTCAGGTAGAGTATGAGCAGGCTAAATTGACCATTCGTAGCAACCCGAAGGCATTTGTGGGGGGGGAAGCGCGTATTCTCACCAGTGCCGTGGATTTGAAGACTATACCGGCAGGTTATCGTATTGCACTGCTTGATAATGAGGGGAATGAACTGGTACATGGGATGATCAGTGGTGGGAACGGGATCGCTTACGGTGCGAGAAATAATATTATTGGTGGCGAGTCTTTCTGGTCAGAAATAAATTTGGCGGATACCTTTGAACTTAGGGATGGCCATTTTTACGTCAAGTCGGGAAAAGCCCCTATCGGCAGAGGTCCGTATAAAATTGCGGTGGA
>NZ_OBDX01000082.1:0-1873 GCF_900215185.1 Pseudomonas sp. LAMO17WK12:I10 | reverse complement strand
GCTGAGCTCGTATCGCTTTGCCATCAGGGACTCCTGCCGTTGATGGCGGCGATTTTAACCATTTCGGTGTTTCAAGGGATTTCGTACAGGGCCTACGATAGGCCCTCACATTCGATCCGGTGACTGGCGACAACTGTATATTACGGCCGCCGAGAGAGCTAGCGATTGCCTATGGCAGCGCTGGTCTGTCCTGGATTAGCTTCAGCCACAGGACGCAGATGATCGGCCGCAGTGGCAGCCACGTCGCGAGTGAGATTGCCCGCCCTGCCGGCGCGCCGCCAACCCAGTTGTCCTCACCGACACCAACAATTCCCGCCTGCGCACGGGTGCCATTGACGGTCGGGCCAAGCCAGGAACTTCCACCCTGGGCACCAGGATAACTCTGGCCCGCCCCCAGGCCACCAGCAAAGTCGCTTTCATACCAGGTAGGATCGGCACCGCCGCCACCATAACCACCGTAGCCGCTGGCACTGCCAGACCAGCCATCCCCGAAAATCAGGTCGTCGCCATCTCCACCGAACAAGCTATCTGCGCCAGAGCCAGGCGCACCGGCGTTTCCTTGCCAATGTCCGCCTCCCCCCGAGCCGTCACCGAAAATAACATCGGCATAGGTTGTGCCAGTAAGCGTGTCGGCATCCCCCCCAGCCTGAGCCATCACCCCAGAGAATTTCGCCACTGGCAACAGGTATGTAAATGATTGTGCCATTCCCAACAGTTGTATTAGATCCGTCAGTGATAGAACGCGTGAATGTGGCACTACTGCCGGAGGCCCACAGTGCCTTAAACAGAGTAACGTTACCGTTTTGTAAATCAGCCAAAAGCAAAACTGGTTACCGCCGTACCATTCAGGCGGAACTCGAAACCTGCGGGCACGTTGCTCAGACGAATCATAATATCCGCGGCGGCGGTATCCAGGTCGGTAATGTCAAACATATCTGCCGTCACCGTCACCGCCTGTCCCAGGCTGTCGTCGACTTCCCCAAACTCAATCCGTGCAGCATCGATTTCAGGATCGAGCCGCAGGGTAAAGGCTCCGGCATTAGAACTAGAACTGTTGCCGGCCGCATCGGTGATTGTGGTGCGGACAACGACTGCCCCATCGCCGAGCACAGCCAGCTCAGCGCGAGATAGACTAATCGTCGCATTGCCTTGTATATTACGGACGAGGGTACCGACCGTGCCGATCAGCGTTACTATGCCATTGGCGATGGAAGTGTCTCCCACAATGACATTCAGTACATCGATATTACTTTTCGCCCAGGTCTCCGATAATTGCAGAGTACCGTCGCTCATTGGCGCCGTGGTAGTCCACTCAACCGTGACCACCGGCGCGACGGCCTCCACAGCCACCGCCCGCGTACCGACGGCAGACTCGTTGCCAGCTGCATCGGTAACTTTGGCGATGATCGTGCTGTTGCCATCGGCTGGCACTTCACCCGACCCGAAGTTCGCCGTCCACGCCCCATCACTACCGACGTCGGCGGTCCTCTCGACGCTGCCCCAGGCCACTCTCACTTTGCCGCCTACTTCGGCAGTACTACGAACGGTTACACTGGCGTTCTTCTCGGACAGGTTAACCTTATCGTCGTCCGCTACCGTGCCGATTAACGGTACTTGCGGCGCAGCATAGTCCACAGTCACCGAACGCGAGACACTTGCCGACTCGCTGCCTGCTAGGTCGGTCGCCTTGACTCGGCCCATGTCGATACACAGCTCTTGATGAGTGAGTTCTATAGAGCGTAGACCAGTTTTTCAGTGGTACTTCTGAAACACCACATTAGGCCCTGTACGAAATCCCTTGAAACACCGAAATGGTTAAAATCGCCGCCATCAACGGCAGGAGTCCCTGATGGCAAAGCGATACGAGCTCAGC
>NZ_OBDX01000093.1:0-1318 GCF_900215185.1 Pseudomonas sp. LAMO17WK12:I10 | reverse complement strand
ATGTCGTCTTCACAGTATAACCAGATTGCTTGGGGTTATATGGTCAAGTGAAGAAGCGCATACGGTGGATGCCTTGGCAGTCAGAGGCGATGAAAGACGTGGTAGCCTGCGAAAAGCTTCGGGGAGTCGGCAAACAGACTTTGATCCGGAGATGTCTGAATGGGGGAACCCAGCCATCATAAGATGGTTATCTTGTACTGAATACATAGGTGCAAGAGGCGAACCAGGGGAACTGAAACATCTAAGTACCCTGAGGAAAAGAAATCAACCGAGATTCCCTTAGTAGTGGCGAGCGAACGGGGACTAGCCCTTAAGTGGCTTTGAGATTAGCGGAACGCTCTGGAAAGTGCGGCCATAGTGGGTGATAGCCCTGTACGCGAAAATCTCTTAGTCATGAAATCGAGTAGGACGGAGCACGAGAAACTTTGTCTGAATATGGGGGGACCATCCTCCAAGGCTAAATACTACTGACTGACCGATAGTGAACTAGTACCGTGAGGGAAAGGCGAAAAGAACCCCGGAGAGGGGAGTGAAATAGATCCTGAAACCGTATGCGTACAAGCAGTGGGAGCAGACTTTGTTCTGTGACTGCGTACCTTTTGTATAATGGGTCAGCGACTTATATTCAGTGGCGAGCTTAACCGAATAGGGGAGGCGTAGCGAAAGCGAGTCTTAATAGGGCGTTTAGTCGCTGGGTATAGACCCGAAACCGGGCGATCTATCCATGGGCAGGTTGAAGGTTAGGTAACACTGACTGGAGGACCGAACCGACTACCGTTGAAAAGTTAGCGGATGACCTGTGGATCGGAGTGAAAGGCTAATCAAGCTCGGAGATAGCTGGTTCTCCTCGAAAGCTATTTAGGTAGCGCCTCATGTATCACTGTAGGGGGTAGAGCACTGTTTCGGCTAGGGGGTCATCCCGACTTACCAAACCGATGCAAACTCCGAATACCTACAAGTGCCGAGCATGGGAGACACACGGCGGGTGCTAACGTCCGTCGTGAAAAGGGAAACAACCCAGACCGTCAGCTAAGGTCCCAAAGTTATGGTTAAGTGGGAAACGATGTGGGAAGGCTTAGACAGCTAGGAGGTTGGCTTAGAAGCAGCCACCCTTTAAAGAAAGCGTAATAGCTCACTAGTCGAGTCGGCCTGCGCGGAAGATGTAACGGGGCTCAAACCATACACCGAAGCTACGGGTATCACGTAAGTGATGCGGTAGAGGAGCGTTCTGTAAGCCTGTGAAGGTGAGTTGAGAAGCTTGCTGGAGGTATCAGAAGTGCGAATGCTGACATGAGTAACGACAATGGGTGTGAAAAAC
>NZ_OBDX01000098.1:0-1094 GCF_900215185.1 Pseudomonas sp. LAMO17WK12:I10 | reverse complement strand
TTTCTCGATCTTGCGCAGCGCCTTGTACAAGGCACTGCGCTTTCCATGTTTCTTGTAGCTGCTGCGGCGGGCCGCAATCTGCCAGATGACCTGACAACCTTCATGTTTTGCTCTGACGCAGGCGCTGTCCATGTATGACGCGTATCAGGCGCAGCTGGAGGTTTGCGACCAGCAGATTGCACAGACGCTGATCACGCTCTCGCAAGAAAAGACATCGCCAACTGAGCCGCTACCAAAACCACGGCATCGTACCCGGCAACCCAACGCGCTCAACTTCGATGTCCGTACCTTGCTCTATCAATTGGTCGGAGTCGATCTGACCCAGATCCACGGCATTGGCCCCTACCTGGCCTTGCGTTTGGTTACCGAATGCGGCACGGGTCTGAGTCGATGGCGTACCTGTCATCATTTCACTTCTTGGCTCACTCTCGCGCCTGGCTGTCGTATCAGTGGCGGCAAGGTCCTTTCGGCCCATACCCGTAAGACCAAAAATCGGGTGACCGCCCACCTGCGGTTAGCTGCGGTAACGGTCGGAAGAACGAACACGGCATTGGGTGCATTCTATCGACGCCTTGCGGCTCGAATCGGTAAAGCCAAGGCAGTCACTGCCACCGCGCGAAAGATCGCCATCCTGCTCTACAACGCCATGCGTTTCGGCATGAATTATCAAGACCCAGGAGCCGATCACTACGAGCAAAAATATCGGGAGCGAGTGGTGAAAGGTTTATACCGACGTGCAGCTGAATTTGGCTTCACGCTGCAACCGGCGGATGGTGTTTCTTAGGAAGGCTACCGCGCTCTTGATGTCGGAAGAGCACGAGCGCATGCGCTGATTGATCAACTGAGCATCCAAGAGCCGGTTGATTGGCTTTGCGTGGTCTTTGATATCACTCGCTCATGCTACTACACCCACCGCCTCAGACGTCGAACTCCGGACGTTGAACGACTTCGGTTACGCAGTCGAGTCAATGAGCTGTTTACGCAGAGTCGAAGCACTGTCGGCAGCCGCAGCATCGTGTCGATGATGCAGGAAGATGGCGAGCAAATCGGACGGTTCAAGGTGCGTGGCCTGATGCGGGAACTGGCGTTAGTCA
>NZ_OBDX01000091.1:0-1409 GCF_900215185.1 Pseudomonas sp. LAMO17WK12:I10 | reverse complement strand
ACACCGCAATCTGGCTGTTAAGCGCAAATTGCTTGGGTGTTATATGGTCAAGCCTCACGGGCAATTAGTATTGGTTAGCTCAACGCCTCACAGCGCTTACACACCCAACCTATCAACGTCGTAGTCTTCGACGGCCCTTCAGGGAACTCAAGGTTCCAGTGAGATCTCATCTTGAGGCAAGTTTCCCGCTTAGATGCTTTCAGCGGTTATCTTTTCCGAACATAGCTACCCGGCAATGCCACTGGCGTGACAACCGGAACACCAGAGGTTCGTCCACTCCGGTCCTCTCGTACTAGGAGCAGCCCCTCTCAAATCTCAAACGTCCACGGCAGATAGGGACCGAACTGTCTCACGACGTTCTAAACCCAGCTCGCGTACCACTTTAAATGGCGAACAGCCATACCCTTGGGACCGGCTTCAGCCCCAGGATGTGATGAGCCGACATCGAGGTGCCAAACACCGCCGTCGATATGAACTCTTGGGCGGTATCAGCCTGTTATCCCCGGAGTACCTTTTATCCGTTGAGCGATGGCCCTTCCATACAGAACCACCGGATCACTAAGACCTACTTTCGTACCTGCTCGACGTGTCTGTCTCGCAGTCAAGCGCGCTTTTGCCTTTATACTCTACGACCGATTTCCGACCGGTCTGAGCGCACCTTCGTACTCCTCCGTTACTCTTTAGGAGGAGACCGCCCCAGTCAAACTACCCACCATACACTGTCCTCGATCCGGATAACGGACCTGAGTTAGAACCTCAAAGTTGCCAGGGTGGTATTTCAAGGATGGCTCCACGCGAACTGGCGTCCACGCTTCAAAGCCTCCCACCTATCCTACACAAGCAAATTCAAAGTCCAGTGCAAAGCTATAGTAAAGGTTCACGGGGTCTTTCCGTCTAGCCGCGGATACACTGCATCTTCACAGCGATTTCAATTTCACTGAGTCTCGGGTGGAGACAGCGCCGCCATCGTTACGCCATTCGTGCAGGTCGGAACTTACCCGACAAGGAATTTCGCTACCTTAGGACCGTTATAGTTACGGCCGCCGTTTACCGGGGCTTCGATCAAGAGCTTCGCGTTAGCTAACCCCATCAATTAACCTTCCGGCACCGGGCAGGCGTCACACCCTATACGTCCACTTTCGTGTTTGCAGAGTGCTGTGTTTTTAATAAACAGTCGCAGCGGCCTGGTATCTTCGACCGGCATGGGCTTACGGAGCAAGTCCTTCACCCTCACCGGCGCACCTTCTCCCGAAGTTACGGTGCCATTTTGCCTAGTTCCTTCACCCGAGTTCTCTCAAGCGCCTTGGTATTCTCTACCCAACCACCTGTGTCGGTTTGGGGTACGGTTCCTAGTTATCTGAAGCTTAGAAGCTTTTCTTGGAAGCATGGCATCAACCACTTCGTCACCT
>NZ_OBDX01000032.1:0-84067 GCF_900215185.1 Pseudomonas sp. LAMO17WK12:I10 | reverse complement strand
CGTTCAAGTGATCCGGGGGCCAAACAATAGAAGAACAGGACAATGGCACTCAGAACAAGGCGATCTGTTCATGGTAACACCTGCTCCGAGCGGTTTCGTGGTGATGCCCAGGCGCTGGGTAGTGGAGCGAACTCATGCCTGGAATGAGAGGGCTCGACGACTAATTATGCATCACGACCGGTTGTTCGCTGTGAGTGAGGCGTGGGTGTGGCTGGCCGAAGCACGCATACTCGCGCGCCGACTCACTACATAATTTTGTCTACACCCTCTAAGAAAGCGCGGAAATCCAGGATATTTCTGACTTTTTCCGAATTTTTCACATCCGGTCTGGATAATTTTCCGCGCCCAGGCGTCTGAGTCTGCCCCGATGTGCTATTACCAATAGCTGACTTTTTGGAACGCGCTCCCCATGTCCATGCCTCACACCCCCGAGCTTCAAACGGTTCGCCGCCGCGGATTGTTCGCCATGCGCTGGTATTCCTGGCTGCTGCTGGTGGGCGTCGTGATGTATGGCGTCGCGATCGCCATGCACTGGGACGACCGTGGCCTGCTCTGGGTGCTGGAGCGTTTCGAAACCCCGGCCGAGCGCCAGGAAAGTGTCTGGCTGCCGGATTACCGCGCGGTCATCGACGCCAAGGTACTGCCGGGCATGGAGAAGGACGAGGCCTCCGACCTGGCTTACAACCCGCAGACCAAGACCCTGTTTTCGGTGATGGGCAAGAACCCGTTCCTGGTCGAGTTGAACCTGCAGGGCGATGTGCTGCGCAAGATGCCGCTGGTGGGCTGGAGCAACCCGGAAGGGGTGGCGGTCATGGAGAACGGCCTGCTGGGGATCGTCGACGAGCGCGATCACCTGCTGACCATCGTCAAGGTGGATGCCAATACCCGCGAGCTGAATATTTCCGACTTCCCGAAATACGATCTTGGGCCTTCGCAGGACCAGAACAAGGCGTTCGAAGCCGTGGCCTGGGACCCGCGCAAGCAGCAGTTGCTGCTGGGCGAGGAGCGTCCGCCGGCGCTGTTTACCTGGAACAGCGACGGCAGCCAGACCCTCAAGGGTGACAAGCAGAAACTGGAAAGCGATGAGCTGGATCTGCGCAACCTGTCCGCCCTGAGCATCGACCCTCGCACCAGTCATACCCTGGTGCTGTCCGCCGATTCGCACATGTTGCTGGAGCTGGACGAAGCCGGCGAGCAGGTCAGCTTCATGACCTTGCTGGGCGGTTTCAATGGCCTCAAAGACACCATTCCACGGGCCGAGGGCGTGGCCATGGATGAGCAGGGCAACCTGTACATGGTCAGCGAACCCAACCTGTTCTATCGCTTTGAGAAGCACTGATTCAGAAATTTCTAGCAGCAAAAGGCCATAATCCGGCATACGCCCGCTGCGATTAAGTTTAAATTCATCCGGCTGTGATATTTCATCCGCCTGATTTGTATTTGAGCTTGCCAGCATGCGTCGACTCGCCTATCCCAAACCGCTGTTCCTTCTCCTGTGTTTTATCGTGCTGGTGCTGCTGGGTATTGCCGGACAGCACCACCGCTACTTCGAGCGCCTGTGGTTCAACTGGCGGGTCATGTCGCAGCCGGTTAACACCGATGCCATTGGCCTTGATGGCTATCGGGTGACTCTCGAAGCACAAAAGATCGAAGGCCTGGATGATGTCTCGGCGCTGACCTACGACCCGGTGCGCAAAAGCCTGTTCACCGTGACCAACAAGAATGCCGAGCTGATCGAGCTGTCGCTCGACGGGCGCATCCTGCGGCGCATCGCTCTGACCGGTTTTGGCGACCCGGAAGCGGTCGAGTTCATCAGCGCCGACACCTTTGTGATCACCGACGAGCGCCAGCAGCGGCTGATCAAGATCCATCTGGAGGAGGACACGGTGTTCCTCGACGCGGCGGACGCCGAGCAGATGACCCTGGGTGTGCACATGAGCGGCAACAAGGGCTTCGAGGGCCTGGCCTACGATTCGGTGGGCAAGCGCCTGTTCGTTGCCAAGGAACGCGACCCGATGCTGATCTACGAGGTCAAGGGTTTCCCGCATTACGACCCGGAGAAGTCCTACGCGGTGCATGTGGTCAACAACCCCAAGCGCGATGCCGGGTTGTTCGTGCGTGACCTGTCCAGCCTGCAATACGACGAGCGCACCGGGCATCTGCTGGCGCTGTCGGATGAATCGTGGCTGGTGCTGGAACTGGACGTGGATGGCCGGCCCCTGAGCACCATGTCGCTGCGCAAGGGCCGGCAAGGCTTGCAGGCCACGGTGCCGCAGGCCGAAGGCATTGCCATGGACGACGACGGCACCCTGTACCTGGTCAGCGAGCCGAACCTGTTCTACGTCTTCAAGAAACCCGCCCAGTAACCCTGTAGCCCTGTAGCCGCTGCCGAGCCCGCGAGGCTGCGCCCGGGCGCGCAGCGGCCGCAAACCAGATAACCCCAGCCTCCCAGACCGTCCGCATACCCCGAACCTGCGAGGACTGCGTCGCAATGCCGCCCACCTTGATCGCAGCCTCGCGAGCTCGGCAGCGGCTACAGGCTACCGCTTAAAACTGCCACTGCACGCCGAGGGAGTAGCCGGTCTGGCTGCCTTCGGCGTGGCCGATCCGGCCGTTGACCTCGGCGTACAGCCCCAGTTGCGGGGTGATCGCCAGCTAGCTGCCGAGCTGGGCGCGGCCGAAGCTCTTGTCCACGCCGCCCAGGCGAGCCACGCGCACTTGAGCATCGGCGCGGCTGGTCAGGTCCAGGTCGTCCAGGCGGCCATCCGCCAACTCCTTGACCCAGGCCAGGTCGCCATAAGGCAGCAAGCTCATGCCGTAAGGCAGGGCCAAGGCGCCGCGAACACGCCAGCCGAGGCTGGCTTCCAGCGAATCGAATGACTGCTCCTCGTAACTCAGCGCCGTGCGCAGGTCCTGCTTCTCGTGGAAGCGGTCGATGCGGTAGTGGGTGTAATCGAGGCCGGCGAAGGGGCCGCTCTTGATCGCACCGAAGTCCAGGTCGTAACCGCCGAGCACGCGGGCGCCCAGGGGCAGGGCGTCGGTATCGCTCGTCAGTTTCTGGTTCAGTAGCACCGGGCCGCCGTTGGCCTGGATCACCAGGTTGCGCTTGGATTCGAAGCGGGTGCGACCGACGCTCAGGTCGCCGGCCAGCCATTGCGGGCCGCCATCGTTGAGCAAGGCGTAGACCGCCGCCTGCCAGGTGTCGCTGTCGAGCTTGCCGCGGTGCTCGAGCTTGTCGCGACCGTTCTGGTAGCTGAGGCTGGCGCCGACATTCAGGCTCGAATTGAGCTGGTAGTCGCCCAAGGCATGCACCCCCAGCCGACGCGCCTCGGGATTGGGCGCGCTGTCGAAACCGCTGTCGGGGCTGTATTCGCCGTCGATGCCGATCTCGCCATCGAAACTGCCGACTTCCCGGCCCATCGCCTGCAAGGTCAGCCAGCGCCGGTCGTGCAGCCGGACCATGGCCTGATGCTGGCGTTGCAGATGATCCTGCTGGTTGCGCGCCACAGCGCCGCCGGAAGCGGTGGAGGCCAGCAGGTCGGCATTGGTCAGCTCCAGGACCAGGCGGCTGAGCAGGCGCGAGTAATCGCGCAGGCGCTGGTCGATGCGTTCCTGGCCGAAGGCGTTGGTCAGCACCGCCTTATTGTCCTCGGCGGGATCGTGCCAGGTGGAGCCGCCGGGGATGGCCGGGTTGGTGGTCTGGGTGTAGCCGTCCAGGTCGCCGATTTCCCAGTTGGTGGCCTCGATGTAGAGAATCGGGATGTTCAGCCCTTCGAAGGCTTCGCCGTCGCTGCAGCAGCCGGTGCCCGCGGGGTATGCCGGGTCGAGGCCGGGGTTGGTGAACAGATTGATCTGCAGTTCCCTGGCGATCCGCAGGGTATGTTCGCGCAACGAGGCCAGGGCCGGGTTGGCGCTGCTGTTCTGTCCGGCGTGGGCATACATCATGTCGCCGGTGATCAGGCTGTCGAGGTTGATCATGGCCAGCATGTTGGCGCGCTGGCTGGCGCTGAGGGCGTCGACGAATGCCCTGGAGCCGCGCAGGCCTTCTTCCTCGGCGCCGAAGCCGACCACCTGCAAGCCGTTTTCCAGCTGCAGCCCGCCGAGGTTGCGGGCGATTTCGGTCAGTACGCTGGCGCCGGAGCCGTTGTCGTCCAGGCCTTGCAGGGTCGGGCGGCCGAAATAGGTATCGAAGTGCGCGCCGGCCACCACGTTTTGCGAGCTGCGGCTGTTGCCGCCGGCGGTCCAGGAAAAGTCCTGGCGGCTGATGCCGTAGGCGCTGCCCATCTGGCTCTGCATCCAGTCGGCGGCACCGGCGAAGTTGGCGGTGCCACGGTAGCGGCCGGGGTAGTCGTTGATCAGTTTGTCGAGGGTGGTGGCGGCGTGTTCGCCGTATTCATAGGCGAAGGCCTGGGTGGACAGCAGAACGCTGGCGAGACTGACGGCAAGCGTGAGGGGCTTGAGCACGGTGATCTTCCTTGAGGGATGAAAAAACGGGGGCAGTTGCACAATGCGCGCCTCATTCCTTGGGCGACCTTGTATTGGCGCATTGCTTAAACCGAACGTCGCCTGGCGCTAATTTGTAACGGATTTGATACCGGAAGTCCTGGGCCGCACCGAGACCTGGTGTGCGAATCCGGATATTTCTGCGGCTAAATGCAGCGAAAAGTAGCAGTAGTGGCGAGGTTGGTGCGGGAGGGCAGGGCGGGGGCTGGATGGGAGAGCTTTCGCCCCGCCCTTGCGGCAGGGGCGAAATCGGCGGCATCAGGCGGTGAGGGTCTTCACGCCTTCGCGGGTGCCCAGCAGCAGCACGTCGGCCGGGCGGGCGGCGAACAGGCCGTTGGTGACCACGCCGACAATCCCATTGATCTGCGCTTCCAGCTCCACCGGGTTGGTGATCTGCATGTTGTGCACATCGAGGATGATGTTGCCGTTGTCGGTGATCACGCCTTCGCGGTAGACCGGGTCGCCACCGAGCTTCACCAGCTCGCGGGCCACGTGGCTGCGGGCCATGGGGATCACTTCCACCGGCAGCGGGAAGGCGCCCAGCACCGGCACCAGCTTGCTGGCGTCGGCGATGCAGATAAAGGTCTTGGCTACCGCCGCGACGATTTTCTCGCGGGTCAGGGCCGCGCCGCCGCCCTTGATCAGGTTCAGGTGTTCGTCGCTTTCGTCGGCGCCGTCGATGTAGAACTCCAGGTCGCTGACGGTGTTCAGTTCGTACACCGGGATGCCGTGGCCCTTGAGGCGCGCCGCGGTGGCTTCGGAGCTGGCGACCGCGCCGTCGAAGGCGGCCTTGTGCTGGGCCAGGGCGTCGATGAAGCAATTGGCGGTGGAGCCGGTGCCGACCCCGACGATGCTCTTGTCATCGAGTTTCGGCAGGATGAGGTCGACGGCAGCCTGGGCCACGGCCTGTTTGAGTTGATCCTGGGTCATGCGGGCTCCGGAAGCGGGCAAGGGGGGAACGGAAAGGCCGGCATTATAGGCCGGTGTCCTGAGCAGGTCATTGCCCGTTTGGCGAACCGCTTTTTGTAGGGGCTTTTAAAACCTCTGGATTCGTGTGGTCGCCCGGGTAAACGCTGGGTTAGACTCGCTGGCCCTGCCCAACCCGCTCAGTGATGCTTTCCGATGCTCGAACAGTACGTCAAAAAGATCCTCACCTCGCGCGTTTACGACGTTGCCGTAGAAACCCCGTTGCAGACTGCCCGCCAGCTCTCCGAGCGGCTGGGCAATCAGATCTGGCTCAAGCGCGAAGACTTGCAGCCAGTGTTCTCGTTCAAGATTCGCGGCGCCTACAACAAGCTGACCCAGCTCAGCGATGCCGAGCGCGCCCGGGGCGTGGTCACCGCCTCGGCCGGCAACCATGCCCAGGGCCTGGCCCTGGCGGCCAAGGTGCTGGGGGTGAAGGCGACCATCGTGATGCCCAAGACCACCCCGGAGATCAAAGTCGAAGGCGTGCGCTCGCGCGGCGGCAAAGTGGTGCTGCACGGTGATACTTTCCCGGAAGCCCTGGCCTACTCGCTGAAGCTGGTGGACGAAAAAGGCTACGTCTATATCCACCCGTACGACGATCCGCACACCATTGCCGGGCAGGGCACCGTGGCGATGGAAATCCTGCGCCAGCATCCAGGGCGCCTGGACGCGATCTTCGTGCCGGTCGGCGGTGGCGGCCTGATCGCCGGGATCGCGGCCTACGTCAAATACCTGCGGCCGGAAATCAAGATCATCGGCGTCGAGCCGGACGACTCCAACTGCCTGCAAGCGGCGATGGCCGCCGGCGAACGCGTGGTACTGCCGACCGTGGGCATCTTCGCCGACGGTGTCGCGGTGGCGCAGATCGGCCAGCACACCTTCGACATCTGCAAGGACTACGTGGATGAAGTGATCACCGTCAGCACCGACGAGATCTGCGCGGCGATCAAGGACATCTACGACGACACCCGCTCCATCACCGAGCCGGCTGGCGCCCTGGGCGTGGCCGGGATCAAGAAATACGTCGAGCAGCGTGGCGTCAGCGGGCAGACCCTGGTGGCCATCGACTCCGGCGCCAACGTCAATTTCGACCGCCTGCGCCATGTCGCCGAGCGCGCCGAGCTGGGCGAGGGCCGCGAGGCCATCATCGCCGTGACGATCCCGGAGAAGCCGGGCAGCTTCAAGGCCTTCTGCGAAGCCATCGGCAAGCGCCAGATCACCGAATTCAACTACCGCTACAACACCGGCAGCGAAGCGCACATCTTCGTGGGCGTGCAGACCCACCCGGAAAACGATCCACGCAGCGCGCTGATCGCCAGCCTGTCCGAACAGGGCTTCCCGGTGACCGACCTGACCGACAACGAACTGGCCAAGCTGCATATCCGTCATATGGTCGGCGGGCATGCGGCGCGGGTCAGCGATGAAGTGGTGTTCCGCTTCGAGTTCCCGGAACGCCCGGGCGCGTTGTTCAACTTCCTCAACAAGCTCGGCGGGCGCTGGAACATCTCGATGTTCCACTACCGCAACCATGGCGCGGCCGATGGCCGGGTGGTCGCCGGCCTGCAAGTGCCGGCGAGCGAACGCCACCTGGTACCGGCGGCGCTGGCGCAGATCGGTTACCCGTACTGGGACGAGAGCGACAACCCGGCGTATCAGCTGTTCCTCGGCTGAACGGCTACGCTGGTGGGCAAGGTCTCAAGGAGTTAATGACATGGAAACGCTGACCGTCCTCAAAACCGTCCATATCCTGGCCACCGTGTTGCTGCTGGGCAGCGCGCTGGGGCTGGCGATCTGGGTCTGGCGCGCTCGTAGCAAGGGTGACGCAAGCATCTACAGCCGGCTGTTGCGCCGGCCGCTGGTGTTCGTCTGGCTGTTGCTGGTGATCTGCCTGGCCAGCCTGCCGTTCAGCGGCTGGTGGCTGGTGCATCTGCTGGGCTGGTCGCTGGGTCAGACCTGGATCCTGGCCTCCAGCCTGATCTACACCGTGGGTGCCCTGAGTTGTTTCTGGCTGCTGGCGCGGCTCAATCGGCTGCGGATCGCCTCGGGTGTGGGGAGTCCGAAGTTCACCCTGGCGCTGGCGGTGTTCAGCTTCGTGTGTTTCTTCGCCATTGCCGGGTTGATGGGCGCCAAGCCTGTTTGACGGCCTGATCGCAAGCTTGCTCCTATAGGGGCGAGCTCGCGCTAGCTTTCTCAGTCGCGCAGGCTGATCACCGGCCAGCCACGCTGCTGGGCCAGGGCCCGCAGGTTCGGGTCCGGGTCCACGGCGATCGGGTTCGCCACCAGATCCAGCAACGGCAAGTCATTCATCGAATCGCTATAGAAGTAGCTGTCTTCCAGGCTATGGCCGGTTTCCTCGAGCCAGCGCGTCAGGCGGGTGACCTTGCC
This sequence comes from Pseudomonas sp. LAMO17WK12:I10, assembly GCF_900215185.1. Classification (NCBI taxonomy): domain Bacteria; kingdom Pseudomonadati; phylum Pseudomonadota; class Gammaproteobacteria; order Pseudomonadales; family Pseudomonadaceae; genus Pseudomonas; species Pseudomonas sp. LAMO17WK12:I10. The sequence continues at coordinate 76,213 of NZ_OBDX01000032.1, read as the reverse complement.
TTCGCGAAAGCACGGGACGTCGGTGCTGCGACCGGTGTAGCGGCCATCCTGCATCTCGCACTCGGTGGCGATCAGGGTTTCCACGCCCAGGCGTTCGGCGATCGGCGCGGTGACGAAGCGGTTGGTGGCGGTGATGATCACCAGCTTGTCGCCGGCGGCCTTGTGCTTGGCCAGTAGTTGCGCGGCCTTGGGCAGCAGCAGCGGCTCGATGCAGTCGCGCATGTAGTCGCGGTGCCATTGGTCGAGCACGTCCATCTCGGTGCGGCCGAGAACCTCCAGGCAGAAGTTCAGGTAGGCGGCATTGTCGAGCTTGCCGGCCAGGTAGTCCTGGTAGAACTCGTCGTTGCGGGCCTTGTAGGTGACGGCGTCGAGGAAGCCTCGTTCGCACAGGTAGTCGCCCCAGGCGTGGTCACTGTCGCCGCCCAGAAGGGTGTTGTCCAAGTCGAATAAAGCCAGGCGCATCACGGTTACTCGCTGATAAGTCTGAAAAAAGGCGATCAGAATACGGTCTTTTCACAAGAGTGCACATAAGGTAGGAAGCCTCGTTGCTGCTTTCACAACCTTTGTGGAACAATGCGGCGACATGCGTTTGCGAGGTTGTTGCCGTGATCGACCCCGATGGTTTCCGCCCCAATGTCGGGATCATTCTGACGAATGATGCCGGCCAGGTGCTATGGGCTCGCCGTATCAATCAAGATGCCTGGCAGTTTCCGCAAGGGGGGATCAACCCCGAAGAGACGCCGGAAGACGCTTTGTACCGCGAGTTGAACGAAGAAGTAGGCCTGGAACGCGAAGATGTGCAAATTCTCGCCTGCACCCGGGGCTGGTTGCGCTATCGTTTGCCGCAACGCCTGGTCCGTACCCACAGCCAACCGCTGTGCATCGGCCAGAAACAGAAATGGTTTCTCCTGCGCCTGATCTCCAACGAGCAGCGGGTGCGGATGGATTTGACCGGTAAACCGGAATTCGATGGCTGGCGCTGGGTCAGTTATTGGTATCCGTTGGGCCAGGTGGTGACATTCAAGCGCGAGGTTTATCGCCGCGCTCTCAAAGAGCTTGCCCCGCGCCTTCTAGCGCGCGACTGACGACGGAGTTCGACCCCGAGCCATGCTCAATACGCTGCGCAAGATCGTCCAGGAAGTTAACTCCGCCAAGGATCTCAAGGCGGCGTTGGGGATTATTGTGTTGCGCGTCAAAGAGGCCATGGGCAGCCAGGTCTGCTCGGTCTATCTGCTGGATCCGGAGACCAACCGTTTTGTCCTGATGGCCACCGAGGGCTTGAACAAGCGCTCGATCGGCAAGGTCAGCATGGCACCCAACGAAGGTCTGGTCGGCCTGGTCGGTACGCGCGAAGAACCGCTGAACCTCGAAAACGCCGCCGATCACCCGCGTTATCGCTACTTCGCCGAGACCGGCGAGGAGCGTTATGCCTCCTTCCTCGGTGCACCGATCATTCACCACCGCCGGGTCGTCGGCGTCCTGGTCATCCAGCAAAAGGAGCGTCGTCAGTTCGACGAGGGCGAAGAAGCCTTCCTGGTGACCATGAGCGCCCAGTTGGCGGGGGTTATCGCCCATGCCGAAGCTACCGGTTCGATCCGTGGCCTGGGCCGCCAGGGCAAGGGCATCCAGGAAGCCAAGTTCGTCGGCGTGCCCGGCTCGCCTGGCGCGGCGGTCGGTACCGCGGTGGTCATGCTGCCGCCGGCCGACCTGGACGTGGTGCCTGACAAGAGCATTACCGACATCGACGCCGAGCTGGCGTTGTTCAAGACCGCCATCGAAGGCGTGCGCGCCGACATGCGCACCCTCTCGGAAAAACTCGCCACCCAGCTGCGTCCCGAAGAGCGGGCGCTGTTCGACGTCTACCTGATGATGCTCGACGATGCCTCCCTGGGCAGCGAAGTGACCACTGTGATCAAGACCGGCCAATGGGCCCAGGGCGCGTTGCGCCAGGTGGTCACCGATCACGTCAACCGTTTCGAGCTGATGGACGATGCCTACCTGCGCGAGCGGGCGTCGGACGTCAAGGACCTGGGCCGGCGCCTGCTGGCCTACCTGCAGGAAGAGCGCCAGCAGACCCTGGTCTACCCCGACAACACCATCCTGGTCAGCGAAGAACTGACGCCGGCCATGCTCGGCGAGGTGCCCGAAGGCAAGCTGGTCGGCCTGGTCTCGGTATTGGGGTCGGGCAACTCCCACGTGGCGATCCTGGCCCGGGCCATGGGCATCCCGACGGTGATGGGCCTGGTCGACCTGCCGTACTCGAAAGTTGACGGCATCCAGATGATCGTCGACGGCTACCACGGCGAGGTCTACACCAACCCCAGCGACGTGCTGCGCAAGCAGTTCGCCGATGTGGTCGAGGAAGAGCGGCAACTGGCCCAGGGCCTGGATGCGCTGCGCGACCTGCCATGCGTGACCCTGGACGGCCACCGCATGCCGCTGTGGGTCAACACCGGCCTGCTGGCGGACGTGGCGCGGGCGCAGAAGCGTGGCGCCGAAGGCGTGGGTCTGTACCGCACCGAAGTGCCGTTCATGATCAACCAACGCTTCCCGAGCGAAAAGGAGCAGTTGGCGATCTATCGCGAGCAACTCGCGGCCTTCCACCCGCAACCGGTGACGATGCGCAGCCTGGACATTGGCGGCGACAAGTCACTGTCGTATTTCCCGATCAAGGAAGACAACCCCTTCCTCGGCTGGCGCGGCATTCGCGTCACCCTCGACCATCCCGAGATTTTCCTCGTCCAGACCCGCGCCATGCTCAAGGCCAGCGAAGGCCTGAACAACCTGCGCATCCTCCTGCCGATGATTTCCGGCACCCATGAGCTGGAAGAAGCGTTGCACCTGATCCACCGCGCCTGGGGCGAAGTACGCGACGAAGGCACCGACGTGCCGATGCCGCCGATCGGGGTGATGATCGAGATCCCGGCCGCGGTGTACCAGACCAAGGAGCTGGCGCGCCAGGTGGACTTCCTGTCGGTCGGCTCCAACGACCTGACCCAGTACCTGCTGGCCGTGGACCGTAACAACCCACGGGTGGCGGACCTCTACGACTACCTGCATCCGGCGGTGCTGCAAGCCTTGCAGACCGTGGTGCGCGACGCCCATGCCGAAGGCAAGCCGGTGAGTATCTGCGGCGAGATGGCCGGCGATCCGGCGGCGGCGGTGCTGTTGATGGCGATGGGCTTCGACAGCCTGTCGATGAACGCCACCAACCTGCCGAAAGTGAAGTGGATGCTGCGTCAGATCAATCTCAGCAAAGCCAGGGAACTGCTGGCCGAACTGATGACCATCGACAACCCGCAAGTTATCCACAGCTCGCTGCAACTGGCGCTGAAGAACCTGGGCTTGGCGCGGATGATCAATCCGGCGTCGGCCAAGACCCTTTAATTTCCGTTGTTTCCATTGCAAACAAGCCCGCTCCTACAGCTGCAGGAGCGGGCTTGCTCGCGATAGCGTCCGCTAAATCCTCAGCTCCACCTCGCCCAGATGCCCGCCATAGGGCCCGAAGCTGCGCTCGACTATGTGCCTCGAACCATCGGCCCGGACGATCAGCGCGGTGCTGGCCCGCGTGCCGTAGCTAGGGCTGGCGATAAACACGCTCGACAGCAGGCTCTCGGTGGCCAGGCCGACCCCGGTATCGGGAAGGTCGGCAAACGGCGCGGTCTGCGCATCGCTGAGCAGGGCGAGCAGAGCCTGGGGCTGCGGGTCGTCCAGTACTTCCTGTAATGCTGCCTTGGCCTTGAGCAGCTTGGGCCAGGGCGTGTCGAGCCCGGCATTCGACAGGCCGTACACGCCACTGCCCAGTTGCTGCGGCTCACGGACCTGGGCGTTGTAGTGCCAGAGCTGATCGGGGGTGCCCACCAGCAGGTTGAAGCCGGCATATTCCAGCGATCGGCCGACAACGTCGCTGAAATAGTCATCTATCGACATCTTGCTGCTGAGAAAACGCGCCACCAGTTCGCCCCGGGAGCGGCGCGCGGGGGGCTGATGGGGATTGCGGATATTGGTCAGGGCGGCGAAGCGTCCGTCGGCGCCCAGGCCGAGCCAGGTGCCGCCCGCTTCCAGGTCGCGCCCGGCATAGATATCGGGGGCTTCGGGCCATTGCGCCAACGGCAGGCTGGGGCGGGCGTAGAACTCGTCACGGTTGGCCGCGACGATCAGGGGCAGGGCGTGGCCCGGCCGCCAGGCGAATACGATCAAGCACATCAGGTTGTCCCTTTTGTGTTTTTTGCTCACTTTACGCACAGAACGACTGGGTATCCATCGCCATCCAGTGGAGCCAATGGCCGTGCATCCGTTACCATGCCGCTCTCTTTTCGGGGTGCCTCCATGGAATTTCTGCTCTATCTGCTGCTGGGGGCCTGCGCGGGCATATTGGCCGGTCTGTTTGGCGTAGGTGGCGGCATCATCATCGTTCCCGTGCTGGTGTTCAGCTTCACCCTGCAAGGTTTCGATCCGTCGATCCTGACCCACCTGGCCGTTGGTACGTCGCTGGCGACCATCATTTTTACCTCGGTCAACGCGGTTCGCGAACACCAGCGCAGGGGCGCGGTGCGCTGGCCGATCTTTGCCTGGATGACCCTGGGCATCCTGCTCGGCGCCGGAGTCGGGGCGCTGACGGCCGAAGCGATTTCCGGGCCGAACCTGCAGAAAATCATCGGCATCTTCGCCCTGGTGGTCGCCCTGCAGATGACCCTGGACCTGCGGCCCAAGGCCAGCCGCGACGTTCCCGGCAAGCTGGGGCTGACCCTGGCCGGCAGTGTGATCGGCTGGGCCTCGGCGATTTTCGGCATCGGCGGCGGCTCGCTGACCGTGCCGTTCCTGACCTGGCGCAGTGTGCCGATGCAGCAGGCGGTGGCCACGTCCTCGGCCTGCGGTTTGCCGATTGCCGTGGCCAGTGCAATAAGTTTCATGATTCTGGGCTGGCATGATCCGTTGCTGCCGGCCCATAGTCTGGGTTTTGTGTATTTGCCGGCGCTGCTGGGCATCGCCCTGACCAGCATGGTCTTTGCCCGGTTCGGCGCGCGCCTGGCCCATCGGCTGTCGGCGCGTCTGTTGAAGCGCTTGTTCGCCGGCCTGCTGTTTGTGGTCGGCCTGACGTTCCTGCTCTGACAGGTTCCGCAATCCTGGCTTAATCCGCGCGTGACATGGTCGCGGCGCAATCGAGTTTCACTCTAACGAGGAGTCGCAATGCTGCCTTACCCGCAGATCGACCCGGTGGCCCTGGCCATCGGTCCGCTGAAAATTCACTGGTACGGCCTGATGTACCTGATCGGCATCGGTGGCGCCTGGCTGCTGGCGTCGCGCCGGTTGAACCGCTTCGACCCGACTTGGACCAAGGAGAAGCTCTCCGACATGGTGTTCTGGATGTCGATGGGGGTCATTGTCGGCGGGCGCCTGGGCTATGTGCTGTTCTACGACCTGAGCGCCTACCTGGCCAACCCGACGCTGATCTTCGAGGTCTGGAAAGGCGGCATGTCGTTCCACGGCGGTTTCATCGGGGTGATGCTCGCGGCCTTGTGGTTCGGCAAGAAGAACGGCAAGTCGTTCTTCCAGCTAATGGACTTCGTCGCGCCAATGGTGCCGATCGGCCTGGGCGCCGGGCGCATCGGCAACTTCATCAACGCCGAGCTGTGGGGCAAGCCGACCGACCTGCCGTGGGCGATGATCTTCCCGCCATTCAGCGACCCGGCCCAGCTGCCGCGCCATCCTTCGCAGCTGTATCAGTTCGCCCTGGAAGGCGTGGCGCTGTTCCTCATCCTCTGGCTGTTCTCGCGCAAACCCCGTCCAACCATGGCGGTTTCCGGGATGTTCGCCCTGTTTTACGGTATTTTTCGTTTTATCGTCGAGTTCGTCCGCGTCCCGGATGCGCAGTTGGGCTATCTGGCGTGGAACTGGCTGACCATGGGCCAGGTGCTGTGCCTGCCGATGATCGTTGGCGGCCTGTTCCTGATCTGGCTGGCCTATCACCGCGCTCCAGCGGCACCGGTGGCGAAAGACGCCGCGCTCTAATTCGGATCGCAGGGTGCGAGCCCTGCCTTCAAGGACACAGGTAATACATGAAGCAATATCTCGATCTGGTCGCCCACGTCATCAAGAACGGCACCAAGCAGGCCAACCGCACCGGCGTGAACACCATCAGCTTCCCCGGCGCGATGCTGCGTTACGACCTGAAAGACGGTTTCCCGGCGATCACCACCCGCAAGATGGCCTTCAAGTCGGCCATCGGCGAGATGTGCGGTTTCCTCCGTGGGGTGAACAACGCCGCCGAATTCCGTGCCCTGGGCTGCAAGGTCTGGGACCAGAACGCCAACGAAAACGCCCAGTGGCTAGCCAATCCCTTCCGCCAGGGCGAGGACGACCTGGGTGAGATCTACGGCGTGCAATGGCGCAAGTGGCCGGCGTACAAGCAGATCCCCCTGAGCAACCCGGCCGCCATCGAGCAGACCCTGAACCAGGGCTACCGGCAGATCGCCGAAGGCGAGGAAAACGGCCAGGCCTACGTGGTGCTGTACAAGGCCATCGACCAGGTGCGCCAGTGTGTGGATACCATCATCAAGGACCCGGGCAGCCGCCGTATCCTGTTCCACGGCTGGAACTGCGCTCAGCTGGATGAAATGGCCCTGCCGCCGTGCCACCTGCTGTACCAGTTCCATCCGAATGTCGAGACCCGGGAAATTTCCCTGACCCTCTACATCCGCTCCAACGACCTGGGCCTGGGCACGCCGTTCAACCTCACCGAAGGCGCCGCCCTGCTGAGCCTGATTGGTCGCCTGACCGGCTACACCCCGCGCTGGTTCACCTATTTCATCGGTGACGCCCACGTCTACGAAAACCACCTGGACATGCTCAACGAGCAGCTCAAGCGCGAGCCGTTCCCGATGCCGAAGCTGGTGATTTCCGAGCGTGTACCGGAGTTCGCCAAGACCGGCGTGTACCAGCCGGAGTGGCTGGAAAAGGTTGAGCCGAGCGACTTCTCGCTGGAAGGCTACGAGCACCACGCGCCGATGACCGCGCCGATGGCGGTCTGAGCGAGATACCCGGCGGCGGCTCCTGTAGCTGCTGCCGCAGGCTGCGATAAGGCCCGCAGGGCCTAGCAATCCCGAAGACCACGCCTACACGTGGTCGATACGGCAATCTGCCTCTGTGTAGGAGCGAGTCTGGCCCGCGTCGTTTCTAGTGGCCGTGGCTACGGCCCACATGAGAGTCCTCGGCTTCGCTGGGGGCCACCGAGCCGCTGACTTCCAGGCGCTGCAAAATCCCGCACTGATCCAGGTCCGGCCCTTCGCTGCAGCGTTGGCGCAGGTCGAGCAGCTGTGTCTGCAAGGCCAGCAGCCCGTCGATCCGCGCCTTGACGTGGTGGATATGTTCGTCGATCAGCGCGTTCACGTTCTGGCACTGGTCCTGCGGGCTGTCGCGCAGGTTCAGCAGGCTGCGGATTTCCTCGAGGGTCATGTCCAGGCTGCGGCAGTTGCGGATAAAGGTCAGGCGTTCGGTGTGGGCCTGGGTATACAGACGGTAATTGCCCTCGCTGCGGGCCGGCTCCGGCAGCAGGCCTTCGCGCTCGTAGTAACGGATGGTTTCGACCTGACAGTCGGTCAGTTTCGCCAGCTCGCCAATTTTCATCGCGACAATCTCCGAAAGGGTGCTTGACCCTATAGTGGCTACAGGGTGTTCACTTGGCAACAGGCACCTTTTCGGACGCGACCTTATGAGCGATTCCCTGCACACCCACGGCAAGCCCGGCGCTGACTCCAAGCATGCTGGCCACGATCACCATCACGATCACGATCACGATCATGGCCATGGCGCAAAACTGCATCCGCTGAAAAAACACGACCATGCTGGCCACGGCGCTTCCTGCTGCTCGTCGCCGTCGCTGGTCCAGTTGAGCGAGCCCCAGGCTGCCAGTCACGGTGATTCCTGCTGTTCGTCGGCCGCCGCGCCGTCGCGGGTTGTGCTCAGCGCGGCGTCGAGCGCCAATGCGCGCCTGAGCAGTTTCCGCATCGAGGCCATGGACTGCCCGACTGAGCAGACGCTGATCCAGAACAAGCTGGGCAAGCTGGCGGGCGTGCAGCAACTGGAGTTCAACCTGATCAACCGGGTGCTGGGCGTGACCCATGACCTGCAGGACGTTGCCCCGATCATCGCCGCCATCAAGTCCCTGGGCATGGAGGCCGAGCCCATCGGCCTGGGCGGCGAGTCCGATGCCCCGGCCGCGGCGCCGGTGAAAAAGCACTGGTGGCCGCTGGCGCTGTCCGGTGTCGGCGCGCTGGCCGCGGAGGGGATCCACTTCACCAGCGCCGCGCCGACCTGGGTGGTGGCGGTGATCGCCCTGGTATCGATCCTCAGCGGCGGCCTCGGCACTTACAAGAAGGGCTGGATCGCCCTAAAGAACCGCAACCTCAACATCAACGCCTTGATGAGCATCGCCGTGACCGGCGCGGTGCTGATCGGCCAATGGCCGGAAGCGGCGATGGTGATGTTCCTGTTCACCGTGGCCGAGTTGATCGAGGCCCGATCCCTGGACCGCGCGCGCAATGCCATCAGTGGCCTGATGCAGATGACCCCGGAACGGGTCACGGTGCAGGAGGCAGACGGAAGTTGGGTCGAACGGGAAGCGAGAAGCATCGAGCTGGGCGCGTTGGTACGGGTTCGCCCAGGTGAGCGCATCGGCCTCGACGGCGAGGTGCTGGCCGGCAGTTCGACCATCGACCAGGCGCCGATCACCGGCGAAAGCCTGCCGGTGGAAAAGACCCTGGGCGACAAGGTCTTCGCTGGCACCATCAACCAGGCCGGCTCGCTGGAGTACAAGGTGACCGCGGCGGCCAACAACTCGACCCTGGCGCGGATCATCCATGCCGTGGAACAAGCCCAGGGCGCGCGCGCGCCGACCCAGCGCTTCGTCGACAGCTTCTCGAAACTCTACACCCCCGCGGTGTTTGCCTTTGCCCTGGCCGTGGCGGTGATTCCACCGCTGTTCATGGGGGCCGCCTGGTTCGACTGGATCTACCGCGCCCTGGTGCTGCTGGTGGTGGCGTGCCCCTGCGCGCTGGTGATTTCCACTCCGGTGACCATCGTCAGCGGTCTGGCCGCGGCGGCGCGCAAAGGCATCCTGATCAAGGGCGGGGTCTACCTGGAGGGCGGTTACAAGCTCGACTACCTGGCGCTGGACAAGACCGGCACCATCACCCACGGCAAGCCGGTGCAGACCGATTTCCTGTCCCTCGACCCGCTGGCGGACAGCAGCGCCCCGGCCATCGCCGCCAGCCTAGCGTCCCGTTCCGACCACCCGGTGTCCCTGGCCATCGCCAATGCGGCTGTGGATAAGCAGCTGAGCCTGCACCTTGTGGATAACTTCCAAGCCCTGGCCGGCCGCGGTGTGCGTGGCGAAATCAACGGCCAGCTCTACCACCTGGGCAATCACCGCCTGGTGGAGGAACTGGGGCTGTGCTCGCCGGAGCTGGAAGAGCAGCTGTTCGCCCTGGAGAAACAGGGCAAGACCGTGGTGCTGTTGCTCGACAGCGTCGGCCCCCTGGCCCTGTTCGCCGTGGCGGACACGGTCAAGGAGTCCAGCCGCGAAGCGATCCAGCAGTTGCACGAGCTGGGCATCAAGACCCTGATGCTGACCGGCGACAACCCGCACACCGCCGAAGCCATCGCCGCCCAGGTGGGCATCGATCAGGCCCGCGGCGACCTGTTGCCCACCGACAAGCTGCAAGCCATCGAAGACCTGTACGCCCAAGGGCACCGGGTCGGCATGGTCGGTGACGGCATCAACGACGCCCCGGCCCTGGCCCGCGCGGAGATCGGTTTCGCCATGGCCGCGGCGGGCACCGACACCGCCATCGAGACCGCCGATGTCGCCTTGATGGACGACGATCTGCGCAAGATTCCGGCCTTTGTCCGGCTGTCCCGCCAGACCTCGAACATCCTCGTGCAAAATATCGCCCTGGCCCTGGTCATCAAGGCGATCTTTCTTGGGGTAACCTTCTTCGGGTTGGCCACCATGTGGATGGCCGTGTTCGCCGACATGGGCGTCAGCCTGTTGGTGGTCTTCAACGGTTTGCGCCTGTTGCGCAAATAGAGGATGAGAGGACGCAGTGCTGAGTGCCGAGCTGAAGGCGTTTTACCTGGTGGCCCGCCTGGGCAGCATCACCCTGGCGGCGAAAAAGCTCGGCCTGAGCCAGCCCACGGTGACCACCCAGATCCGTCATCTGGAAAGCCAGTATGCGGTCGAGCTGTTTTATCGCGGCGGCCGCCGCCTCAGTGTCAGCGAAGAGGGTGCCCGGCTGTTGCCGATGGTCAAGGCGCTGTTGCAGCAGGAAGCCGATATCGAGTTTTTCCTGCGCAATAGCGGCCAATTGCAAGGCACCCTGCGGATTGCCGCCACGGCGCCGTATTACATCCTCGATCTGGTGAAGACCTTCCGGGAGCGCCTGCCCCAGGTGGAGGTGTCGGTGGAAATCGGCAACTCGCAGCAGGTCCTGGAATCGCTGGAGGAATACCGGGTCGACATTGCCGCGTCCTCGCAGTTGCTGGAGGATTCGCGCTTGATTCGCCGGGTGCTCGGCAGCGACCCGCTGGTGCTGGCGGTGCACCGCAATCATCCGTTGGCGGCCCTCGATCATGTGCCCTTGAACGCCCTGGCCGGGCATACCCTGCTGATGCGCGAGCCGGGCTCCACCACCCGGCGCCTGACCGAAGAATTGCTCGACAGCGCCCAGGTCAGCTTCGGGCCGCTGCTGGAGATCGGCAGCCGCGAGTCGATCCGCGAGGCGGTGCTGCGCAATATCGGCATCAGCATCATTGCCCGTCAGGAAGTCCCCCACGATCCGCAGTTGCGGGTGCTGACCATCGAGAACGCGCCGCAGATCGCCGAATACCTGTACTGCCTCAAGGAGCGCAAGGGCGCGCGCCTGCCGGCGGCCTTCCTCGGGCTGGCGCAGGAAATGGCGCCAGCCTGAACCCTGCTCCTTGTAGCCGCTGCCGAGCGCAGCGAGGCTGCGAACGGGTGCGCAGCGCCCGCAAAAGGCGCCCTGCGGTTACCTCGCCAGATCGCGTTGTCGGACCTGCGGTTGCTGCGCACCCGTTCGCAGCCTCGCGGGCTCGGCAGCGGCTACAAGGCTCTGCGTTCTCTTGAACCCAAATCCGCCAATACCACTATCGGCAGCTTTTGCCTCACTGCCACAGTAACTACGCATTCGCGCCCTAGGATGGCCTGCATCTGCTTGATGAGGTCCGTCCATGAACCACCCGATCGCAACTGCCCTGAGCAACCCCGGCGCGCCGATGAAAGTGCGCGGCATGCAGAAACGCTTTGGCGCTTTCACCGCCCTGGATAACGTCTCCCTGGACGTGGCGGCCGGCGAGCTGGTGTGCCTGCTCGGCCCGTCGGGCTGCGGCAAGACCACCTTGCTGCGCTGCATCGCCGGCCTCGAGCGCCAGGACCGGGGCGAGTTGTACCTGGGCAGCCGCGACGTCTCGCACCTGGCGCCCCAGGCCCGGGACTACGGCATTCTGTTCCAATCCTATGCGCTGTTCCCCAACCTCAGCGTCGAAGCCAACATCGCCTATGGCCTGGCTGGCAGCGGCCGCGACGAAGTGCGCCAGCGCGTGGCGCAGATGCTGGAACTGGTGGGCCTGACCGGCAGCGAAAAGAAATACCCCGGCCAGCTGTCGGGCGGCCAGCAGCAGCGGGTGGCCTTGGCGCGCGCCCTGGCCCCGGCGCCTTCGTTGTTGTTGCTGGATGAACCGATGTCGGCGCTGGATGCGCGGGTGCGCGAGCACCTGTGCACCGAGCTGCGCCAGCTGCAGCGGCGCCTGGGCATCACCACCCTGATGGTCACCCACAACCAGGACGAGGCCATGTTGATGGCCGACCGCATCGCGGTGATGAACAACGGCAAGGTCGAGCAATACGCCACGCCGCAGGAAATCTACGATCGCCCGGCCACCCCGTTCGTCGCCGAATTCGTCGGCCAGGGCAACTGGCTGCCGTTCCGCCGCAGCAGCGACAGCCACGCCCAGGTCGGCGGGATGAATGTGCGGCTGGCGGCCGACTCCGGCAAGGCCGCCGCGGGCCGGTTGTTCTGCCGCCCGGAGGCGATCAGCGTCAACCCGCCGGTGCACGAGGAAAACCTGTTCCCGGCCAAGGTCCGGGAGATCACCTTCCTCGGCAACCGCTGCCGCATGAGTTTCGAACTCAACCAATTGCCCGGCCATCCGCTGCTGGCCGAGCTGGCCCCGGAAGCCATGCCGCGCCTCGGCGCCCAGGACATCTGGGTCGCCTTGCCACCGCGCAGCCTGCAGGTGTTTGCCTGAGATGGCCGTTGACCTGACCCTGCCGCTACCCGCAAAACGGGCGCGCCAGGCGGCCCGTGCGCAAATCGGCGACCGCCTCTTCGTGCTCGGCGGCAAGCTGGTCCTGCTGGTGTTGCTGGGCCTGGCGGTGTTGCTGCCGTTGCTGGCGATTTTCTGGCGCGGTTTCAGCGGCGAAGCCGGGCAGGGCGGCGGCCTGGTCGCCGCCCGTGAGCTGGTGACCAGCGCCAACTTCCACTGGCTGTTGGGCAACAGCCTGAAAGTCTCCCTCAGCGTCGCCGCCATCGTGGTGCCGCTGGCCTACCTGTTCGCCTATGCCCTGCAACGCACGCTGATTCCCGGCAAGGCGATCTGGCGCGGCCTGTCGTTGCTGCCGTTGATGGCGCCGTCGATGCTGCCGGGGATCGCCCTGGTCTATCTGTTCGGCAACCAGGGCCTGCTCCGTGGCCTACTCTCGGAGAATATCTACGGCTTCTGGGGCATCGTCCTCGGCGAAGTGATCTACACCTTTCCCCACGCTTTGATGATCCTGCTGTCGGCCCTGTCCCTGGCCGATGCGCGGCTGTTCGACGCCGCGTCGAGCATGGGCGCCAGCCCGGCCAAGGCCTTTCGCAGCATCACCTGGCCGGCCACCCGGCAGGCGGTGTTCGCCGCGTTCTGCCTGGTGTTCACCCTGACCATCACCGATTTCGGCGTGCCGGTGGTGGTCGGTGGCGACTATCAGGTGCTGGCACTGGAAGCCTACAAGGCGGTGGTCGGCCAGCAACAGTTCGGCCGTGGCGCCTTGATCGGCATGGTGCTGTTGCTGCCAGCGCTGTTCAGCTTCGGCGTCGATGCCTGGCTGCGCCGTCGCCATGGCGATTCCATGAGCGGCCGGGCCCAGGTGTTCCAGCCGGCGCCTTCCCGGCTGCGGGACGGTTGCTACCTGGCGATCGTGCTGCTGATCTGCGCGGCGCTGCTGCTGGTGTTCGGTATGGCGGTGTTCTCGTCGCTGGTGAAGTTCTGGCCCTATAACCTGTCGCTGTCGCTCAACCACTACCAGTTCAACGACACCGCCGGCGGCGGCTGGCTGGCCTACCGCAACAGCCTGACCATGGCACTGTGCACGGCGCTGATCGGCAGCGCGCTGATCTTCACCGGCGCCTACCTGATGGAGAAGACCCACGCCCAGCGCGGCCTCAACCTGGCGCTGCGCATGCTCAGCTTCGTGCCGATGGCGGTGCCGGGCCTGGTGCTGGGCCTGGGTTACGTCTTCTTCTTCAACCTCAGCGGCAACCCGCTGCATGTGTTCTACGGCAGCATGACCCTGCTGGTGGTGTGCACCATCGCCCACTACCTGACCACCGCGCAGATGACCGCCACCACCGCGCTGCGCCAGCTCGACGCCGAGTTCGAGGCCGCCGCGCTGTCGCTCAAGGCGCCGTTGTACCGCCATTACCTGCGGGTCACCGTGCCGATCTGCCTGCCGGCGCTGCTGGATATCCTGCGCTACCTGTTCGTCTCGGCCATGACCACTGTCTCGGCGGCGATCTTCCTCTACAGCCCCGACACCATCCTCGCGGCGGTGGCGGTGCTGAACATGGACGACGCCGGCAATGTCGGCGGCGCGGCCGCCATGTCGACCCTGATCCTCTTGACCTCGGCGGGCGTGTCGCTGCTCCTGGCCTGGGCTTCGCGCGGCTTGCTGCGCCGCTCCCAGGCCTGGCGGCAGACCGCGCCCGGTCACTGAATCTGCCCAACCCCCACTAACAAGCTCCCACTCCAGAAAGGAACCGCACCATGTTCAAGCCCCTGGCTGTTGCCGCTGCTGTCCTCACTGCCTTCAGCATGAACGCCTTTGCCGCGAAGACCGAACTGACGGTCTATACCGCCCTCGAAGCCGAACAGCTCAAGAGCTACAAGCAAGCCTTCGAAGCCGCCAACCCGGATGTGGAAATCAAATGGGTGCGCGATTCCACCGGGATCATCACCGCCAAGCTGCTGGCGGAAAAAGCCCGGCCGCAGGCGGACGCGGTGTGGGGCCTGGCCGCTTCCAGCCTGGCGATCCTCGATCAGCAGGGCATGCTGCAAAGCTATGCGCCGAAGGATTTGGGCAAGATCGGCGGCAACTACCGCGACGCCGCCAACCCGCCGGCCTGGGTCGGCATGGACGTCTGGGCCGCGACCATCTGCTTCAACACCGTCGAGGCCGAAAAACAGGGCCTGACCAAGCCGGTGAGCTGGCAGGACCTGACCAAGCCTGAGTACAAGGGCAAGATCGTCATGCCCAACCCGGCCTCGTCCGGCACCGGCTTCCTCGACGTCAGCGCCTGGTTGCAGACCTTCGGCGAGAAGCAGGGCTGGCAGTACATGGACGAGCTGCACCAGAACATCGGCCAGTACGTTCACTCCGGCTCCAAGCCGTGCAAGCTGGCGGCGGCCGGCGAATTCCCGATCGGCATCTCCTTCGAATACCCGGCCGTGCAGCTCAAGCGCCAGGGCGCGCCGCTGGACATCGTGCTGCCCAAGGAAGGCCTGGGCTGGGAAATCGAAGCCACCGCGGTGATCAAGGGCACCCCTCATGAAGAAGCGGCGAAGAAGCTCGCCGACTTCTCCGCCAGCCCCGCGGCCATGGAGCTGTACAAGGAAAACTTCGCCGTGCTGGCCCAGCCGGGGATCGCCAAGCCGCAGACCGAGCTGCCGGCCGACTACGAGCAGCGCCTGATCAAGAACGACTTCGCCTGGGCCTCGAAGAACCGCGACGAGATCCTCGCCGAGTGGCGCAAGCGTTATGACGGCAAGTCCGAGAAGGTCGCCGCCAAGTAATCGACAGCCCCTGTCGCGGGCCGCCTCGCTTCTATGGACGCTTCTGTAGGAGCGAGCCGGCGGCGATCCGACTTGCCCGCGATTTGACCTCGCCGAGGTCATCGTCCAAGGACCACACCCATGAGCAACCACAACGACCTGCTGATCGTCGGCGCCGGCATTCTCGGGCTGTCCCATGCCTATGCCGCGGCCAAGCGCGGTTTGCGGGTCAAGGTTTTCGAGCGCAGCGCCACGCCCCTGGGCGCGTCGGTGCGCAATTTCGGCCAGGCCCTGGTGACTGGCCAGCCGCCTGGGGTGATGCTCGACCTGGCCAAGGCCAGCCGCGGCATCTGGGGCGACTGGGCGCAATTGGCCGGCCTGCCGCTCAAGCGCAACGGCTCTTACCTGTTCGCCCGCACCGAGGCCGAAGAGCACTTGCTGCAGGCCTTCTGCGTTGGACGCGCGCAGGAACACGGCTACCGGGTCGAACTGCTGCGCGGCGCGGCGTTGAACGATCTGTACGGCGGCCGCTTCCGCCATCATCGCGCGGCGCTGCATGGCCTGGATGACCAGCAGCTGTATTCCCGCGAAGCCATGCCGATGCTGATCGACTACCTGCGCCGCGACCTGGGGGTAGAGTTTCATTTCTCCACCCTGGTGCGCGACATCGAGCCCGGCCAATTGCACAGCACCGCCGGCAGCTTTCGTGCGGGGCAGATCCTGGTCTGTTCCGGGCATGACTACCAGACCCTGCTGGCCGAGCCGATTGCCGCGCTGGCGCCGCAGGTCTGCCGCCTGCAAATGCTCCGCGCCCGGCCCGAGGTGCAGCTGGACCTGCAACATGCGCTGCTCACCGGCTTGAGCTGTGTGCATTACGGCGCCTTTGCCGACCTGCCCGAAGCGGCGGCAGTGCAGGCGCAGATCCTGCGGGATGCGCCGCACCTGCACGAAAACGGCATCCACCTGCTGATCAGCCCGACGCCCTATGGCGAGCTGATCATCGGCGACTCCCACCATTACGGCAGCGACCCCTCGCCGTTCAATGCCGAGCAGGTGGACACCTGGATTCTCGAACTGGCCGAACACACCCTGGGCTGCAAGGTGCAGGTGGTCGAGCGCTGGCAGGGTGTCTATGGCGCCCGCGGCCCGGGGCCGTTTTCGTTCCTGCGCCCGGCCGTCGGGGTCAGCGTGGCGCTGATGCACAGCGGCGTGGGCATGAGCGTCGGCCCGGCCATGGCCGAGGGCAATATCGCCCGCTTGCTGGAGGAAGCCTGATGCGGCCTGAGCAGCGGATCGCCGAGCTGTTCGGCCTTTACGAGCGCTTTGGCGACAGCGACTACATCGGCGAGCCGGTGTCGCAGATCGAGCACATGTCCCAGGCCGCGCAACTGGCCATGGCCGAGGGCTTCGACGACGAAGTGGTACTGGCGGCGTTCTTCCACGATATCGGGCATATCTGCGCGCAAGGTGTCGAGAGCATGGGCGGTTTCGGCGTGGCCGGCCATGAGCGGCTGGGCGCCGACTACCTGCGCCGCGCCGGTTTCAGCGAGCGCCTGGCGCGGCTGGTGGAGTACCACGTGCAGGCCAAGCGTTACCTGACCTGCAAGGAACCGGGCTACTACGAGCGGCTCAGCGAAGCCAGCCGGCGCACCCTGGAATACCAGGGCGGGGTGATGAGCGCCGAAGAGGCCCGAGCCTTCGAGCAGGACCCGCTATGCGCGGTCAGCCTGTGCCTGCGCCATTGGGACGAACAGGCCAAGGAGCTGCGGGTGCCGGTGATGGATTTGCAGGTGCTCAAGGACAAGGCGGCGCGTCTGCTGAACGCATGGATGACCTAATCCCCAACCACCAGCTTCTGCGCCAACACCTCGATCTGCTCCTGGCGCTCGGCCTGGCTCAGGCGCGGCGCCGGGTTCAGCGACGACCACTGCGGATGGGCGCGGGCCTTGCTCAGCGCCTCCGGCAACTTGCCCTCGCGCCAGCTCTGGTCCTGGGGCGTGGCCAGCTGGATGCTGCCCAGCGCCGCATGCCCACGCACATTCAACGCTTGCACCAGTTGCCGTTGGCGCAGGGCCAAGAGGCGCAGCACGCTGTCGTCCACAGTCAGTTCGCGCTGGCCCTTGAGCTTGCCCAGCAGGCGGCCGCCGTAGCTGCGAGCGGTTTGCAGCGCGCCGCCGGCAATCGCCCCGGCCAGGGCCGCCGCGCCCAGGGTCAGGCCGCCCACCAGCAGATCGACGCCAGCCCCGGCCGCCGCGCCGGCGGCGATCCCGCCACCGACCCGCACGCCCAGTTGCTTGAGGGTTTCCGGGTTGAACAGGTCATCGCCCCAGCGTCCGTCGAGCAGCGGCACATCGCTGGCGGCGGCATCCTGCGGGCGGAAGGCGTAGAGCTTGAGCAGCGCCTCGACACAGCGCTGTTCGCGCTGGCGCACGGCCTTGCGCAGCTCGCCGATGGCCTGTTGTTCCTGCTCGACCTCGCTGACCACGCTGCGCCGGCAGGCGGCGCAATCGATCAGCAGTTCGGCGATCAGCCGCGCGGCGCTTTGCTGGCGGGCCAGGCGCTGCGCCTGCTGGTCGGCGATCAGGCGTTCCAGCTGCGGCCGCGAGCTTTCCAGGAGCAACGCCAGGCTTTCATACAGCCGCCGCTCGCCGTCCTCCGGCGGCGCCACGCTGTCGAACCGTACCAGTGCATGCAGGCCCAGGCGGGCCAGGGCTTCACGCCAGTCCGGCTCGCGGTGGCTGGCGCTGCTGACGAAATTCAGCACCGGCAGCAACGGCTTGCCGCAGCTGGCGAGGACTTCCAGCTCGTCGCGGTACTTGGCCAGTACCGGCTCGCGAGCGTCGATCACATACAGCCCGGCGTCGGAGTCCAGCAACTGGCGCAGCACCTTGGCTTCCTGTTCGAAACGCTGGCGCGCCTCGCTGCCTTCGAGAAACCGCGCCAGGCGGGCCGGGCCGTCCAGGCGCTCGCCGGGGTGCTCCAGGCGTTCCAGGTAGTCGAGCAGGGCAATGGCGTCTTCCAGGCCGGGGGTGTCGTACAGGTCGAGCAGCGGTTCGCCGTCCACCGACAGCCGCGCGCCCTCGACATGGCGGGTGGTGCTGGGGCGATGGGAGACTTCGCCGAACCCCACGTCCCGGGTCAGGGTGCGCAGCAGGGAGGTCTTGCCGACGTTGGTGTGGCCGACCACCGCCAGCTTCAACGGTGGTTTGCGAGGATCAGTCATGCCCGGTCTCCAGCCAGTTCAGCGGTGCGCAATCGGCGAATGGCAGCTCCAGCTGTTGCAGCGCCACGTGCCAGTCGCTCAGGCGTTCGGCGTCCAGCGCTTCGCCGGGCGGCGCCTGCAACAGCCAGACCCGGGTGGCGGTGGCGCTGCGGGCCAGTTCGGCGATCAGCGCCAGGCTGCCACGGTCCGGCGAGCGCCGTGGATCGCAGGCGATGGCCAGGCGCGCCGGCGGAAAGCGGCTCATCTGTTCCAACAGCTTGTGCCGGGATTCGCGGCTGTCGAGGATGCCGGCGTCTTTCACCGTGGCCGGCAATTGCGGTGGCCAGGGGCGCTGGTCGTCCAGTTCGATGGCCACCAGCAGGGCGCCATCGCTGTCCTGCGCGCTGACGCCGCCTTCGACGCGGTGCAGCAGTTCGGGGGCGGCATCGTTGATCCCCAGGCGTTCGCTGCTGGGCATCAGCGCTTCGCGCAGTTGGCTGTAGCCGGGGAGGTTGAGGTCCAGTTGCAGGCGCGCCTGCCCGTGCTTCCAGCACCAGCGACAGAACAGCATCAACAGCAGGCGCGGCAGCACGCCGTAAATAATCAGCGAGGCCACCAGCCAGACGGCCCA
Source organism: Pseudomonas sp. LAMO17WK12:I10 (assembly GCF_900215185.1). Taxonomy (NCBI): domain Bacteria; kingdom Pseudomonadati; phylum Pseudomonadota; class Gammaproteobacteria; order Pseudomonadales; family Pseudomonadaceae; genus Pseudomonas; species Pseudomonas sp. LAMO17WK12:I10. Next base: position 57,275 of record NZ_OBDX01000032.1, on the reverse strand, counting down.
CATCTGGCGCACCAGTTCAGTGTTGTAAACATCCCGGGTGCTGGCGTGAATCATCTCTACGGTCGGTACCCCGAAACCTATGGCACGGGGTATGGCCGCGAGGGCGTTGGTGATCGCCACGAAGGCATCCGCGCCGAGCAGGGTGCTTTCCCAGTAGAACCCGTAACGCTTGGTGATCAGCAGCATCAGCAGGATCGCCACGGCGCTGAGCAGGGCCAGCAGCCACAAGCCGTTGACCAGGCTGCCAATGGCCCAGCGATTGAGTTTGCGCCGTTGCAGCAACAGCAGCAGGGCGGGCGCCAGCTGCGCGGCCTTGGCGTCGCGGGCGAGCTTGGCGCTGAGCCACAGCCACAGGCGGCCGAGGCTGGCGCCGTGTTCGCCGGCGAACAGCAGGCCCAGGGCCCAGCTCAGCAGCAGAAGCAGGTTGAGGCCGAGCAGGCTGCCCAGGGCCCAGAACACGTTGACCGGCGCCTGCCCGTTACCCAGGGCGGCGAAGGCCAGGCCGGCACCGCTGACCATGGCCAACACGGCCATCAGCAACAGCGCCAGGCGCGCGCCCTGGACCCAGTGGCGCAGGGCGGCGGCCAGGCCGTCGCGTTCGGCCAGCCACAGCCCGCGGTATTGGAGGCGGCTCGCCAGATCGCCGCCCGCGGTGCGCGCCAGACGATTGGCTTCCTGGTCTTCCAGGGCGCCGGCGTGTTCCTCGCGCAGGCGTACGGCTTCGGTGAGCCAGAGTTTTTGCAGTGGGGTCAGTGCTGTCACGCGTCATTCCGTTGCTCAAATGAGCGCTGAGCATAACCGCTGTCGCGCTGATCGGGGTACGTTGCGGGGCACCGAGCCTCTGGTATCCTCGCCGGCATGAAAAAATCTCTCCCTCTCAGCCTGATCGCGGCCCTCGGTGAAAACCGCGTGATCGGCGTCGACAACAGCATGCCCTGGCACTTGCCGGGGGATTTCAAATACTTCAAGGCCACCACCCTGGGCAAGCCGATCATCATGGGTCGCAAGACCTGGGATTCGCTGGGGCGTCCGCTGCCGGGGCGGCTGAATATCGTGGTCAGTCGCCAGGCCGACCTGCGGCTCGAAGGCGCCGAGGTGTACCCGTCGCTGGAAGCGGCGGTGGCGCGTGCCGAGGAGTGGGCGCTGGAACAGGGCGTTACCGAGCTGATGCTGATCGGCGGGGCGCAGCTGTATGCCCAGGGCCTGGAGCAGGCCGATCGCCTGTACCTGACGCGCGTGGCGCTGAGCCCGGAGGGCGATGCGTGGTTTCCGGAGTTCGATCAGCAGCAGTGGAAACTGGTGTCTGACATGTCGAACCCGGCGGAAGGCGACAAGCCGGCCTACAGCTTCGAAGTCTGGGAAAGGGTTTAACCCGTCGTAGCCCCGTTCCGGGCGTGAACCCGGAACGGGGCTGGAATCAGGCCTGCGCCAGCTCCGCATGCTCATCGGCATCGAGCTTTTCTTTATCGGTCTGCTGCATGATCTGGCTGGTGATCGCACCTGCGGTCATCGAACCGCTGACGTTCAGTGCGGTGCGGCCCATGTCGATCAGCGGCTCCACGGAAATCAGCAGCGCCACCAGGGACACCGGCAAGCCCATGGCCGGCAGCACGATCAGCGCGGCGAACGTCGCACCACCGCCGACCCCGGCCACCCCGGCCGAACTCAAGGTCACTATCGCCACCAGGGTCGCGATCCACAGCGGGTCCAGCGGGTCGATGCCCACGGTCGGGGCCACCATGACCGCCAGCATGGCCGGGTACAGGCCGGCGCAGCCGTTCTGGCCGATGGTCGCGCCGAACGAGGCGGCGAAGCTGGCGATGGACTGCGGAATGCCCAGGCGGCTGGTCTGCGCCTCGATGCTCAGCGGAATGCTCGCGGCGCTGGAGCGGCTGGTGAAGGCGAAGGTCAGCACCGGCCAGACTTTGCGGAAGAAGCGCAGTGGGTTGATCCCGGCCAGCGAAACGAGCAGGCCGTGGACCACGAACATCAGGCCCAGGCCGATGTACGACACCACCACGAAACTGCCGAGCTTGATGATGTCCTGCAGGTTGGAGCTGGCGACCACCTTGGTCATCAGCGCCAGCACGCCGTAAGGGGTCAGCTTCATCACCAGGCGTACCAGGCGGGTGACCCAGGCTTGCAGGGTGTCGATGGCGTTGACCACTTTCTGGCCCTTGTCGGCGTCGTCCTTGAGCAGTTGCAGGGCGGCGACGCCGAGGAAGGCGGCGAAGATCACCACGCTGATGATCGAGGTCGGCTTGGCCCGGGCCAGGTCGGCGAAGGGGTTCTGCGGAATGAACGACAGCAGCAGTTGCGGGATATTCAGGTCGGCGACCTTGCCCGCGTAATCGCTCTGGATCACCTGCAGGCGGGCCATTTCCTGGGTCCCGGCCACCAGCCCTTCGGCGGTCAGGCCGAACAGGTTGGTCAGGGCGATGCCGATCAGCGCGGCGATGGCGGTGGTGAACAGCAGGGTGCCGATGGTCAGGAAGCTGATCCTGCCCAGGGACGAGGCGTTGTGCAGGCGCGCCACGGCACTGAGGATCGAGGCGAACACCAGCGGGATCACGATCATCTGCAGCAATTGCACATAACCGTTGCCCACCAGGTCGAACCAACCGATGGAGGTTTTCAGGACGGGATTGCCGGCCCCGTAGATGCTGTGCAGGGCAACACCGAAAACCACGCCCAGCACCAGTGCCAGCAGGACCTTCTTGGCCAGGCTCCAGGTGGTGTGACGGGTTTGTGCCAGGCCCAGCAGCAAGGCGAGGAACACCAGCAGGTTGAGGATCAGCGGCAGGTTCATTAAGGCTCCGATAAGACTTGTGCCAATCGCTTGTGGCTGCGATTGCGAACCGGCAAGCCTAACAGCTTGATATCTAATGAATTAATATCAAAAACGCATTGGGACTGTCGTTTTTGGAATAAGCCGCTGACGCTCAGGCACATGCCGGTGACGGGATCAGGACGCGGGCGGTCGCCCACAGGCGAGAATTGTCACACCGATTTGTTAGCGTCGATCTCTTTAAATCAGGGAGAAAACGCCGATGAAACTCGCTCCGAAATTTCTGGTTGCCGCACTCTGCCTGGGCCTTGCCGGCCAGGTTCTCGCCACCGACTTGCAGCACTGGCCCGCGGACCAGGCCAGGCAACTGGACGCGATGATCGCGGCCAACGCGAACAAGGGTAACTACGCGGTGTTCGACATGGACAACACCAGTTACCGCTACGACCTGGAAGAGTCGCTGCTGCCGTTCATGGAGAACAAGGGCCTGATCACCCGCGAGACCCTCGACCCCTCCCTGAAGCTGATGCCGTTCAAGGACACCGCCGAGCACAAGGAAAGCCTGTTCAGCTATTACTACCGCCTTTGTGAAATCGACGATATGGTTTGCTACCCCTGGGTGGCGCAGGTGTTCTCCGGCTTCACCCTCAAGGAACTCAAGGGCTATGTCGACGAATTGATGGCCTCGGGCAAGCCGGTGCCGGCCACCTATTTCGAAGGCGACGTGGTCAAGAACACCGAGATCAATCCGCCGAAAATCTTCACCGGCCAGAAAGAGCTGTACAACAAACTGATGGAGAACGGCATCGAGGTCTACGTGATGACCGCCGCCTCCGAGGAACTGGTGCGCATGGTCGCGTCCGATCCGAAGTACGGCTATAACGTCAAGCCGCAGAACGTCATCGGCGTGACCACCCTGCTCAAGGACCGCAAGACCGGCGAGCTGACCACCGCGCGCAAGCAGATCACCGCAGGCAAGTATGACGAGAAGGCCAACCTCGGCCTGGAACTGACCCCTTACCTGTGGACCCCGGCGACCTGGATGGCCGGCAAGCACGCGGCGATCCTGACCTACATCGACGAGTGGAAAAAACCGGTGCTGGTGGGCGGCGACACCCCGACCAGCGATGGCTACATGCTGTTCCACGGTGTCGACGTGGCCAAGGGCGGCATCCACCTGTGGATCAACCGCAAGGACAAGTACATGGCCCAGATCAACGGCATGATGGCCAAGCACGCCGCGGCCCAGGCCAAGGAAGGGCTGCCGGTGACGGCGGACAAGAACTGGGTGATCGTCAAGCCGGAGGACATCCAGTAACCGCGGGTTGAGCCCATCGCGGGCAAGTCTCGCAGAGGCCGATCTCCAGACAAAAAAATGCCCCGCACTTGGCGGGGCATTTTCATTCAGCGGCTGGCAATCACAGACCGTCGAGCATCGCCTTGTTGCGCACCGCGCCCTTGTCGGCGCTGGTGGCCAGCAGGGCATAGGCTTTCAGGGCGGTGGTCACCTTGCGTGGGCGTTTTTCCACCGGTTTCCAGCCTTTCTTGTCCTGCTCGACGCGGCGCGTGGCCAGTTCTTCGTCGCTGACCAACAGATTGATCGAGCGGTTCGGAATGTCGATCAGCACCTTGTCGCCGTCCTGAACCAGGCCGATGGCGCCGCCAGCCGCTGCCTCTGGCGAAGCGTGGCCGATGGACAGGCCCGAAGTACCGCCGGAGAAGCGGCCGTCGGTCAGCAGGGCGCAGGCTTTGCCCAGGCCCTTGGACTTCAGATAAGACGTCGGGTACAGCATTTCCTGCATGCCCGGGCCGCCTTTCGGACCTTCGTAGCGAATGATGACGATGTCGCCTTCCTTCACTTCGTCGGCGAGGATGCCGCGCACCGCGCTGTCCTGGCTTTCGAAGATCTTCGCGTTGCCTTCGAAGACGTGGATCGACTCATCGACGCCGGCGGTCTTCACCACGCAGCCGTCCAGGGCGATGTTGCCGTACAGCACGGCCAGGCCGCCTTCTTTCGAGTAGGCGTGCTCGACGCTGCGGATGCAGCCGTTTTCACGGTCGTCGTCGAGGCTCGGCCAGCGGGTCGACTGGCTGAATGCGGTCTGGGTCGGGATGCCGGCCGGGCCTGCCTTGAAGAAGTGGTGCACCGCTTCGTCGTTGGTCTGGGTGATGTCCCACTTGGCGATGGCTTCTTCCATGCTGCGGCTGTGCACGGTCGGCAGGTCGGTGTGCAGCAGGCCGCCGCGCGCCAGGGAGCCGAGGATGCTGAAGATGCCACCGGCGCGGTGCACGTCTTCCATGTGGTACTTCTGGATGTTCGGCGCCACCTTGCACAGTTGCGGCACGCTGCGGGACAGGCGGTCGATGTCGCGCAGGTCGAAATCGATCTCGGCTTCCTGGGCGGCGGCCAGCAGGTGCAGGATGGTGTTGGTCGAACCGCCCATGGCGATGTCGAGCATCATGGCGTTCTCGAACGCCTTGAAGTTGGCGATGTTGCGCGGCAGCACCGACTCGTCGTTCTCGCCGTAGTAGCGCTTGCACAGCTCGACGATGGTACGGCCGGCCTGCAGGAACAGCTGTTCGCGGTCGCTGTGGGTGGCCAGGGTCGAACCGTTGCCCGGCAGGGCCAGGCCCAGGGCTTCGGTCAGGCAGTTCATCGAGTTGGCGGTGAACATGCCGGAGCAGGAACCGCAGGTCGGGCAGGCGCTGCGCTCGTACTCGGCAACCTTCTCGTCAGAAGCGCTGGAGTCGGCGGCGATCACCATGGCGTCGACCAGGTCGAGGCCGTGGGCGGCGAGCTTGGTCTTGCCGGCTTCCATCGGGCCGCCGGAAACGAAGATCACCGGGATGTTCAGGCGCAGGGCGGCCATCAGCATGCCGGGGGTGATCTTGTCGCAGTTGGAGATGCAGACGATGGCATCGGCGCAGTGGGCGTTGACCATGTACTCCACGGAGTCGGCGATGATCTCGCGGCTCGGCAGCGAATACAGCATGCCGTCGTGGCCCATGGCGATGCCGTCATCCACGGCGATGGTGTTGAATTCCTTGGCCACGCCGCCGGCGCGTTCGATTTCGCGGGCGACCAGCTGGCCCAGGTCCTTGAGGTGCACGTGGCCCGGGACGAACTGGGTGAAGGAGTTGGCAATGGCGATGATCGGCTTCTTGAAGTCGTCATCTTTCATCCCCGTGGCGCGCCACAGTGCGCGGGCGCCGGCCATGTTGCGGCCGTGGGTGGATGTTTTCGAGCGGTAATCAGGCATGGAGCACTCCGGGCGGCTAATCAGGTAACAAATGGGGAGTGAGCTTCTATTGACCCCTGGAACACTCAGAAATGGCCGTGTGTCCTGAAGCTGCCGATGACGCCGCGGGATCGCCGCGCGCCTCAGCCTGAGCTCATAAACCCGCCGGGGGATGACTGGCGATGAATCTCGCGATTCTACACCGCTGGCGCCAGGAAGGAATGCCGTGGCCGCTCTACGGCGTCGAATGCCTGGATATGGAAATGGGCAGCCGGCGATCAGGGACTGGTTTAGACTCGCCGGCCTTCGATCACCTTCCAATGGAGCTGGAATGTCCGCGACGCTGCGATCCCTGAGGTTCTACCTTGTCATCGGCCTGGCGCAGGGCCTGCTGCTGATGTGGACCGTCCTCTACAGCGGCGGGTCCGGTGTCGCCATGGCCGCGCTGGCGGCTGCCCTGTTGGTGGGTGGCGGGCTGTTGCAGCTGCTGGCCGAGCAGCGACGTCAGCCGCGGATCTGGATCGCGATGCTGCTGGTGGCACTGGGTGCGGCGGGGCTGGTGTGGGTCTGCCGTGGCCTGCCCTTCACCCTTGGCGTGGGGGTGGGTGTGATGGCCGGCCTGCTGCTGATGATCCTGCTCGGTGCCACGCTGTTGCAAGGGCGTGCTGACCTGTGGCGACGGCTGCTTGGGAATGGCGCCTGGGTGCTGCTGGCTTTGCCAATGCCCTGGCTGGTGCAGTGGCTGTTCAAGCTATGGATTCAGCACCGCCACCTCGACCCCTTCAAGAGCGGGTTGCTGTCCCTGGCGTTCTTCGCCGCGCCGACCCTCGCGTTCTCCGGCGCCATGTTCCTCGGTTCTTTATGGCGCGCGCGCCGTCGGGCACAGGTCGCTTGAGCGCTGAGCCTTGGGTGAGGAGGGGGTGGGAGCAATCGGTTTGGGCACCCCTTGCCGCATGGGGCAAGGGGCGTCCGGTCAGGCTCAGCTGTTAGGCAGCAGGCGGCAGGTGATGCTCTTGATGTAGCGGGTTTCCGGGATGGCCGGGTGTACCGGATGGTCCGGACCCTGGCCGCCGCGCTCCAGCAGCTGGATATTGCGGTCCAGGTGGCGGGCGCTGGTGAGCAGGATGTTCTGCAGGTCGTCTTCGGGCAGGTGCATCGAGCACGAAGCGCTGACCAGGATGCCGTCCTTGCTGAGCAGGCGCATGGCCTGTTCGTTCAGGCGGCGGTAGGCGCCTTCGCCGTTCTTCAGGTCCTTCTTGCGTTTGATGAAGGCCGGCGGGTCGGCGACGATCACGTCGAAACGTTCTTCGGCGGCCTTGAGTTCTTTCAGGGCTTCGAACACGTCGCCTTCGATGCAGGTGACTTTCTCGGCGATGCCGTTGAGCGCGGCGTTGCGCTCGACACCGTCAAGGGCGAAACCCGAGGCATCGACGCAGAACACTTCGCTGGCACCGAAGGCGCCGGCCTGCACGCCCCAGCCGCCGATGTAGCTGAACAGGTCCAGCACGCGCTTGCCCTTGGCGTAAGGCGCCAGGCGGGCGCGATTCATGCGGTGGTCGTAGAACCAGCCGGTCTTCTGGCCTTCCATCACCGGGGCCTCGAACTTCACGCCGTTCTCTTCCAGGGCGACCCACTCCGGCACCAGGCCGAACACGGTTTCCACGTAGCGGTTGAGGCCTTCGGCGTCGCGCGCGGCGGAGTCGTTCTTGAACAGGATGCCGCTTGGCTTGAGGACCTGGACCAGGGCGGCGATCACGTCGTCCTTGTGCTGTTCCATGGTCGCCGAAGCCAGCTGCACGACGAGGATGTCGCCGAAACGGTCAACCACCAGGCCCGGCAGCAGGTCGGAGTCGCCGTACACCAGGCGGTAGAACGGCTTGTCGAACAGACGCTCGCGCAGCGACAGGGCCACGTTCAGGCGGTGCACCAGCAACGACTTGTCCAGCGCCAGCTTGGCGTCGCGCGACAGCAGGCGGGCGCAGATCAGGTTGTTCGGGCTCATGGCGACGACGCCCAGCGGCTTGCCGCCGGCGGCTTCCAGTACTGCCTGGTCGCCTGCCTTGAAGCCGTGGAGTGGGGTGGCGGCTACATCGATTTCGTTGCTGTAGACCCACAGGTGGCCGGCGCGCAGGCGGCGATCGGCGTTGGCTTTGAGGCGCAGGCTTGGCAGGGACATGACGTCGCTCCGGAAAAAAGAGCGGGAGTATAACGTGTTGCGCTCGCCGAGAGGCTGGCGAGTGGATATGCGGTGACAGGGCAAACCCGCTGTGGATATCCCGCGCCTGGCCCGGCATTGCCCCGAGGCGCCCGTTGTAAAGTTCCTTCCGGCTGGCCATGGGCGCCATCTAAAGGGTTAGAATCGCCGCCTAGCCCAGAGTGCGTACCTATGTCCCAAGCGATGTCCCAAGAGCTTTCCGCCGAACAGATTCAACAGGCCCTGCAAGGCATCAGCGTGCCGCCCCAACCGCAGATCATGGTGGATCTGCAGATGGAGCAGTACATGCCCGACCCTGACCTGGAAGTGATCGCGCGGCTGATCTCCCAGGACCCGGGCCTCTCCGGCGCCCTGCTGAAAATCGTCAACTCGCCGTATTACGGGCTGAGCAACAAGATCGCCTCGATCCAGCGCGCGGTGAACCTGCTGGGCAGCCGTTCGATCATCAACCTGATCAACGCGCAGTCGATCAAGGGCGAGATGAGCGACGAAACCATCGTCACCCTCAACCGCTTCTGGGACACCGCCCAGGATGTGGCGATGACCTGCCTGACCCTGGCCAAGCGCACCGGCTCGCAAGCGGTCGACGAGGCTTATGCCCTGGGCCTGTTCCACGATTGCGGCGTGCCGCTGATGCTCAAGCGCTTCCCCGACTACATGACGGTGCTGGAAGAGGCCTACGCCAGCGCGGGCCCCGAGAACCGCGTGGTGGATACGGAAAACCGTGTGTTCAACACCAACCACGCGGTGGTCGGTTACTACACGGCCAAGTCCTGGCGCCTGCCGGAGCACGTGACCAATGCGATCGCCAATCACCACAACGCCCTGGCGATCTTCAGCGACGAGTCGTCGCGCAACAGCCAGCTGAAGAACCTGCTGGCGATCCTGAAAATGGCCGAGCATATCTGCGCGTCCTACCGGGTGCTGGGCAATCAGGTCGATGACCACGAATGGAGCAGCATCGGCCATCTGATCCTCGATTACGTCGGCCTGTCCGACTACGACTTCGAGAACCTCAAGGAAACCGTGCGCGAACTGGGCGCGCACTGATTCCCGACCACGTTATAGAGAATACGAGGCGCAACATGCCTGAATTACCGGAAGTCGAAACCACCCGGCGCGGTATCGCGCCGCACCTGGAAGGGCAGCGCGTCAGCCGCGTGATCGTGCGCGACCGGCGTCTGCGCTGGCCGATTCCGGAGGACCTCGATGTGCGCCTGTCCGGCCAGCAGATCGTCAAGGTCGAGCGCCGCGCCAAGTACCTGCTGATCAATGCCGAAGTCGGCACCCTGATCAGTCACTTGGGCATGTCGGGCAACCTGCGCCTGGTGGAGGTCGGCTTGCCGGCGGCCAAGCACGAGCATGTCGACATCGAGCTGGAGTCCGGTCTGGCCCTGCGCTACACCGACCCGCGGCGCTTTGGCGCGATGCTCTGGAGCCTCGACCCGCTCAATCACGAGTTGCTGATCCGCCTGGGGCCGGAGCCGCTGACCGACCTGTTCGACGGCGAGCGCCTGTATCAGCTGTCGCGGGGACGTTCGATGGCGGTCAAGCCGTTCATCATGGACAACGCGGTGGTGGTGGGGGTGGGCAATATCTATGCGACCGAAGCGCTGTTCGCCGCCGGCATCGACCCGCGTCGCGAAGCCAAGGGGATTTCCCGGGCGCGCTACCTGAAGCTGGCGATCGAGATCAAGCGCATCCTGGCCGCGGCCATCGAGCGCGGCGGCACCACCCTGCGCGACTTTATCGGCGGCGACGGGCAGCCGGGCTATTTCCAGCAGGAACTGTTCGTCTACGGGCGCAGCGGGGAGCACTGCAAGGTCTGTGGCACGGGGCTGCGGGAGATCAAGCTGGGGCAGCGCGCGAGCGTGTATTGCCCTAAATGCCAGAGCTGATCGCCTGTAGCCGCTGCCGAAGGCTGCGATAGGTCCGTAGGACCTGTGGCGATCTTACTGGCGTCGCGGCCGTTTCGGCCGATCGCAGCCTTCGGCAGCGGCTACGGTCGCAAGTCTCGATGGCTGTGTTATGCCTTGCCGGTGATCTTCCGGTACTTGGCCATCAACTCTTCTTCGGTTTCCGGATGGGCCTCGTCCAGCGGGATGCAATCCACCGGGCAGACCTGCTGGCATTGCGGCTCGTCATAGTGGCCGACGCATTGGGTGCACAGGTTCGGGTCGATCACGTAGATCTCTTCGCCTTGGGAAATCGCGGCGTTCGGGCACTCGGGTTCGCAGACGTCGCAGTTGATGCAATCGTCGGTGATGATCAGGGACATGGGGCACTCCGGCCGGGGCGGCGGGCCCAGGCATTTGAAAAACCAATGGCGCAATTGTGCCGCATTGGCGAGCGCAGTGCACGCGGGCGCGATGGGAGGGGCGTTTGCAGGTCGACTGCGCGGAAGCTGGCGCGGGCTGCGCCAGCTTCCGCGGGGGTTATTTCTTGAAGCGCAGGGTCAGGGCGTCGGCCACGGCCGGATGCACGAACTTGCTGATGTCGCCGCCCAATGCCGCGATTTCCCGGACCAGGGTCGAGGAAATGAACGAATAACGCTCCGACGGCGTGAGGAACAGGCTTTCCACGTCCGGCGCCAGTTGGCGGTTCATGTTGGCCAGCTGGAATTCGTATTCGAAGTCCGAAACCGCCCGCAGCCCCCGCAGGAAGACATTGGCGTTCTGCTCCTTGGCGAAATGCGCCAGCAGCGTGGAAAAACCGACGACTTCAACGTTCGGCAGATGCTTGGTGACCTCGCGAGCCAGTTCCACACGCTGTTCCAGGGGAAAAAGCGGGTTTTTCTTCGGGCTGGCGGCGACGGCGATGATCACATGATCGAACAGGCGCGAGGCGCGTTCGACCAGATCGCCATGGCCCTTGGTAATAGGGTCGAAGGTACCTGGGTACAACACTCGGTTCATCGCGTCGTCCTGGCGGGAGTCCGTTGGGGAGTCGGATGGTATCGCAGCCTTTCCGGTCGGCCAAGTCGCCTGTAACGGAAGAAAGCACTATAGACGACGAAAATAAGCGGCGTTTTCACCCGCTTTTCAGCCGTTCGGCCAGGGCCGTGGCCAGTTGCGCGGTCAGGCCGTAGACCGACAATTGCGGATTGGCGCCGATGCTGGTGGGGAACAGCGAACCGTCGTGGATCGACAGATTGGCCAGCTGGTGATGCCGGCCCAGGCTGTCGGCGACGGCGTTCTTCGGGTCTTCGCCCATGGCGCAACCGCCCATCACATGGGCGCTGCCCAGGCGGGTGCGGTACAGCGCAAGGTTCAGGCCGTCGATCAGTGTCTTGGCCTCGGCCAGGGTCTTCACGTAGCGGGCATCGCTGTGTATCGGCATGACTGCCTTGGCGCCGCCGGCGAACTGGATCTGCGCCATGCTGTGAAAGGCCCGGCGCACGCCGTCCCAGGCGTAGTCCGAGACCTGATAGTCGAGCACCGGCGAGCCGTCGCCGCGCAGTTCCACGCTGCCGCCGCTGCTGTCCGGGTGAAAACCGTCGCGCAGCAGCGCGAGCATGGCGTGGGTATGGGGCAACTGCTGCATGTTCAGGGCGCTCTGCGGGCCGAAACCGCCGAGCAGGGTGGTGGCCAGCGCCGGTTGCAGCGGCGGCACCTCGAGCTTGTAGGACATTTTGCCGGTAGTACCGTCCAGCCACTGGAAATGATCGGAGTAGATCGACTGCGGCGCCCCGTAGAACGGGTTGATCACCTGGTCGAACAGCCCGGCGGAAAAGTTCACCAGGTGCAGGAAGGTACGTTTGCCCAGGCGCTTGTGCGGGTCGGCCGCGTCGGAGCGCAGCAGCAGGGCCGGGCTGTTGATCCCGCCACCGGCCAGCACGTAGTGCCGGGCCTTGACCTTGATGGCGTGCCCGGTGGGCGCCACGCAGCGCTCGTCCATGGCCAGGCAGAGCAGGCTCTCGACCTGGTCGCCCTTGATTTGCAGGCGCTCGACGCGGGCCAGGTACAGCAGCTCGCCGCCTTTCTCCAGGGTCGCGGGAATGGTGGTGACCATCATCGACTGCTTGGCGTTGGTCGGGCAGCCCATGCCGCAATAGCCGAGGTTCCAGCAGCCGCGCACGTTGCGCGGGATCACGTGCCAGCTGTAGCCGAGCTTCTCGCAGCCGATCCTGATCACGTCGTTGTTGGCGTTGGGTGGCATGATCCAGGGGGTGACGCCCAGGCGTTGCTCCATTCTTTCGAACCAGGGCGCCATTTCGGCCGGACTGTGGCCCTTGACGTCGTGCTCCTTGGCCCAGTGCTCCAGGGTCGGCTCGGGGGTACGGAAGCTGGACGTCCAGTTGATCAGGGTGGTGCCGCCGACCGCGCGGCCTTGCAGGATGGTGATGGCGCCATCCTTGCTCATGCGGCCGATGCCTTCCTGATAGAGGCTGGCGTAGGCCTGGTCCTCGAGCATCTTGAAGTCGTCGCTGGTCTTGAGCGGCCCTTCCTCGATCAGCAGCACCTTGTAGCCGGCGGCGCTGAGGATCTCGGCGGTGGTGCCGCCGCCCGCGCCGCTGCCGATGATGGCGACATCCGCTTCGAGGGTCAGGTCCTCCTGCAATTGCGAACCGTTGTAGGTTTTCCAGCCTCGGGCCAAGCCTTCGCGAAACAGATCGGGTACGGGCATATCAGGCGCTCTCTTGTTGTTCTGGGGCTTCTGGGTGCTTGTGTAGCCGCTGCCGAAGGCTGCGACAAGGTCCGTAGGACTTTCCGAGGGCTCTAGGAGCGCGTCTCCTGCGGAGCCGATCGCAGCCTTCGGCAGCGGCTACAGAATGAGCAGTCTTCAGATCCTGGGCGGCCCGGGATAACCGCAATGGGCCCAGGATTCGGGGCGGCTGTACCAGGCCATCATCACCAGTTGCAGCAGGGACGCGTGGCCCATGCGCAGCAGGCTGAGGGAGCTGTTTTCCCAGCGCTTGAGGAAGTGCCGGATATCGTCGGCGCTGGCGTTCTCCCAACGGCCCCAGATGCCGGTCAGGGGGCCGCGCGTGATGCCCATGCCCAGCACGTCGAACAGCTGCTGGGTGAGCTTGAGCATTTCCGGCGACAGGTGGTCGAGGCTGTGATCCAGGCTTTTCAGGGTGGCGTCGAGCGCCGCTGGCAGCTTCTCGGCGGCCACGGCACCGTCGAGCATGACCGGAAGCAGCGCCCGCAGAATCGGCAGGTCGCTGCTACGCAATGCGGCAAAGCCGTTGGCAGGGGTACTGGACGAGCAACCGCTGAGGCTGGCGCCGAGGCCGGCGGTGGTCAGGAACGCGCTGGCGCACAGGCCGATTTTCAACAGGCCACGGCGCGACAGTACGGGTGCGGCAGGCAGGCTGGGGGTCATTATTGTTATTACCCGGCAATGGTCTGGTTAACGGATGAACAGCTTCTGGATCAGCTTCTGGATCGGTTTGCCGTAGGGCGGGTAGATCAGCCGCGCGGCATTCAGGCGCTGCTTGCTCAGCACCCCCTTGGCCTTGCTGAAGGTCAGGAAACCCTCGTGACCGTGGTAATGGCCCATGCCCGAGTGGCCGATGCCGCCAAACGGCATGTCGTCCTGGGCGACGTGCAGCAGGGTGTCGTTGAGGCAGACCCCGCCCGAGTGGGTTTCGTTGAGTACCCGGTCCTGCTCGGCCTTGTCGTAGCCGAAGTAATAGAGCGCCAGCGGGCGAGGGCGCTGGTTGATGTAGGCGAAGGCCTGGTCCAGGCCGGTGTAGGGCACGATCGGCAGGATCGGGCCGAAGATCTCATCCTGCATCACCGTCATGTCGTCGCTGACATTCAGCATCAGGCTGTGGCCCATGCGCCGTTCCTGGTTTTCTTCGAACAGCGGGATCAGCAGCGCGCCCTTGCTGGTGGCGTCGCTGATGTAGCTGTTCAGGCGCGCCAGCTGCCGCGGGTTGATGATCGCGGTGTAGTCGGGGTTGTCGACCAGGGTCGGGAAGAAACCACGGACCACCTGGCGATAGACGTCGACGAAGGCGCCGACGCGGTGTTCCGGGACCAGCACGTAGTCCGGGGCGACGCAGGTCTGGCCGGCGTTCATGGTCTTGCCGAAGGCGATGCGTTCGGCGGCGTCCTTGAGCGGTACGTCGTCGGACACGATGGCTGGAGACTTGCCGCCCAGCTCCAGGGTCACCGGGGTCAGGTTTTCCGCCGCGGCGCGCATCACATGCTTGCCGATGCTGGTGGCGCCGGTGAACAGCAGGTGATCGAAGGGCAGCCGGGAGAAGGCCACGCCCACGTCGGCTTCGCCCAGCACCACGGCGACCAGGTCCTCGGGGAACGCCTTGGCCAGCAGGCGCTTGAGCAGCAGGCCGGTGGCGGGGGTCGATTCGCTGAGCTTGAGCAGCACCCGGTTGCCGGCGGCGAGCGCGCCCACCAGCGGGCCGATGGCCAGGTACAGGGGGTAGTTCCACGGCACGATCACCCCGACCACGCCCAGTGGCTGGTAGACGACCTTGGCCGAGGCCGGCTGGAAGGCCACGCCGACCTTGCGCCGCGAAGGTTTCATCCAGCCCTTGAGGTGTTTGCTGGCGTAGTGGATGCCATGCAGGCTGGGCATGATTTCGGCGAACAGGGTTTCGTCGGCGCTGCGATGGCTGAAATCTTCGCTGATGGCATCGATCAGGGCCTGGCGTTCGCTGTCGAGCAGCTCGCGCAGGCTCTTGAGCCATTGCTGGCGCTGGGCGGCCGGCGGCATGGGGTTGGCCGCGAAGGCCTGGCGCTGGGCGGCGAACAGACGGTGGAGCTCATCCAGCTGCTGGTGGGCTTCCGGCAAGTAGGCGATTTCGGCAGGCATGGGCGGCTCCGGGTTTGTGGGTGGGAGATTTTTAGAGTTTATGCTCTAAAATGTCAAATGACATCCCGGGTCGGCTTTGATTTATCCCGTTGGGGATAGGTCGTAAGATGCCGGGCAACGCCTTCTCGATTAAAGCCCACGCTCATGGCCCCACGCATAAAAACCCGCGAACGTATCGTCCAGAACAGCCTGGAGCTGTTCAACCAGCAGGGCGAACGCAGTGTCAGCACCAATCACATTGCGGCCCACATGGAGATTTCGCCGGGCAACCTGTATTACCACTTCCCCAACAAGCAGGCGATCATCGCCGTGCTGTTCTGCGAGTACGAAGCCCTGGTCGACAGCTTCCTGCGCCTGCCCCAGGGCCGTACCGTGACCGTCGAGGACAAGCGCTATTACCTGCAGGAGCTGCTGGCCGCCATGTGGCGCTATCGCTTCCTGCATCGCGACCTGGAGCACCTGCTCGACAGCGACGCCGAACTGGCCGCCCGTTATCGGCGCTTCTCCCAGCGCTGCCTGATCCACGGCACGGCGATCTACGAAGGTTTCGTCGAGGCCGGCATCCTGCGGATGGACAAGGTGCAGATCGAGTCCCTGACCCTCAATGCCTGGATCATCCTTACCTCCTGGGTGCGTTTTTTGTGCACCACCCGGGAAAACTCCGCGCACCTGAGCGAAGAAGCCATCAAGCGCGGCGTGTATCAGGTGCTGGTGCTGGAAGCCGGATTTGTCACCGACCACGCCCGGGAGGCGGTCGACGCGCTATACGACGAGTTTTACGTGCCCCTGGCGCAAGCCCTGGAAGAAGTGCAGTAGGATCTGGATCAAGTCATCGTTCAATTACTGGAGCCCGTCATGCCCATCGCGCAACTGATCAGTCCACAGCAATTGGCCGCTCGCCTGGAGCAGCCCGGGCTGGTGATTCTCGATTGTCGTTTTGCCCTGGAAGACCCGGATTACGGCCAGCGCAGTTATGCCAGTGGGCATCTGACCGGCGCGCATTTTGCCGACCTGGAGCGCGACCTCAGTGGCCGGGTAGTCAAGGGCGTGACCGGGCGCCATCCGTTGCCCGAACCGGCGACGCTGATCGCGCGCCTGCAAGCCTGGGGCATCGACGCCGACAGTGACATCGTGCTTTACGACGACGGCCCCGGTGCCTATGCCGCCCGTGCCTGGTGGCTGCTGGCCTGGCTGGGCAAGCGCGACGGCGTGTTCATTCTTGATGGCGGCCTGAAAGCCTGGCACGCCGCGGGCCTGCCGTTGAGCCTGGATCCACCGGCCAATGTCCCCGGCCACTTCACTGGCCAGCCCGACCAATCCCTGCTGTTGAGTGCCGAGCAACTGCAAAAGCGCCTCGGCCAGCCGACCCTGACCCTGCTCGACGCCCGCGCCCAGCCGCGTTTTCGCGGCGAAGTGGAGCCGATCGACCCGGTGGCCGGGCATATCCCCGGCGCGCAATGTGCGGCTTTCACCGACAACCTGGACAGCGACGGCCGTTTTCTGCCGGCCGATCAGCTCAAGAAGCGCTTTGCCGCGAAGCTGGGCGAGCGTTCGCCGAGCGAACTGGTGGCGTACTGCGGCTCGGGCGTGACCGCCTGTCACAATCTGTTTGCCCTGTGCCTGGCCGGTTATCCCCTGGGCAGGCTGTATGCCGGCTCCTGGAGCGAATGGATCACCGATCCGCAGCGCGCAGTCGCCACGGGCGACTGAGCCAAAACCATTCCTGTAGGAGCGAGCTTGCTCGCGAAAAAATCCTTTCGGCGGCGTGTTCTGCCAGAAATAGCGCGCCGTCTGCAAGGGAGGATCGCGAGCAAGCTCGCTTCTACAAGGGAGTGTTGGTTCAGAGGGACTGGCGGGCGCTGCGATAGGCCGCCGGCCCCACGCCGTAGACC
The DNA here is from genome assembly GCF_900215185.1 of Pseudomonas sp. LAMO17WK12:I10. Taxonomy (NCBI): domain Bacteria; kingdom Pseudomonadati; phylum Pseudomonadota; class Gammaproteobacteria; order Pseudomonadales; family Pseudomonadaceae; genus Pseudomonas; species Pseudomonas sp. LAMO17WK12:I10. The sequence goes on along the minus strand of NZ_OBDX01000032.1, from coordinate 40,355 downwards.
TGCTTGAACTGCCGGCTCAGATGGCTCTGGTCGGCGAACCCCAATTGTGTCGCCACTTCCAGCGGCAGGCAGCCGTCGCGCAGCAGTGCCCGGGCCTGGGCGATGCGCTGTTGCATCAGCCAGGTGTGCGGCGGCATGCCGGTGGCGCGGCGGAACACCCGGGCGAAATGGAAAGGCGAGAGATTCACCGCCGCGGCCAGTTCCTCCAGGGAGGGCGGGGCTGCCAGCTGCGCTTGCAGCAACTCCTTGGCCTGGACGATCGCCCGGTGTTCCCGCCCGGGTTTGCCCGGCGCCTTGACCCCGGCGTGACGCCGCAGCAGCAAGAGCATCATTTCCCGCCACAGGGTCTGTTGTTGCAGGGCGGTGGCCGGGCTTTCCAGCAGTTGATGCAACTGGCAGAAACCGCTGACCAGATCGGGGTCGCGATACAGCGTGGCGCCGAAGGCCGGCAGGCTGTCGGTGGGCAACTCCAGTTCGCCGAGCATGGCGAGGATCTGCGCGTTGTCCGGATAAAACGCCCGGTACAGCCAGCCGTCCTCGGTGCCTTTGTGGCCGGTGTGCAGCTCGTCCGGGTTGATCAGCACCAGGGTGCCACGCCCCGCCAGATGCTCGGCGCCGCGATAACGGTAGCGCTGGGCGCCGTCCATGATCATGCCGATCACATAGCCGTCATGCACATGGGGCACGAAGCGATGTTCGATGTAACGTGCGGCCAGCAACTCCACGCCAGCCAGAGGCGCGGTTTGCCAGAAACGGATCGACTCGCCCTGGCCGCCGTTCATCGCAACTGGCCCCCCAGGCCGGACAGCCACTGGGGAATGCGCCGCTCCAGGTAATAACCCGGAGTCTTCACCGAACCCTCGACAAAACCGACGTGCCCACCCTTGGCCTGCAGCTCGAAGTGGGTGGTGTTGGACAGCTCGCGGGCTTCCGGCAGGCTGTGGGGGAACACGAAAGGATCGTCTGCGGCCTGGATAATCAGGGTTTGCGTTCGGATTTCGCCGAGGAAATAACGGCTGGAGGCGCGCCGGTAATAGTCCTGGGCATCGGCGAAGCCATTCAGCGGCGCGGTGACCCGGCCGTCGAAGTCCCAGAAGGTGCGCATCTTCTCCAGCGGCCCGAGCCGCTCCAGCACGGCCAGGCCCTCATGGTGCCCGTCGTGCTGGAACTGGCGCTGCTTGTCCTTGATGTAGGCCAGCATCTCGCGCATGAAATGCGCCTGGTAGACCTTGGAAAACCCCTGGCCGATGCGGTCGGCGCACTGGTCCAGGCGAAACGGCACCGACACCGCGACGGCGCCTTGCAGCTGGCTGGCGCTGCCGCTTTCCCCCAGGTGCTTGAGCAATACATTGCCGCCCAGTGAGTAGCCCACCGCGAACAGCGGGGCCTGCGGGCGTTTGCTGCGCAGGTGGTCGATGGCGGCGGCCAGGTCTTCGCTGGCCCCCGAGTGGTAACTGCGAGGCAGCAGGTTGGGTTCGCCTGAGCAGCCACGCCAGTTCAGCGCCGCGCTGGCCCAGCCCTGGCTCGCCAGGGCCTTTTGCAGGCCGGCCACGTAAGGCGAGTTGGAAGAGCCGGTCAGGCCGTGCAGCACCAGCACCAGGGGCGCGGTGGCGGAGTGCGGGCCGTGCCAGTCGAGATCGAGAAAGTCGCCGTCGTCGAGCCACAGGCGTTCGCGCTGGCGCTCGAGGTGAGTGGTCTTGCGCCACAGCGGGCCCCACAGGGTCTGCAGGTGCGGGTTGCCGAGGCCGAAGGCGGGAATGAAACGATCTGACGGAGTAGGCACGGTGATTCTCGTCGCAGCGGTGCGCGTCCCCGGCGGGGCTGCGCACCTTTTCAGGCCAGTGGTTTAACCGGCGATCTCTGCCGTACGTTGCCACAAGGCGTAGTACACCTGCCCGGATTTTTGCTCGCGGTGCAGGCGCCAGTTCGCCGGGAGGCCGAGGGTCGAAGGCGCGGTTTCACTTTCGGTATAGACCCAGGCGTCGTCGGCCAGCCAGTCGCGTTCTTCCAGCAGGGCACAGGCGGCCGGCAGCAGGTTCTGATGGAACGGCGGGTCGAGGAACACCAGGTCGAAACGGCTGGCCGGCTGGGTTTCCAGATAACGCAGGGCGTCGGCGGTCTGCACCTGGCCGACGGTGCAGCGCAGGGTGCCCAGGTGTTCGCGCAGGCGCGACACGGCCAGGTTGCTGGCATCCAGCGCCTGGCCCATGGCGGCGCCACGGGACAAGGCTTCGAGAAACAGCGCGCCGCTGCCGGCGAACAGGTCGAGCACCTTGGCCCCGGCGACATAGGGCGCCAGCCAGTTGAACAGGGTTTCGCGCACCCGGTCCGGAGTCGGGCGCAGGCCCGGTACATCGGGGAAGCTCAGGCGGCGGCTGCGCCACTCGCCGCCGATGATGCGCAGTTGGCCCACACCGTTGTGCTGGTTATGGACGGGTTTCTTGCTGGGACGCGATGGGCTGGCCATTAGTGCTCCGGAACCCCGAGCGGCTGCTCGGTGGGTTTGTCAGTAGGGGCCGGCAGCGGCTTTTGCGGCACGGTCGGGCCGGCGGTGACGATGACTATCTTGTCGGCGCTCAGGTGCTTGTTCAGTACGTCCCGGACCTGCTCCACGGTCAGGCTCTGGGACTGCTGCATGAAGTCTTCAAGATAGCTCAGCGGCAGGTTGTAGAAGCCGATGGCGCCCAGTTGGCCGACGATGTCGGCGTTGCTGGCGGTGGACAGCGGGAAGCTGCCGGCCAGTTCGCGCTTGGCGTCGTCGAGTTCCTTCTGGGTCGGGCCAGTCTTGAGGTAGTCGGCGAGCACGTCCTGCACCAGCTTGAGGGTACCCTCGCTCATTTCGGCACGGGTCTGCAGGTTGATCATGAACGGGCCACGGGCCTGCATCGGGCTGAAGCCGGAATAGACGCCGTAGGTCAGGCCGCGCTTCTCGCGCACTTCACTCATCAGCCGGGTGCCAAAACCACCACCGCCAAGGATCTGGTTGCCCAGGGACAACGCGGCGTAGTCCGGATCGTCACGATCGATGCCCAGTTGCGCCAGCAGCAGGCTGGTCTGGCTGGAGGGATATTCGATATGGCCGATGCTGGCCTGTGGCTCGCTCGGTTGCGGGATTTTCGCCAGCGCCGGGCCTTTGGGCAGGGCGGCGGAGATCTGCGCGGCAATCGCCTCGGCATCGCTGCGCGACAGGTCGCCCACCAATGCGATCACCACGTTGCCGGCGGCATAGGCCTTGGCGTGGAACGCCCGCAGTTGGGCCAGGCTGATCGGCGGCACGCTCTGCGCGGTGCCATCGCTGGAATGGGCATACGGATGGCTGCCGTACAGGCGCTTCATCAGTTCCAGGCTCGCCAGCTTGCCGGGGTTCTGCTTCTGGTACTCGAAGCCGGCGAGCATCTGGTTCTTGATGCGCGCCAGGGAGTCGGCCGGGAAGGTCGGCTTGCCGACGACATCGGCGAACAGCTGCAGGGCCGGCGTGCGTTTGTCCGGCGCGCTGAGGCTGCGCAGGGACGCGATGGCCATGTCCTTGTAGGCACCATTGCCGAAATCGGCACCCAGGCCCTCGAAACCTTCGGCGATCGCGCCGACATCCTTGCCGGCCACGCCTTCGTTGAGCATGGCGTTGGTCAGCATCGCCAGGCCCGGCGCGTCGCCATCCTGGCTGCTGCCGGCGGCGAAGGTCAGGCGCATGTCGAACATCGGCAGCTCATGGGCTTCGACGAACAGCACCTTGGCGCCTTCGGCGGTGCTCCAGGTCTTGATGTCGAGGCTGCGGTGGCTTGGGGCCTTGCCGTCGAGCTCGGCCAGGGATTGCAGCTTTTGGCTGCTCTTGGCCTTGTCCAGCGCCTGGCTGGCGTCGGATGGGGCCGCGCGCAGCAGATACAGGCCGGCGGCGGCGATCAGGGCCACGAGTGCCAGGCCGAGCAGGACCGGGCTGGCGCTTTTGCGCTTACTCATGAGCGGACTCCTCAGGCAATACGTGGGCAACGCTCAGGCGTTCGCGGGTGAAATAGGTACGAGCGGCCTTCTGGATGTCTTCAGGGGTCACGCTTTGCAGTTCGGCGAGTTCGGTGTCCATGAGTTTCCAGGACAGGCCGACGGTCTCCAGCTGGCCGATGGCGGTGGCCTGGCTGGTGATGGAGTCACGTTCGTAGACCAGGCCGGCGATCACCTGGGCGCGCACGCGTTCCAGTTCTTCGGCGGTCGGCGGGGTGGTTTTCAGCTCTTCGAGCAGGCGCCACAGTCCGGCTTCGGCCTGGGCGATGGTTTTCTTCTTCTGGCTGTTGGGCATGGCCGAAAGCAGGAATAGGCTGTCGCCGCGGGTGTAGGCGTCGAAGCTCGACGAGCCGCCGGACACCAGCTCTTCGCCGCGCTCCAGGCGCGTCGGGATGCGGGCGCTGTAGCCGCCGTCGAGCAGCGCGGCGATCAGGCGCAGGGCATGCACCGAATGCTTGTCTTCGGCGGTGGCGATGCTCGGCACGTTGAAGGCCAGCATCACGCTCGGCAGCTGGGTCTTCACCCGCAGGGTGATCTGCCGCTCGCCGGGCTCGGCCAGTTCCAGGGGAATCTTCGCCGCGGGCACGGCGCGCTTGGGAATGGCGCCGAAATAACGTTGGGCCAGGGTTTTGACTTCGTCCGGGGTCACGTCGCCGACCACCACCAGGGTGGCGTTGTTCGGCACGTACCAGGATTCATACCAGTGGCGCAGTTCCTCGACCTTCATCCGGTTGAGGTCGGCCATCCAGCCGATGGTCGGTGTGTGGTAGCCGCTGGCCGGGTAGGCCATCGCCTTGAAGCGCTCGAAGGCCTTGGACATCGGCTTGTCGTCGGTGCGCAGGCGGCGCTCTTCCTTGATCACTTCGATTTCGCGGCTGAACTCGTCGGGCGGCAGGCGCAGGCTGGCCATGCGATCGGCTTCCAGCTCGAAGGCCACGCCCAGGCGGTCACGAGCCAGCACCTGGTAATAGGCGGTGAAATCGTCGCTGGTGAAGGCGTTCTCTTCGGCGCCCAGGTCGCGCAGGATCAGCGAGGCTTCGCCGGGGCCGACCTTTTCGCTGCCTTTGAACATCATGTGTTCCAGGGCGTGGGACAAACCGGTCTGGCCTGGGGTTTCGTAGCTGGAGCCGACTTTGTACCAGACCTGGGAGACCACGACCGGAGCCCGATGGTCTTCGCGGACCACGACCTTGAGGCCGTTGTCGAGGGTGAATTCGTGGGTGGGTTGTGGATCGGCAGCCAAGGCTGAAAGGGGCAGACAAACCGTACTGAGCAGCAGGCCTGCGGCGCGGCGGGCTAGAGCATTCATTCGTTTTTTAAACCTGTTGGACTGCCCGCTTGGTCTTAGCGTCGGCGGGCGAGGAGATGCTAGGATACTGATCCGTTTTACTGGCGGCCACGCCTATCAGGTTCGCACGGATCAATGTGTGCTTGAGCAGGTTGTATGGGTTCCCGGCAAGAAGTGCTGTTTTATCGACTAGACTTCGACTTTTCGCCGATTTTGCCGTTTCAGTCCTTTAGTAAAATCGATCCTTGAGATGCCATTGGGCACCTCGACAAAATGTTGCGCGTGAACAAGCCGGCGGAAACGCAGTCTGTTCTGCATCGAATATTTATTTGCCGGTGCGCCTTGATGGCGCGTCGCTACCTTGAGATAGCCGTCCTCCATGTTTGGTTCCAACGACGACAAGAAGACCCCAGCCGCGGCTGGCGAGAAGAAAGGCCTGTTCGGATGGCTGCGCAAAAAGCCGCAGGAAACCGTCGTTGAACAGCCACAAGTCCCTGTCGAGCCTGCCCCGGCTCCCGCTCCCGTGATAGAACAAGCCCCGGTTGCCGAGGCCGCGGCTCCTGTGGCGTTGCCGATCGCCGAGCCGATCCGGCAGCCTGAACAGCCCGCACCAGCGGCCGAACCTGCTCCTGCGCCAGAACTGCCGCTGACCCCCGATCTCGAGCACAAGCCCTGGCTGACCCTGCCGGTGGCGGAAGAGCCGGTGGCGCTGGTGGAAGACGGGCAGGCGCCGCACATTACCCCGCCGATTCCGGCCGCGACCGATCTGCAGCAAGCCGCCGAGCTGTTGGTGGCTGAGCTGGCACACAGCAGCGAGCCAACTGAAGCCCAGGTGCAGATTGAAGCAGAGGATGTGCCGCAACCGGTGATCGCGGCTTTCGTGAAACCCGAACCTGTTCCAGAACCGGAGCCTGCCCCGGTTGTCGTTGCTTCAGTCGCGCCAGTCGCGGCGGTCGAAGCGCCCGCTGTCGCCGAGCCGCCCCGTGCCGAGGAAAACAAAGTCGGCTTCTTCGCTCGCCTCAAGCAGGGCCTGTCCAAGACCAGCGCCAGCATCGGCGAAGGCATGGCCAGCCTGTTCCTGGGCAAGAAGACCATCGACGACGAGCTGCTGGAAGATATCGAAACCCGCCTGCTGACCGCCGACGTGGGCGTGGAAGCCACCGCGGTGATCATTCGGAACCTGACCCAAAAGGTCGCGCGTAAACAGCTGACCGACGTCGATGCGCTGTACAAGTCGCTGCAGGCCGAGCTGGCGAGCATGCTCAAGCCGGTGGAGCAGCCGCTGCGGATCGCTTCGCAAACCAAGCCGTTCGTGATCCTGGTGGTGGGCGTCAACGGCGCCGGCAAGACCACCACCATCGGCAAGCTGGCCAAGAAGCTGCAGCTCGAAGGCAAGAAGGTCATGCTCGCCGCGGGCGACACCTTCCGCGCCGCGGCCGTGGAACAGCTGCAGGTCTGGGGCGAGCGCAACAAGATCCCGGTGATCGCCCAGCACACTGGCGCCGATTCGGCTTCGGTGATTTTCGACGCCGTGCAGGCCGCCAAGGCCCGTGGCATCGATGTGTTGATCGCCGACACCGCCGGTCGCCTGCACACCAAAGACAACCTGATGGAAGAGTTGAAGAAGGTTCGCCGGGTGATCGGCAAGCTGGACGCCGACGCGCCGCACGAAGTGCTGCTGGTGCTCGACGCCGGTACTGGCCAGAACGCCATCAACCAGGCCAAGCAGTTCAACCAGACGGTCGAGCTGACCGGCCTGGCCCTGACCAAGCTCGATGGCACCGCCAAGGGTGGGGTGATCTTCGCCCTGGCCAAGCAGTTCGGCCTGCCGATCCGCTACATCGGCGTCGGTGAGGGCATCGACGACCTGCGTACCTTTGAAGCCGAACCCTTTGTCCAGGCACTGTTTGCCGAGCGGGAGCGTTCATGATTCGTTTCGAACAGGTCGGTAAGCGTTACTCGAACGGCCATGTCGGCCTGCATGAGCTGAGTTTCCGGGTTCGTCGCGGCGAGTTTCTGTTCGTCACCGGCCACTCCGGCGCCGGCAAGTCCACGCTGCTGCGGTTGCTGCTGGCCATGGAGCGTCCAACCAGCGGCAAGCTGCTGTTGGCCGGTCAGGACCTGAGCACCATCAGCAATGCGCAGATTCCATTCCTGCGGCGGCAGATCGGCGTGGTGTTCCAGAACCACCAACTGCTGTTCGATCGCACCGTTTTCAACAATGTCGCCTTGCCGCTGCAGATCCTCGGCCTGTCCAAGGCTGAAATCGCCAAGCGCGTGGACTCGGCCCTGGAGCGCGTGGCGCTCTCGGACAAGACCGATCTCTACCCGGGCGACCTGTCCACCGGTCAGCAGCAGCGTGTCGGCATTGCCCGCGCCATCGTGCACCGCCCGGCCTTGCTGCTGGCGGACGAACCCACAGGTAACCTCGACCCGCGTCTGGCGGCGGAAATCATGGGCGTATTCGAAGATATCAACCGTCTGGGCACCAGTGTGCTGATCGCCAGTCACGACCTGGCGCTGATCGCGCGCATGCGTCACCGCATGCTGACCCTGCAACGCGGCCGATTGATCGGCGACGGGGAGGCTGGCGTATGAGTGCGACCCGTAGCCCCAAAGTGGCCGAACGCGTGGCTCCGAAAGCCTCGGACCAGCCGCCGCAGAAGAAAAAGCGCGACGAAGACGACGGCCCGGATTTCGGCACCCTGTTGCATGCCTGGATCGAAAGCCACCGCGCCAGCCTGCTGGACAGCCTGCGCCGCCTGGGCAAGCAGCCGATCGGCAGCTTCTTCACCTGCCTGGTGATGGCCGTGGCCCTGAGCCTGCCGATGGGCTTGTCGTTGTTGCTCAACAATGTCGAGCGCCTGGGCGGGTCCTGGCAGCGCGCGGCGCAGATTTCCCTGTACCTGGAACTCGACGCCAGCGCCACCGAGGGCGAAAGCCTGAGCGAGCAGATCAAGGCCATGCCGGGCGTGGCGGATGCCGAGTTCATCAGCAAGGACAAGGCCCTGGACGAGTTCCAGCAGCAGTCCGGGCTGGGCGAGGCGCTCAAGGAGTTGCCGCAGAACCCGCTGCCGGGCGTGGTCCTGGTCACGCCGAACGAAGTGGACAAGGCAACCCTGGAAGCCTTGCGTCAGCGCCTGGCAGAAATGCCCAAGGTGCAACAGGCGCAACTGGACCTGGTGTGGGTCGAGCGGCTGGCGGCGATCCTCAAGCTGGGTGACCGGTTTGTCTTCGGTCTGACGGTGTTGCTGGTTTCCGCATTACTTTTGGTGATAGGCAATACCATTCGTCTTCATATTGAAAACCGCCGCACCGAGATAGAAGTGATTAAACTCGTCGGCGGCACGGACAGTTATGTGCGGCGTCCCTTCCTTTATATGGGCGCCCTGTATGGCTTCGGTGCGGGGATTCTGTCCTGGGGTGTTCTGGCGTTCGGCCTCGATTGGCTGAACGACGCGGTAGTGGGGTTGGCCGGCTTGTACGGCAGTGATTTCGCCCTGGCTGGCGTGCCGGTCGCCGATGGTCTATCACTCTTGCTTGGCGCGGTGTTGTTGGGGTATATCGGTGCGTGGATTGCGGTCGCCCGTCACTTGCGGGAGCTGGCGCCGAAATAGTGTCTTTTTGCTTGTATTGACCTTTTAGAATTTTTGGGAACTTGTTTTGCGGTTTCCGGTCAATTTTCAGCAGTGCTGAATAAGCACGAGTTATGTGAGTCGGAGGTTTTTTCGTATGACCACTTCTTTGCAACCTGCTTATGCCTTGGTCCCGGGTGCGAACCTGGAGGCCTATGTGCACACGGTGAACAGCATTCCACTGCTGACGCCCGAGCAGGAGCGTGAACTGGCCGAGAGTCTCTACTATGAGCAGGATCTTGAGGCGGCTCGGCAGATGGTGCTCGCCCACCTGCGTTTTGTCGTACATATCGCCCGTAGCTATTCCGGCTACGGTCTGGCCCAGGCCGACCTGATTCAGGAAGGCAACGTCGGCCTGATGAAAGCTGTAAAACGCTTCAACCCGGAAATGGGTGTGCGTCTGGTTTCGTTCGCCGTGCACTGGATCAAGGCGGAAATCCACGAGTTCATCCTGCGTAACTGGCGCATCGTGAAAGTCGCGACCACCAAGGCCCAGCGCAAGCTGTTCTTCAACCTGCGCAGCCAGAAGAAGCGCCTGGCCTGGTTGAACAACGAAGAAGTCCATCGTGTGGCGGAAAGCCTCGGTGTGGAGCCGCGCGAAGTGCGCGAGATGGAAAGCCGCCTGACCGGCCATGACATGGCCTTCGACCCAGCCGCCGAAGCGGATGACGACAGCGCCTTCCAATCGCCGGCCAACTACCTGGAAGACCACCGGTACGATCCGGCCCGTCAGCTGGAAGATGCCGACTGGACCGACAACTCCACCAGCAACCTGCACGAGGCGCTGGAAGTGTTGGACGACCGCAGCCGCGACATCCTCTACCAGCGCTGGCTGGCGGAAGAGAAAGCCACGCTGCACGACCTGGCGCAGAAGTACAACGTGTCGGCCGAGCGTATTCGTCAGCTCGAGAAGAGCGCGATGAACAAGCTCAAACTGTCGATTGCCGCGTAAGACGCCACGCAATAAAAAACGCCCCGATCCGATCGGGGCGTTTTTGTTTGTGGCGTTGGCGCTGTGGTGTCTGTGGGGACGTTATCGCGAGCAAGCTTCGCTCCTACAGAAGAAGACGCGGGCCTGTAGCGCGATCAGATCCTGGGCGTCACTGCGCCCACAGCGCCTTGCGCGAATCGTTCAGGCCCAGCAGGTAGCTGTCGCCACCCAACTGGCTCATCTGCCGGCGGATCCAGCCGGCCCGTTGTGCCACGTAGCTGCTCGGATGGCTGGCGCTCCATACCCGAGGGTTGGGCAGGACCGCGGCAAGCAGGCTGGCCTGTTGCCGCGACAGCGAGCCCGCGCTGACACCGAAGTGATGCCGCGCCGCGGCCTCGGCGCCAAATACGCCTTCGTCCCACTCGGCGCTGTTGAGGTAGACCTCGAGAATCCGTTGTTTGGGCCAGAAGATCTCGATCAGTCCGGTGAACCAGGCTTCCAGCCCTTTGCGCAGCCAACTGCGCCCAGACCACAGGAACAGGTTTTTCGCCACCTGCTGGCTCAGGGTGCTGGCGCCGCGAATCGAGCCCCCGCGCTCGTTGTGGGCAAAGGCGGCCTGGATCGCGCCAATGTCGAACCCCCAGTGCTCAGGGAACTTCTGGTCTTCGCCGGCGATCACCGCCACCTTCAGGTCGTCGGAGATTTCGTCCCAGGGTTTCCAGCTGCGTTGCAGGTCGATGGGCTCGCCGTCGATCCAGGATTCGATCTTGCGTTCGACCATCAAGGCCGTGCCCGGAGGCGGTACGACGCGGAACACCAGCACCAGCAAAACGCTGCCGACGGCGAACCAGAGCAGGGCTTTAGAGAAACGACGGAAAAATAAACGCAGCATAGAGATGGCTTGGCCGAACCCATTGAGCGCGCCATTATACAGGCCCGACCGACGATTCTGACTGGAGTTCCTCATGCTGCGTGGCTTCCTGATGCTGGCCGCCTTTTTCGGCTTTACCGGCGTTGCCCTGGGCGCATTTGCCGCCCACGGCCTGAAAAATCGCCTGAGCGCGGAATACCTGGCGATTTTCCATACCGGCGTCACCTACCAGCTGGTGCATGCCCTGGCGCTGCTGGCGGTGGCGCTGCTGGCCACGCAGATTCCCGGCCGCCTGGCGACCTGGGCCGGCGGTTCGTTCGCCAGCGGCATCCTGCTATTTTCCGGCAGCCTCTACCTGCTGACCCTGACCGGTTTCAGCAAGCTGGGCATCGTCACCCCCTTCGGTGGCCTGGCCTTCCTGGTCGGCTGGTTATGCCTGGGTCTTGCCGCCTGGCGGTTGAGCTGACCGGCAGGTCCATTTCGAGACGAATGGCTTGGGTCGGCCAGACTGATCGGGCTAGAATGCTGGCCCCTAAAAATGATGGCGGCATTCGGCATGCGCATTCAATTGAACGGCGAATCCTTTGAACTGCCCGACGGCGAAACCGTTGCGGCCCTGCTGACCCGTCTGGACCTGACCGGACGCCGGATCGCGGTCGAACTCAACCTGGATATCGTCCCGCGCAGCCAGCACGCCGAGACCACCCTCAACGAGGGCGATCAGGTCGAAGTGGTACACGCCATCGGCGGCGGCTAGCCACCCGGGCCAGGGCTGGCCCCACCCACGTATTCTGCAAGAACCTCACCCCAACAGAGGATTTCCGATGAGCAACGTTCGCAGCGACAAGCCTTTCGTCCTGGCCGGTCGTACTTACCAGTCGCGTTTGCTGGTAGGCACCGGCAAGTACCGTGACATGGAAGAAACCCGCCTGGCCATCGAAGCCTCGGGGGCCGAGATCGTCACCGTCGCCGTGCGCCGGACCAATATCGGGCAGAACCCGGGCGAACCGAACCTGCTGGATATCCTGCCGCCGGATCGCTACACCATCCTGCCGAACACCGCTGGCTGCTATGACGCGCTCGAGGCCGTGCGCACCTGCCGCCTGGCCCGTGAGCTGCTCGACGGTCACAATCTGGTGAAGCTGGAAGTGCTGGCCGACCAGAAAACCCTGTTCCCCAACGTGCTGGAAACCCTCAAGGCCGCCGAAGTGCTGGTCAAGGAAGGTTTCGACGTGATGGTGTACACCAGCGATGACCCGATCATCGCCCGCCAGCTGGCGGAGATGGGCTGCATCGCGGTCATGCCGCTGGCCGGCCTGATCGGTACCGGCCTGGGGATCTGCAACCCGTACAACCTGCAGATCATCCTTGAAGAAGCCAAGGTCCCGGTGCTGGTGGATGCCGGTGTCGGCACTGCCTCCGACGCCACCATCGCCATGGAACTGGGTTGCGAAGCGGTGCTGATGAACTCGGCCATCGCCCATGCGCAACAACCGGTGCTGATGGCCGAAGCCATGAAGCACGCCATTGTGGCAGGCCGCCTGGCGTACCTCGCCGGCCGCATGCCGAAGAAACTCTATGCCAGCGCCTCCTCGCCGCTGGATGGTCTGATCAAGTAAGAGCCATTGATGACTGAATCAAACGACACGCCAATCCAGCCGGAAGCCGGCGACGAGCGCCAACACCGCCGCATCAAGAGTTTCGTGATGCGCGCCGGGCGCATGACCGAAGGCCAGCAGCGCGGCCTGGAGCAGGGCGCGCCGCTGTATGTGCTGCCACTGGCCGACGCGCCGGTGGATTTCGATCAGGTGTTTGGCCGCTCGGCGCCACGCTCCCTGGAAATCGGCTTCGGCATGGGCCACTCGCTGCTGGAAATGGCCGCGGCCGCGCCGGAGCAGGATTTCATTGGTGTGGAAGTGCACCGTCCGGGTGTCGGCGCGTTGCTCAACGGCGTGCTGACCCAGGGCCTGACCAACCTGCGGGTCTACGATTGCGATGCGATCGAGGTGCTCAACCGCTGTATCGCCGATAACAGCCTGGATCGCCTGATGCTGTTTTTCCCCGATCCGTGGCACAAGAGCCGTCACCACAAGCGGCGTATCGTCCAGGCGTCCTTCGCCGAGCTGGTGCGCAGCAAGCTGAAGGTCGGCGGCATCCTGCATATGGCCACCGACTGGGAGCCTTATGCCGAGTACATGCTGGAAGTGATGAATGTCGCGCCGGGTTATCGCAACCTGGCCGAAGACGGCAAGTGCGTGCCGCGCCCGGCCGAACGCCCGATCACCAAGTTCGAGCGCCGCGGCGAACGCCTGGGCCATGGGGTGTGGGACCTGAAGTTCGAAAAGCTGGCGTGAGCCCTGCTGTGTAGGAGCATCCGGTCGATGCTCGATTGCTCGCGATCGGCTGCCAGGCTGAAAGATAGCGGCGCTGCGAAGTCCGCTATCGCGAGCAAGCTTCGCTCCTACAGGGGCGAGAGGAAATCGACGGGAACGTGATCGGTCAGCCAGACCCCGTTCTCCGCCTGATAGAACTTGAAGCCCTGCGCCTGCATGTCCTGTGCGGCGATCTTGAGTACCACCACCTTCCCGTAACGCTGCCCCACTGCTTCGGCGGTCGCCAGGTCCTGTGACAGGTGCACGTGATGACGTGAGCCTGGGATCAGGCCTTTCTCGTTGATCGAGTCCATGAACCGCGTGGCGGTGCCGTGGTAAAGCACGGCCGGTGGCTGCTGTTCAGCGAGCTGCAGGTTCACGGTCTTGCCGGAATGGCCTTGCACGGCGCGGATACGCTGGCCGTCCTCGGACAGGGCAAAGCGTTTCTTGTCGTTGCTGGCGACCACCTCGGTGATCAGTTCGGGCGTCAACTGGCGTCCTTCCCTGGCTGCACCGCCGATCAAGGCCTCGACTTCGGCCCAGCCTTCGCTGTCCAGCCGCAGGCCAATCGCCTGCGGCTCGTGACGCAGCACGTAGCTGAGGAACTTGCTGGTGTCGTCCAGGCGCTTTTTACTCATGTTCTGCATATCCCTGCATTTCGTATTCAGTAGGCGCGAGCGGGCGGCGATCCGACTTGCTCGCGATGCCCGCCACGGGTAATGCCTGACACAGCACGTCATCGTTCATCGCGAGTAAGCTTCGTTCCTCCGGGGCGCGGCTTATCGACGGTCGGCGACGACACCGATCAGCACCAGCACCACCAGCAGCACCGGCGCCAGGCTGTAGTTGTTGAACTGGCTCAGGCCGCGGACGATCCACGGCGTGGCGTAGATCAGCGCGGCGCCGCTGCCGATCATGCACAGCAACGCCATCATCGGTACGCGCAGGGCGCCGGCGAGGCCACCCAGGCGTGCTTCGACCCAGCCCTTGATATCGGCGCCGAACAGCACCAAGAGGCAGCCGACGAGGGCCAGGGAGATTTCTGAAAGGTTGCTGCGACTCCAGCGGGACACGGTAGCGAGCAGGTCGAGTATCAAATCCATTCGTTTTCCCTTAGGGCTGAAATCAGCTCAGAAATTTCTGCAGCAAGTCATTGAGGAACAGCTGGCCGCGCGGGGTGGCGGCCAGGCGTGACGGTTCGACCTGCAACAGGCCGCTTTGTTCGGCGTCGCGACGACCTTCGGCGAGGCTTTCCAGGGGCAGCCCGGTACGCTGCGGATACAGCCGCGCCTCGACGCCCTCGGTCAGGCGCAGGGCGTTCATCAGGAACTCGAATGGCAGCTCTTCGTTGCTCAGGTCCTTTTCGCCGGCCTTGAAGTTTTTCGCCGGGTTGAGGTAGTCCTTGGGCAGGCGGGTCTTCCAGGTGCGCACGATGCGCCCGTCCGGATGGCTGAGCTTGCCGTGTGCCCCGGCGCCGATGCCGATGAAGTCGCCGAAGCTCCAGTAATTGAGGTTGTGCCGGGCCGCCCGGCCGGGCTGGGCATAGGCCGAGACTTCGTACTGGGCATAGCCGTGCTCGGCCAAAAGCGCCTGGCCGGCTTCCTGGATGTCCCACAGGGTGTCGTCTTCCGGCAGCGTCGGCGGCTGGTTCCAGAACACCGTATTGGGTTCCAGGGTCAGCTGGTACCAGGACAGGTGGGTCGGCTTCATGGCGATGGCCTGGCGCAGGTCGCCCAGGGCGTCGTCCAGGGACTGGTCGGGCAGGCCGTGCATCAGGTCCAGGTTGAAGTTGTCGAACCCGGCCTGGCGCGCCATGCCGGCGGCGCGCACGGCTTCGTCGCCATTGTGGATGCGGCCCAGGGCCTTGAGCTTGTCTTCCTGGAAACTCTGGATGCCGATCGACAGGCGATTGATGCCCAGGGCGCGATAGGCGGTGAACTTCTCCTGTTCGAAGGTCCCGGGGTTGGCTTCCAGGGTGATCTCGATGTCGCGGGCGAACGGGATGCGTTGCTCCACGCCTTTGAGCAACCGGCCCAGGGCCTGGGCGCTGAACAGGCTCGGCGTGCCGCCGCCGAAGAAGATCGAACTCAGCTCGCGGCCGTAGACGGCGGGCAGGTCCTGGTCGAGGTCGGCCAGCAGGGCGTCGACGTACTCTTCTTCCGGCAGCACCGGGCTGGCGGCGTGGGAGTTGAAGTCGCAGTAAGGGCATTTGCGTACACACCACGGGATGTGGATGTACAGCGCCAGGGGCGGCAGTTGGGGCAGGGCCGCCCGGGGCGTTTGCGCACCGCCGAGAATCAGCGGTGGCGCGGACGAATCAATGGTCATTGCAGGCTCAAGCGTTGCCGCAGAATGGCCATGGCGCGGGCGCGATGGCTGAGTTGGTTCTTTTGGATCGGGTCCAGCTCGGCGCTGGAGCAGTTGCGCTCCGGCACCCAGAACAGCGGGTCGTAGCCGAAACCGTGCTCGCCGCTGGCGGCCGTGAGGATGCGCCCGTGCCACAGGCCTTCGCAGAGGATCGGCAGTGGATCCTCGGCATGTCGCACCAGCGCCAGGACGCAGACGAACTGCGCGCCGCGCTCGGCCTCGGGAACGTCCTTCAGGGCGTCCAGCAGCTTGGCGTTGTTCGCCGCGTCGCCCTGGCCGTCGGCGTAACGCGCCGAATAGATGCCCGGCGCGCCGCCGAGGAAATCCACCGCCAGGCCGGAATCGTCCGCCAGCGCCGGCAGGCCGGAAATGCGCGAAGCGTTGCGGGCCTTGAGGATGGCGTTCTCGACGAACGACAGGCCGGTTTCTTCCGGTTCGACGCTGCTGAACTCGCCGATCGAGCGCAGGTGCACCGAGTCGCCGAGCATGGCCTGGAGTTCCTTGAGTTTGCCGGCGTTATGGCTGGCCAGTACGAGTTGGGTAAAAGTCATCATTCGCCGGGGAAAAGCTCTTGGTTGAAGTTGATGGTGTTGATCGCGTCACCAGTCTGCACCTTGATTTCGAAGGTGCGGGTTTCCTGCTGTTCCACCGGGTACTGGGCGATGTAGTAGATCGCGCCCTGTTCGGTGACCTGCTTGAATTTCAGCGGCACCGACTGGCTGGTCAGGTCCTTGACGGTCCCGGTGACCTGGGCGACCAGCGGTTTGCCGGCCTTGAGCACGGAAACGTTGATCACGCCCTGGTTCTTGCTGCGCACCAGCTCCGCGGCTTTGGCGATATCCGGTTGCAGGAAGGTGGAGTTGAAGGTGTTGTAGTGCACGGTCACGTCACCGAACACTTCCTGGCGCTCGCCCTTGATGGGCTCGGCGGCCATCGCCGATGCGCTCAGGCACGCTGCCAATAGAAAAGTAACCAAGCGACCCATGATCGTTCTCCTTGCTTTGAACCTGGTTTATACCGCGATCTGGTGGTCCTGCAGGCCGGGGCTGCTGACGCGGTAGATGCCGATCTCACCTAACAGATTAGGCCATAGCTTACTGGCCCACCCGTGCCGGTGCTGTTGATCCACCGCAAGGCGATCGATGACCTTGGCTTCACGTTCGCGGCAAAGCTCTTCAAAGTCCTCGAACGTGCAGAAGTGGATGTTCGGCGTGTTGTACCAGGTGTACGGCAGGAATTCGGAGACCGGCATCCGCCCCTTGCTGGCCAGGTACCAGCGGCAGCGCCAGTGGCCGAAGTTGGGGAAGGTGATGATGCACTGGCGGCCGACCCGCAGCATTTCGTCGAGGATCCGATCCGGGTAGTGCACGGCCTGCAGGGCCTGGGTCATGACCACGATATCGAAGCTGTTGCTGGCGAAGTTGCCCAGGCCCTTGTCCAGGTCCTGCTCGATGACGTTGATGCCCTTGGCCACGCACTCGGCGATGTTGTCCGGGTCGTTTTCCAGGCCGTAGCCGGTGACTTGCTTGTGATCGCGCAGCCAGCTCAGCAGTTCGCCATTGCCGCAACCGAGGTCGAGCACGCGGCTGCCGGCGGGGATCCATTCCTGGATGATTTCCAGATCAGCTCTCATGGCGTCCTCACAGCGTTATACGGTTCATGTAGTTGCCGAACGCCTGCAGGTAACGCGGGATCGGAATCAGGAAGGCGTCGTGGCCCTGTGGGGCATCGATTTCCAGGTAGCTGACGTCCTTGCGCGCGGCCATCAGGGCATCCACCAGCTCCCGCGAGCGGGCCGGGGAGAAGCGCCAGTCGGTGGTGAAGGACATCACGCAGAACTTGGCCTTGGCGCCTTCGAAGGTTTTCGCCAGGTTATCGTCGAAGTTCGCCGCCGGATCGAAGTAATCCAGCGCCTTGGTCATCAGCAGGTAGGTGTTGGCGTCGAACCGCCCGGAGAACTCCTCGCCCTGATAACGCAGGTAGCTTTCGACCTGGAACTCGACGCTGTGGAAGTCGTAGTTGAGCTTTTCGCTCTTCAGGCCACGGCCGAATTTCTCGCCCATGGAGTCGTCGGACAGGTAGGTGATGTGCCCGACCATCCGCGCCAGCATCAGCCCGCGCTTGGGGATCACGCCCTGTTCCTGGAACGAACCACCGTGGAATTCGGGGTCGGTGAGGATGGCCTGGCGCGCCACTTCGTTGAAGGCGATGTTCTGCGCCGACAGCTTGGGCGCCGAGGCGATGGCCAGGCAATGGCGCACCCGGTCCGGGTAGGTGATGGTCCATTGTAGGGCCTGCATGCCGCCCAGGCTGCCACCGATCACGGCGGCCCACTGCGGGATGCCGATGCGGTCGGCCAGGCGCGCCTGGCTGTGCACCCAGTCTTCCACGGTCAGCACCGGGAAATCGGCGCCGAACGGCTTGCCGGTATCCGGGTTGATGCTGCTCGGGCCGGTGGAGCCATTGCAGCCGCCGAGGTTGTTCAGGCTGACGACGAAGAACTTGTTGGTGTCGATCGGCTTGCCCGGGCCGATGCAGCTGTCCCACCAGCCCGGCTTGCGGTCGTCGGGGCTGTGGTAGCCGGCGGCGTGGTGATGGCCGGACAGGGCGTGGCAGATCAGCACGGCATTGCTCGCCGTGGCGTTCAGTTGGCCGTAGGTCTCGTAGATCAGATCATAGGCTGGCAGGGAGCGGCCGCAGGCCAGGGCCAGGGGCTCGCTGAAATGCGCCACTTGCGGCGTCACCAGACCAACGGAATCGGCGGGAAAGGCAGTTGGCATCGACCCTGCTCTCGTTTAAATGAGGCGTAAGTCTAAAGACCGCTGCCCCCAGCGGCAAGCAAAGGCCGGAGCTGATTCTCCCGCGGTTTGTGACGAACCTTGTAGCCGCTGCCGCAGGCTGCGATCGGCTCCGCAGGAGACGTGCTCTTGAGGGCCTCGAAGGGCCTTCGGCCCTTATCGCAGCCTACGGCAGCGGCTACAGAGAGTGATCAGGATGGACGCTGCAGTCCGGGCAGGTCCGGGAGTTTTTTCGGCGCGTTGATCCGCACCCGTTTCTGCCGGTTCAGCTCGCCGCTGATCAGGCTGACCTGGCTCTTGGACACGCCGAATGCCTTGGCCAGGAACGCCATCAAATAAGCGTTGGCCTTGCCCTCCACTGGCGGCGCGGTGAGGCGGATCTTCAGGCGCTCGCCATGCAGCCCGGCGAAGTCATCGCTACGGGCCGCAGGTTGCAGGTGGCACTCCAGGATCAGGTCGTCGCCGTCCCAGCGAAAGTAACTCATCGCAGAGGCCGGGTCAGATCAGCAGACGCAGGATTTCCGGCATCATGGTCATGGCCGCCAGGTTGTTGATCACCAGCATGTCGATCAGCTTGAGGACCATGAACGCCAGGATCGGCGAGATATCCAGGCCGCCCATGCTCGGCAGGATGCGGCGGAACGGCGCCAGGGCCGGCTCGCAGATCTGGTTGACCAGTTCGGCGCCCGGGTTATGGCTGCCCGGGGCGACCCAGGAGAGGATCACGCTGATGATCAGGGCGAAGAAGAAAATCTTCATGAACAGCGCGGTCACGCCGATGATCGACCAGATCAGCAGTTGCAGCGGGTTGCCGGTGGTGCCGTAAGTCAGCAGCAGGGTCAGGGCCATCAGCAGCAGTTGCACGACGATCGCCAGGATCAGCGACGACATGTCCAGGCCGAACAGGCTCGGGATGACCCGGCGCATCGGCTTGAGCAGCGGCTGGGTGGCGCGCACGGCGAACTGGCACAGCGGGTTGTAGAAGTCGGCGCGTACCAGTTGCAGCACGAAGCGCAGCAGCACGATCAGCAGGTACAGGCTGCCCAGGGTTTGCAGCACGTACACCGCCGCAGTGTTCAATCCAATCATCATTGGCTCCTTATTGGCCCAGTTGTTCGGCCATCTCGGCCGAGCGGTGCGCGGCGGCACCCAATGCTTTTTCCACCAGGGCTTCGAAGCCACTGGCCTGGAACGACTTGATCGCGGCTTCCGTGGTCCCGGCCGGCGAGGTCACGCGGCGGCGCAGTTCGGCCGCGTCCACGTCGCTGGACACCGCCATGTGCGCCGCGCCCAGCGCGGTCTGCAGGGTCAGTTGGCGGGCGGTTTCCCGTGGCAGGCCGAGTTTCTCGCCGGCGGCGGTCATGGCTTCGATCAGCAGGAAGAAATACGCCGGACCGCTGCCGGACACGGCGGTCACCGCGTCCAGTTGCTGTTCCTGTTCCAGCCACAGGACGATGCCCACGGCCGACAGCAGTTCTTCGGCCTGCTGGCGTTGCGCCGCGCTCACCGCGGCGGTGGCATACAGGCCGCTGGCGCCCTGGCGCAGCAGGGCCGGGGTGTTGGGCATGCAGCGCACGATCGGCTGTTCGCCGAGCCACTTGTTCATGCTGGCGCAGGTGATGCCGGCGGCGATGGACACGATCAACTGATGCGGTTTCAGGCTGGGGCGCAGGGCTTCGCACACGGCCTTCATGGCCTGTGGCTTGATCGCCAGCACCACCACGTCGACGCCGGCGATGGCCTCGGCGTTGTCGGCGAACAGTTCAATGCCGTGCTCGGCCTGGACCTTGGCGCGGGTTTCGGCGCCCGGGTCGCTGGCGCGGATCTGGCTGGCGTCCAGGCCCTTGGCGCGCAGGCCGCCGATCAAGCTGGCAGCCATGTTGCCGGCGCCGATAAAGGCGATACGAGTCTTGCTCATGACAGGTCCTTATTCAGAGGTGAGGCCGCCACAGTCATGGCTGGCCATAATCGCGTGCGCCAAACAAAGCGGTACCGATACGTACCCAGGTGGCGCCTTGGGCAATGGCCGCTTCGAGGTCGTGGCTCATGCCCATGGAAAGTGTGTCGGTTGGCAGGTCCAGGCTGTCGCGCAGGTTTTCGTTCAGGCTGCGCACGGCCGCGAAGGCAGCATCCTGGGCGGCACGATCTTCAGTCGGCTCGGGAATCGCCATCAGGCCGCGCAGTTTCAGGCGCGGCAAGGCGCTGATGGCGCTGGCCAGGGCCGGCAGGTCGGCCGGTGTGCAGCCAGATTTGCTGGCCTCGCCACTGACATTGACCTGAATGCAGATGTTCAGCGGCGGCAAGTCGGCCGGGCGTTGCTCGGACAGGCGTTGAGCGATTTTCAAGCGATCCACGGAATGCACCCAGGCGAAGTTCTCGGCGATAGCTCGCGTCTTGTTCGACTGAATGGGGCCGATGAAGTGCCAACTCAAGGGCAGGTCGCCAAGTTCCGCCTGTTTGCCCAGGGCTTCTTGCAGGTAGTTCTCGCCGAAGTCGCGCAGGCCGGCCGCGTAGGCTTCACGCAGCGCCGCGGCGGGCTTGGTCTTGCTCACGGCCAGCAGATGGATGCTGCTTTCGTCACGTTGCGAGGTCTGCGCCGCGGCACGGATCCGTGCGCTAACCAGGGCGATGTTGTCTGCTATCGTGGACATTCGATGTACGCCAGCGGGTCTTGGGTTCGCGGCATTCTACTGGAATTGGGGAACGCTATGGATATCACTGAGTTGCTGGCCTTCAGCGTCAAACAGGGCGCTTCGGACCTGCACCTCTCGGCCGGTTTGCCGCCGATGATTCGCATCGACGGCGATATTCGCCGGATCAATCTGCCGGTGCTGGAGGCGCAACAGGTGCACGAGCTGATCCTGGCCAGCATGACTGATCCGCAACGGGCCGAGTTCAAGGCCGCGCTGGAGATCGACTTTTCCTTCGCGGTGCCGGGCCTGGCGCGCTTTCGGGTCAATGCCTTCAACCATCAGCGCGGCGCCGGCGCGGTCTTTCGCAGTATTGCGGACAAGGTGCCGGGCATGGACGAGCTGGGCATGGGCGAGGTCTTTCGGCGGATCAGCGAAGTGCCCCGCGGCCTGGTGCTGGTGACCGGGCCGACCGGTTCGGGCAAGTCGACCACCCTGGCGGCGATGATCGATCACCTGAATCAGCACCGGCACCAGCACATCCTCACCATCGAGGATCCCATCGAGTTCATCCACGAATCGAAAAAGTGCCTGATCAACCAGCGCGAGGTGCATCGCGACACTCGCAGCTTCTCCACGGCCCTGCGCTCGGCCCTGCGCGAAGACCCGGATGTGATTCTGGTAGGGGAAATGCGCGATCTGGAAACCATTCGCCTGGCGCTGACCGCCGCGGAGACCGGGCATCTGGTGTTCGGCACCCTGCACACCACGTCGGCGGCGAAAACCGTGGACCGGGTGGTGGACGTGTTCCCGGCCGAGGAGAAGGCGATGGTCCGCTCCATGCTCTCGGAGTCGCTGCAGGCGGTGATTTCCCAGACGCTGGTGAAGCGTATCGGCGGAGGCCGGGTAGCGGCTCACGAGATCATGCTGGGCAGCGCGGCGATCCGTAACCTGATCCGCGAGGACAAGGTGGCGCAGATGTACTCGGCGATCCAGACCGGCGGAGCACTGGGGATGCAGACCCTGGACATAAGCCTGAAGGCGCTGGTGGATGCGGGGCTGGTCAGCCGGGAGCACGCCCGGGAAAAGGCGCGGGCGCCGGACAACATTTGAAGAGGTATCGGAGCGGTAAATGCAAGCGCGAGCCATCGAGCATGGTGGCTCGATGGCTCGCGATCAGGGAGGGCGATCAGCGCTGAACGATGCGCAGGGTGTTCTGCTCTTTTGGCAGGACCCGCTTGGCCACTACGTAGTTCTTGTCCCAGTACGGCTTCTTCAGGGTATCGATGGTCACCGACTTGCCGCGGCGCGGCGCGTGGATGAAGCGATCGTTGCCCAGGTAGATGGCGACGTGGTTGACCCGACGGCTCTTGATGTTGAAGAACAGCAGGTCGCCAGGCTTGAGGTCCTTGCGCTCGACTTTCTGCCCGTGACCGCTGGCCATGGCGTTCGAGGTGCGCGGCAGATCGACGGCGGCGACGTCATTGAAGGCGTATTTCACCAGGCCGCTGCAGTCGAAGCCTTTACTTGGGCTGCTGCCGCCCCAACGGTAAGGGGTACCCAGTACGTTGACGGCACGGCTGAGCACGGTGCTGCTCTGCTTGGCCGCCATCTGCGGTACCGGCTTGCTGCTGACGCTGCTCAGGTGAGTCGGGCGTTTGACCGACAGCTTGTTCTTGGAGCTGTTCTTGCTGATTTGGGTGACGTGGGCTTTTGGAGTGAAGCCGTTCACGTTGGGAAGACGTTGCTCACGATTGGTGGCGTGGGCAGCCAGTGGCATCAATAGGCAAATGGTTAGCCATGTCTTGAAAAATGGACGCATTAGGCAAGGCTCATATGGGTTAGCGCGCAACTTTATAACAGCTTTTTTGTCACTTCTCAGGCCGTTGGTCGATTCAACCTGGAGGTCAAATTCGCTGAAGAGGCGGCAAATTGACGCAATTGTCCGACAGAAGTCAGGCAGTACAAGGGTTTCACGGCAGCGACCTTAACATTTGCCACACGTCGGCTGCCTGTAAAAAAGTCACAAAGAATTAAAGAAAATTTATCTATTGCGTGGAACGAGGTACTCAATGAACACCTATCGCCCGGACGGTTCGACCCATGACACCCACAGCAAGGTGATCGGTTACCTGTTGTGGATTTTCGGTTTTACCGGCTCTCACCGCTTCTATTACGGCAAGCCGGTTACCGGAACCCTCTGGTTTTTCACCCTGGGCTTGCTGGGCATCGGCTGGCTGATCGACCTGTTCCTGATCCCGGCCATGGACCGCGAGGCCGACCTGCGTTTTACCCCGGGACCCATCGAATACAGCGTCGCCTGGATCCTCCTGACCTTTCTCGGGATCTTCGGCGTGCACCGCATGTATCAGGGCAAATGGATCAGCGGCCTGCTGTACCTGCTGACTGGCGGGGTGTTCTTTCTGGGGGTCTTGTATGACTTCTGGACGTTGAACGACCAGGTGTCGTTGCGTAACGCGCAGCGGCGTTGATGGGTGTGTAGCCGCTGCCGAAGGCTGCGATAAGGTCGGAACGACCTTTCCGCAGCCTCAAGCGCGCGTCCGCTTCGTACGGAATGCCGCCCAGGCCGATCGCAGCCTGCGGCAGCGGCTACATTGACTCAGCCCTTGTGGCTGATCCGTCCATCCACCAGGGTGTAACGCACCACGCCCGGCAGGCTATGGCCGAGGAACGGGCAGTTCTCGCCTTTCGACAACCAGTGTTCGCCGGCCACGGTGGACGTGCTCGGGTCGAACAACACCAGGTCCGCCGGAGCGCCTACCGCCAGCTTGCCGGCCGGCAGGCGCAGGGCGTCGGCCGGGCCGCTGCTCAGGCGTGCCAGCAGGGTCGGCAGGTCGAGCAGGCCGTCTTCCACCAGGGTCATGGCCAGCGGCAGCAGCAGCTCGACGCTGCTGATGCCCGGCTCGGTGGCGCCGAAAGGCGCCAGCTTGGCGTCGCGTTCGTGGGGCTGGTGATGGCTGGAGATGGCCTGGACCACCCCGGACTTCACGGCCTCGCGCAGGCCTTCGCGGTCGGCGCGCGAGCGCAGCGGCGGCTGGACGTGATAGAGGCTGGAGAAGTCGATCAGCGCGTCGTCGGTGAGGATCAGCTGGTACAGCGCCACGTCGGCGGTCACCGGCAGGCCACGGGCCTGGGCCTGGGCGATCAGGGCCACGCCCCGGGCGCTGGTCAGCTGGCTGAAGTGGGCGCGTACGCCGCTTTGCTCCACCAGCAGCAGGTCACGGGCCAGGGCCACGGTTTCCGCGGTTTCCGGAATGCCCGGCAGGCCGAGGAAGCTGGCGGTGGCACCTTCGTGGGCCAGGCCGCCTTCGGCCAGGTCGCGGTCCTGAGAGTGGAAAATCACCGTCAGGTCGAAGGTCGCCGCGTATTCCAGCGCCCGGCACAGGGTGCGGGTGCTGCGAAAGCCCTCCAGGCCGTTGCCGAAGGCCACGCAACCGGCGTCGCGCAGGGCGATCAGCTCGGCCAGCTGTTCGCCGTCCAGGCCTTTGCTCAGGGCGCCGATCGGGAACACCTTGGTATTGCCGGCTTCGCGGGCGCGATCGAGGATCAGCTCGGCCACCGCCGAGGTGTCCAGCACCGGCTTGGTGCGCGGCGGGCAGCACAGGCTGGTGACGCCACCGGCCGCGGCGGCTCGGGTTTCGCTGGCGATGGTGCCTTTGCGGCTGTAGCCCGGCTCGCGCAGGGAGACGTTCAGGTCCACCAGCCCGGGCGCGGCCACCAGGCCTTTGGCGTCGAGGCTTTCAGCCGCGTTGAAACCGGCGGTCGCGGCGCCGATGGCGACGATCTTGCCGGCTTCCAGATGGATATCGCTGACTTGATCCAGGCCGCTGCTTGGATCGATGACACGGGCGCCGAGAATGCTGAGCTTCACTGGGCGTTCTCCTGCTCGAATTGTCGCTGGGCGGTCTGCCCGCTCATGGCCATGGACAGTACGGCCATGCGTACCGCGATGCCGTAGGTCACCTGATTGAGGATCACCGAATGCGGACCGTCGGCCACCGCCGATTCGATCTCCACACCGCGGTTGATCGGGCCCGGGTGCATGACGATGGCGTCCGGCTTGGCGCCGGCCAGGCGCGCGGTGGTCAGGCCGAACAGGCGGTAGAACTCGCCCTCGCTCGGCAGCAGGCCGCCCTGCATGCGCTCGCGCTGCAGACGCAGCATGATCACCACGTCGACGTCCTTCAGGCCTTCGGCCATGTCGGTGTAGACCTTCACCCCGTATTGCTCGATGCCGATCGGCAGCAGGGTCTTGGGCGCGATCACGCGGATGTCCGGGCACCCCAGGGTTTTCAGGGCCAGCATGTTCGAGCGCGCCACCCGCGAGTGCAGGATGTCGCCGACGATGGCCACCGAGAGGTTTTCGAAGCCGCCCTTGTGCCGGCGGATGGTGAGCATGTCGAGCATGCCCTGGGTCGGGTGGGCGTGGCGGCCGTCGCCGCCGTTGATGATCGCCACCTGCGGGCACACATGCTCGGCAATGAAGTGCGCGGCGCCGGAGTCGCCGTGGCGCACGACGAACATGTCGGCGGCCATGGCTTCGAGGTTGCGCAGGGTATCGAGCAGGGTTTCACCCTTGCTGGCCGAGGAGGTGGACACGTTGAGCGTGATCACGTCCGCCGACAGGCGCTGGGCCGCCAGTTCGAAGGTGGTGCGGGTGCGGGTGGAATTTTCGAAGAACACGTTGCACACGGTCTTGCCGCGCAGCAAAGGGACTTTCTTCACCGCCCGGGCGCCGACTTCGAGGAAGGAGTCGGCGGTGTCGAGGATTTCCGTCAGCAGCTCGCGACGCAGACCGTCGAGCGAGAGGAAGTGGCGCAGCTGGCCCTGATCGTTGAGCTGCAGCGGGCGCTTGGCGTCTAGAGGCGTCATCGCAATGGACTCTTTAGAGGGGCGAATTAAAGGGCGAGGTCTTGAAGCTCGAGTTGAAGCGGCGCAGGACCGGACAATTTTACCCGCTCGTGGGCGGCCAGCGACAGGGTGGCGCCGACCACATTCGGACGAATCGGCAGCTCGGCGGCATCCAGGTCCAGCAGGCAGACCAGGGTCACGCTGGCCGGGCGGCCATAGTCGAACAGCTCGTTGAGGGCGGCGCGAATGGTGCGGCCGCTCATCAGCACGTCGTCGATCAGGATCAGGTGCTGGCCCTCGATCTCGAACGGCAGTTCGGAAGGGCGCACTTGCGGATGCAGGCCGTTCTGGCTGAAGTCGTCGCGGTAGAAGGACACATCCAGGGTGCCCAGCGGCGCGTCGCTGCCCAATTCGGCGAGCAGGGCCTGGGCGACCCAGACGCCGCCGGTACGGATGCCGATATAGCGGGGCTCGCTGATGGCGCGTTGTTCCAGGTGGGCGGTGAGACGCACGGCCATCTGGCTGATCAGTTCGGCGGGATTGGGCAGGCTCATGATTGCTCCTTCGTGGGCCCGCGCCTGGTTGCATGCAGCAAGGCGCAGGGTCTTACGGCTGGTGTTGTGGCCAGGAGGCGCGTGGCCGGGGGTTGACCACGCATCTTCAGGATTCGGCGTTTCAGTTGTTCAACAGCGCTGCGTTTTCGTCGAGCCAGCCTTGCAGCAGCAGGGCGGCGGCGATGGCGTCGACCGGGTTGTCGCGGTAACTGCCTTTCTGGCCGCCCCGGGCTAGGCGTTCGCCCTTGGCCTCGAAGGTGGTCAGGCGTTCGTCATGGGTATAGAAGGGCAGGTTGTAGCGGCCATTGAGGCGCCGGGCGAACTTCTCGGCGCGCACGCACATCTCGCTCGGGGTGCCGTCCATGTTCAATGGCAGGCCGACCACCACCGCATCCGGCTTCCATTCCTTGATCAGGGCTTCGACCTGGTTCCAATCCGGCACGCCGTTCTGCGCCTTCAGGGTGCACAGCTCGCGGGCCTGGCCGGTGATGGCCTGGCCAACCGCCACACCGATCTGCTTGGTGCCGTAGTCGAACCCGAGGATCAGTCGCAGGGCCATCAGGCGTGGCCCGCCTGGCTGGTCAGCAGGGCGAGGTTGATGCCCAGGTGCTTGGCCGCCGCCTCCAGGCGCAGTTCGCTGCTGGTGTTGAACAGGATGTCGGCGTCGAACGGGCAGGTCAGCCAGGCGTTGTCCGCCAGCTCGGCTTCCAGCTGCCCGGCTTCCCAGCCGGCATAACCGAGGGCGATCAGGCTTTTGGCCGGACCGACGCCATCGGCGATGGCGAACAGCACGTCCTGGGACGTCGACAGCGACAGGCCATCAAGCTCGACCGTGGCCTGGAAGGTCGGGCCGTTGGGGTGCAGGACAAAACCGCGATCGGTCTGCACCGGGCCGCCGATGAAGATCGGTACATGCTGGCAGAGCGCTGGCGGGTCGATCTCGGGGCGCAATTGCTCGAGGATATCGGCGAGGTTCAGGTCCTGCGGACGGTTGACCACCAACCCCATGGCGCCATTGGCATTGTGCTCGACGATGTAGGTCAAGGTGTGCGCAAAGTTCGGGTCGGCCATGTGCGGCATGGCGATCAGGAAGTGATGCTTGAGGTAGCTGGGGCTGACGTTTTTCATGAGCGCTAGTGTGGCGGTGGAGGGGCGAACTGACAAGCTGGGGATGCTCTCATTCCCCATGAATCCTGTAGCCGCTGTCGAGCCTGCGAGGCTGCGTACGACTGCGCAGCAGGCGCAAATCTGCCCGCGCGTTTTGCCTGGCACACCGCATGGACATTTTTTGCGGCCGCTACGCGCCCGTACGCAGTCTCGCAGGCTCGGCAGCGGCTACAAGAGGCAGGGAATCAGTTGCTGGACAGCCGGTCGCCGCGGGCGAACTTCCAGGTGCGGATGATCTCCAGGCGGTCGATATCCGACAGGTCGCCGGTAAAGGGCGCGAACGGCGCCGCCAGGCGCACGATGCGCTGGGCCGCCTGGTCCAGCAGCGGCTGGCCGGAGGACTCCAGCACCAGCACCTCGTACAGAGAACCGTCGCGGTTGATCGAGACCATCAGCCGCAGGTTGCCGTAGATCTGCTTGCGCCGGGCTTCTTCCGGGTAGTTGAGGTTGCCGATGCGCTCGACCTTCTTGCGCCACTCGTCCTTGTACCAGGCGCCCTTGTCGCGCATGGTCGAGGCCGCGCTCAGGCGGTGGATGCGTGGGCGCTTGGCGTACAGCTGCTGCTCCTGGGCGAGTTCGGCCTCCAGGCTGGCGATGTCGCTGGACAGCTGCTCGCTGTCGAACGTCGGCACGGGAACCTTGGGTTTGGCCTCGGTCTTGACCTCTTCACGCTGGGTGACGGTCTTTTTCGGCTTCGGCGCGGTGGTGGCGACCGCGGCCTTGGGCGCGGCTTGCTTGACTTCGGTCTTGGCCGGAGGCGGCGGGGTGACCTTGTTTACTTTGTTTTCCTGGAACGGCGCCACTTCGGTGGTCTTCGGGATCGCCTTCTTGTCCAGGGTGCCGCTGCCTTGCTGGTTTTCCTGGGCGAGAAAATCGGCCTTCTTCGGCTTGGTCTCGCTCTTGAAGGTGGCCAGGGTGATTTCCAGGGTCTTGCTGATCTGCTTGGGTTCGGCGAAGGAGAAGCCCAGGCCGAGAATCAGCGCGATATGCAGCAGGGCAGCCAGGAACAGGGTAAACCCCAGGCGATCGGCCGGGCGCACGCCGCTGTGGGCCAGCTCGGGGGGCAGATCGGAAGGGAGAGCCATTAGCGGTTCACAACAGTCATCAGCGGTTCAACATCACAAAAAACTTCACAAGACCAACATCGCGCGTTTCACAGGCGGCGCATGATAACGCAATGTTGGTTTGTGCTTGGCAGTTCTGGATCAACGAGCCTTGAGCTTCTGATCGATGGCATCCATCAGCATTGCGCCGATGTTGGTGCCAAAGGCGTTGTCGATCTCGCGGATGCAGGTCGGGCTGGTGACGTTGATTTCGGTCAAGTGCTCGCCGATCACGTCGAGCCCCACGAACAGCAGGCCTTTCTCGCGCAGGGTCGGGCCGACCTGTGCGGCGATCCAGCGATCTTTCTCGGTCAGCGGCCGGGCTTCGCCACGGCCACCGGCGGCGAGGTTGCCACGGGTTTCACCCTGGGCGGGAATCCGTGCCAGGCAGTAATCCACAGGTTCGCCGTCGATCATCAGGATGCGTTTGTCGCCATCGACGATGGCCGGCAGGTACTCCTGGATCATGATCTGCTGCTTGCCGTGCTGGGTCAGGGTTTCGAGGATCACCGAGAGGTTCGGGTGGCCGGCGGTATGGCGGAAGATCGACGAGCCGCCCATGCCGTCCAGCGGCTTGAGAATCACGTCGCCGTGATGGTCGGCGAATTCGCGCAACACGTCCGGACGACGGCTGACGATGGTCGGCGGCGTGCACTGCGGGAACAGGGTGGCGAACAGCTTTTCATTGCAGTCACGCAGGCTCTGCGGCTTGTTGACCACCAGCACGCCGTCGCGCTCGGCCTGCTCCAGCAGGTAGGTGGAGTAGACGAACTCCATGTCGAACGGTGGGTCCTTGCGCATCAGGATCACGTCCAGCTCGCTCAGGGCGCTGTCGGTCTCGGCTTCCAGTTCGAACCACTTGTGCGGGTCGGCGAACACCTTCAGCGGGCGCATCCGCGCCCGGGCCACGCCACCGGTCGCCTGGTACAGGTCGCGCTGTTCCATATAGAACAGGGTCCAGCCGCGCTCCTGGGCGGCCAGCAGCATGGCCAGCGAGCTGTCCTTCTTATAGGAGATGCTGGCGATAGGGTCCATGACAATCCCGACGCGAACGCTCATGGGCGGTTTCCTCGAAAATTAGTGGGCGCAATGGCTTGAAAAAGTGGCGTCAGAGTGGCGCTCGGGCGGTTCCCGGTCAAGGAAAAACCACCGCGCCGGTCGGCCGATAGATTGCATGGGGAGAGTATGCTAAAAAGGCTCGCATGCCGTGCTCAGGCCTTGAACATCAAGGGCTTGGGGCATTGGCCACCAGTACGGGCAGAAAATCGATTCGCTGTGGCGATGGTAGAGCAGATATGGAACAGCAATCCAGCGCCCTCAAGGTGATGGTGATCGATGATTCGAAGACGATTCGCCGCACGGCCGAAACGCTGCTGAAGAATGTGGGCTGTGAAGTCATCACCGCGGTCGACGGTTTCGAGGCCCTGGCCAAAATCGCCGACAACCACCCGGGCATCATCTTCGTCGACATCATGATGCCGCGGCTCGATGGCTATCAGACCTGCGCGTTGATCAAGAACAACAGCGCGTTCAAGTCCACGCCGGTGATTATGCTGTCCTCCAAGGACGGTCTGTTCGACAAGGCCAAGGGCCGCATCGTCGGCTCTGACCAGTTTTTGACCAAGCCTTTCAGCAAGGAAGAGCTGCTGAGCGCGATCAAGGCCCATGTGCCGGGGTTCGCCGCAGTAGAACAAGCACATTGAGGTTCGGCCAGCGGGCCGCACGCCTATTCGTATGGGGAAGACCATGGCTCGTATTCTGATCGTCGATGACTCGCCGACTGAAATGTACAAACTGACCGGCATGCTGGAAAAGCACGGCCATGAAGTCCTGAAGGCCGAAAACGGCGCCGACGGCGTGGCCCTGGCGCGCCAGGAAAAGCCCGACGCGGTCCTGATGGACATCGTCATGCCCGGCCTCAATGGTTTCCAGGCAACCCGTCAGTTGACCAAGGACGTGGAAACCAGCCATATCCCGGTGATCATCATCACCACCAAGGATCAGGAAACCGACAAGGTCTGGGGCACTCGCCAGGGCGCCAAGGATTACCTGACCAAGCCGGTCGACGAAGACACCCTGATCAAGACCCTGAACAGCGTCCTGGCCGGCTGACCGCCCGCGCCATGGCCGAGTCGCAAACCGCCTTCGAACTGCTGCTCGAGATCGACCAGCGCTGCCGCCTGCTGGCAGCCGACCTGCCTTCCCAGGAAACCCGCCAGCACGGCTGGAGCGGTATCGGCTTTCGCATCGGCGAGCATTGGTATGTGGCGCCGATGGGCGAAGTCAGCGAAGTCCTGCACGAGCCCCGTTACACCCTGCTGCCCGGGGTCAAGCCCTGGGTGAAAGGCGTGGCCAACCTGCGCGGACGGCTGCTGCCGATCATGGACCTGTGCGGGTTCTTCGGCCATGAGCTGTCGGCCCTGCGCAAGCAGCGGCGGGTGCTGGTGGTCGAGCACAAAGAGGTGTTCGCCGGCTTGATGGTGGACGAGGTGGCCGGCATGCAGCACTTCGAGCAGAGCAGCCTGGAAACCGCGGCCAACGCTAGCGAACAGGGCGCCATCACGCCGTACCTGCGGGGGTATTTCCCGTGTGAGCCGGTCTGGTGGGTATTCAGTCCCTTCGCCCTGGCGCAGTCGCCGGGGTTCCTGGATGTGGCGCTGTAGGCGCGAGGCTTGCTCGCGATAAATATTGCGCGATGAACCTGCAGGACCGCGCCGTCCATGGCGCGGGCAACAGAACAACCGGAATTCAGGTGTGCAGATGCTAAAAGCCAACCCAGGCAAGCCAATGGAAGGATCGCGCAGCCGCTCGCAGATCATCGTGCTGTTCATCGCCCTGATCGTGTTCATCATGCTGCTGTTCGCCAACTTCGCTTACCTCAACACCCAGGCCACGTACGACAAGCAGTACATCGGCCACGCCGGCGAGTTGCGGGTGCTGTCCCAGCGCATTGCCAAGAACGCCACGGAAGCCGCGGCGGGCAAGGCCGCGGCCTTCAAGCTGCTGGGCGATGCGCGCAACGACTTCGCCCAGCGCTGGGGCTACTTGAAAAAAGGCGACCCGGCCACCGGGCTGCCCGCCGCGCCGGTGGCGGTGCGTCAGGAAATGCGCGCGGTGCAGCAGGACTGGGACAAGCTGCTGCACAACGCCGACGCGATCCTGGCCAGCGAACAGACCGTATTGTCCCTGCATCAGGTGGCCGCGACCCTGGCGGAAACCGTGCCGCAGTTGCAGGTCGAGTATGAAAAGGTCGTGGAGATCCTCCTGCAACGCGGCGCTCCGGCCGCCCAGGTGGCCATGGCGCAACGCCAGTCGCTGCTCGCCGAACGGATTCTCGGCGCGGTGAATACCGTGCTGGCCGGCGACGAAAACGCGGTGCAGGCCGCCGACGCCTTCGGCCGTGACGCGGCGCGCTTCGGCCAGGTGCTGAGTGGCATGCTCCAGGGCAACCCGACCCTGAAGATCAGCCAGGTCGAGGACCGCGATGCACGGGCGCGCCTGACCGAGATCAGCGAGCTGTTCCAGTTCGTCTCCGGCTCGGTGGACGAAATCCTCGAAACCTCCCCCGAGCTGTTCCAGGTCCGCGAGTCGGCGAGCAATATCTTCAGCCTGTCGCAGACCCTGCTCGACGAGGCCTCGCACCTGGCTACCGGCTTCGAGAACCTGGCCGGCGGCCGTTCGCTGGACACCATCGGCGGTTATGTCCTGGGCCTGGCGGCGCTGGCCTCGATCATCCTCATTGGCCTGGTGATGGTCCGCGAAACCAACCGCCAGCTGCACGAGACCGCGGAGAAGAACGAGCGCAACCAGAACGCGATCATGCGTTTGCTGGACGAGATCGAAGACCTGGCCGACGGCGACCTCACCGTGACCGCCTCGGTGACCGAGGACTTCACCGGTACCATCGCCGACTCGATCAACTATTCCGTGGACCAACTGCGCGACCTGGTGGCGACCATCAACCTCACCGCCGGCCAGGTCGCCGGCGCGGTGCAGGAAACCCAGGCCACCGCAATGCAACTGGCCGAAGCCTCGGAGCATCAGGCCCAGCAGATTTCCGAGGCCTCCACCGCGATCAACGAAATGGCCCAGTCGATCGATCAGGTGTCGGCCAACGCCGCCGAGTCCTCGGCGGTGGCCGAGCGTTCGGTGGAGATCGCCAACAAGGGCAACGAGGTGGTGCACAACACCATCCACGGCATGGACAACATTCGCGAGCAGATCCAGGACACCGCCAAGCGCATCAAGCGCCTGGGCGAGTCGTCCCAGGAAATTGGCGACATTGTCAGCCTGATCGATGACATTGCCGACCAGACCAATATCCTCGCCCTCAACGCGGCGATCCAGGCTTCCATGGCCGGGGATGCCGGGCGTGGGTTCGCGGTGGTGGCCGATGAGGTGCAGCGCCTGGCGGAACGTTCTTCGGCGGCGACCCGGCAGATCGAGACCCTGGTGCGGGCGATCCAGACCGACACCAACGAGGCGGTGATCTCCATGGAGCAGACCACTTCGGAAGTGGTGCGCGGCGCCCGGCTGGCGCAGGATGCCGGCGTGGCCCTGGAAGAAATCGAAGGCGTCTCCAAGACCCTGGCGGCGCTGATCCAGAGCATCTCCAACGCCGCCCAGCAGCAGACGTCGTCGGCCGGACAGATATCCTTGACCATGAACGTGATCCAGCAGATTACTTCACAGACTTCGTCCGGCTCGACCGCGACGGCCGAGAGCATCGGCAACCTGGCGAAAATGGCCAGCCAGCTGCGGCGCTCGGTGTCCGGTTTCACCTTGCCGGCCGGTCGCGAGCAGACGCCGCGGGACAACCGCTGAGGCCGGAGCACGACTTTGATGGGAATGGTAATGGGTGATCGGCACGACTATGTGGCCCTGGAATGGGTCAAGGGCGAAATTGCCGAAACGCTGAAGCAGGCCCACCAGGCGCTCGATCATCTGGTCGACGAGCCGCAGGCGGTGGAAGCGCTCGAACAGTGCCTGGACTGCATCCATCAGGTCCACGGCAGCCTGCAGATGGTCGAGTTCTATGGGGCGGCGCTGCTCGCCGAAGAAATGGAAGCCCTGACCCTGGCCCTGCGCGAGTACCGCGTGGCTCAGCGGGACGAGGCGATTTATCTGCTGCGCCAAGCCATCAGCCAGTTGCCGCAGTACCTCGACCGGGTGCAAAGCGCGCGCCGCGACCTGCCGTTGGTGGTATTGCCGTTGCTCAACGACCTGCGCAGCGCCCGGGGCGAAGGCCTGCTGAGCGAAACCAGCCTGTTCAGCCCGCAGCTGCCGGACCTGCCGGCGCTGGACCAGGCGACACTGAACCGCCTGGCGCCCCCCGACCTGACCATCCTGCTGCGCAAGTTGCGGCACATGTTGCAAACCGCGCTGGTCGACCTGCTGCGCGAACAGGATGTGAAAAACAGCCTGGGCTATATGGCCAAGGTTTTCGAACGCCTCCAGGTGTTGTGCCAGAACGCCCCGCTGGGGCCCTTGTGGCAGATCGCCCTGGCCCTGGTGGAAGGCATGGGCAGCGGGGCGATCGCCAACAGCCCGGCGGTGCGCAGCCTGCTCAAGGATGCCGACCGCGAACTCAAGCGTCTCTATGAACAAGGCATCGCCGGGATCAACCAGGCGGCCCCCGACGAACTGCTGAAAAGCCTGCTGTTTTACATCGCCAAGGCCCGCTATCCCACCGCGCAGATGCAGACCATGAAAGACACCTACGGACTCGATGACGCTTTGCCCGACAATGCGCTGGTCGACCAGGAGCGGGCGCGCATGGCCGGTCCCGACCGCGACGCCATGCGCTCGGTGCTGTCGGCTTTGTGCGAGGAATTGGTGCGGGTCAAGGAGCGCCTGGACCTGTTCGTGCGCAGCGACCGCCAGCACGCGTCGGACCTGGACAGCCTGCTGGCGCCCCTGCGACAGATCGCCGACACCCTGGCGGTGCTGGGTTTCGGCCAGCCGCGCAAGGTCATCATCGACCAGCTGGCGGTGGTGCTGAGCCTGGCCCAGGGCCAGCGCGAACCGAATGACGCGGTGCTGATGGATGTGGCCGGGGCCCTGCTGTATGTCGAGGCGACCCTGGCCGGCATGGTCGGCCCGGCCGAACCCGAGAGCCGCGAAGAAAGCCGCCTGCCGACCACCGACCTGACCCAGATCCACCAACTGGTGATCAAGGAGGCGCGGATCTGCCTGCAACAGGCCAAGGACCTGATCGTCGACTACATCGACGCCGGTTGGGACCGCGAACACTTGCAGGCCCTGCCGGAGCTGCTGACCCAGGTGCGCGGCGCCCTGGCGATGATTCCCCTGGGCCGTGCGGCGGGCCTGCTGCAAGCCTGCATCGGCTTTGTGCGCGAACACCTGCTGCTGGACCCGCGCCAGCCCGGCTGGCAGCAACTGGACAATCTGGCCGACGTGATCACCAGCATCGAGTATTACCTGGAGCGCCTGAGCGACGATCCCCTGGCGCCGGGGGAAAAGATTCTCGACGTGGCGGAGCAGGGCCTGGCCGCGCTGGGCTATGTGCCGCAAAAGCGGGCGCCGGACGAGTGGCTGCCGAACGAACAGGTGCCGCTGCTCAGCGATGTGCTCAGCCCCAACGAAGCCCTGGTGATGCAGGACCTGCAGGAGCTGGACAACCCCGAAGTGGTGCAGTCCCTGGCCGATGTGCTGGCCAGCCCGGTCTCGGCGCTCAACCCGCCAGCGCTGGACACGCCGGGCAGCCTGTTGCCGCCGCCGGGCGATGAAGCGCCGGTGGACGATGAGCTGCGTGAAGTCTTCCTCGAAGAGACCGACGAAGTGCTCGACGTGCTGCGCGAGTACCTGCCGCGCTGGGCCGCCGAGCCCCATGGCAAGGCGGCGCTGGGCGAAATCCGCCGGGCCTTCCACACCCTCAAGGGCAGCGGGCGGATGGTTCGTGCGCTGGTGCTGGGCGAGTTGGCCTGGGCCGTGGAGAACCTGCTCAACCGGGCCCTGGAACACAGCGTGGAGCCGGGGCCGCAGATGCGGCAACTGCTTGAAGAGGTATTGCAGCTGCTGCCGGAGCTGGTCGCCGAGTTCGCCGCCCAGGCCCAGCGCCAGCGCGACGATGTCGACCGCCTGGCTGCCCGGGCGCATGCCCTGGCCAAGGGCGACGTAGTGTGGCCAGACGGCTTGGCAGACGAGCTCGACCCGCAGTTGCTGGAGATCTTCCGCAACGAGGCCGAAACCCATCTGGAGAGCATCAAGCGCTTTCTCGATCAGGCTGCCGAGCACCTGCCGCTGCAGGCCAGCGACGAATTGCAACGCGCCTTGCACACCCTCAAGGGCAGCGCCTACATGGCCGGTGTACTACCGATCGCCGAGCTGGCGGCGCCGCTCGACCTGCTGGCCCGGGAATACCGCGCGCACCTGATGGCCCTGGACCTGGACGAGGTCGAACTGCTGCTGGAGGCCGAAGGTCTGTTTCGCCACAGCCTGCAACAGCTGGGCAGCGATCCGCTGGCGCCCATCGAAGGCGCCGCCGACCTGATCGAACGGGTCAAGGCGCTGACCGCCGAGCGCCTGGAAACCCTGCTCAACGCGCCCAATACCGGGCTGCGGGTCAAGCGCGATGCGCAGTTGATCAGCAGCTTCCTGGCCCAGGGCATGGACATCCTGCTGGATGCCGAAAACCTGCTGCGCCGCTGGCAACAGCACCCCGGCGAGCGGCAGGAACTCAGCGCCCTGCTGGACGAGTTGACCACCCTTGGCGAAGGCGCGCACCTGGCGGACCTGCAGCCGATGGACGAGCTGTGCGAAGCGCTACTGGACCTGTACGGCGCCGTGGAAGAAAGCAGCCTGGCGGTGGGCGAACGGTTTTTCCATGAGGCGGAAAACGCCCACGAAGCCCTGATCAACATGCTCGACGAACTGGCCGCCGGCCAGGAAATCAGCCCGCAACCGGCCATGGTCCGGGCCTTGCGCGAACTGCTCGAGGAAAGCCTCGACCCTGCGGCCATGGGCCTGATCCGCAGCGACGGCAGCCGCACCCTGAGCATCACCGACTTGGCCAGTGCCACCGCCGAGATGGAGCAGGAGGCGCAGATCGAGGTGGAGGAGCCGGATGACGAGATCGTGGCGATCTTCCTCGAAGAGGCGATGGATATTCTCGAAAGCGCCGGCCAGGCCTTGCAGCGCTGGCTGGCCGACCCGGACAACGTTGCACCGCTGTCTTCCCTGCAACGCGACCTGCACACCCTCAAGGGCGGTGCGCGCATGGCTGAAGTCGGGCCGGTGGGCGACCTGGCCCAGGAACTGGAAAATCTCTACGAAGGCCTGGTGGATCGCCGTTACCAGCATGGCGAGGCCCTGGCCGACCTGCTGCAACGCAGCCATGCGCAACTGGCGCTGCTGTTGCAGCAATTGCAGGCACAGCAAGCGCTGAGCGATCCCAAGGCGCTGATCGAAGCGATTCGCGGTTTTCGCCAGCGCAGCGGGGCCACCAGCGAGGTGCCCGAGGCCGCGGTGACCGACGATTCTGCGGCCCACGATCCGGAGCTGCTGGAGATTTTCCTCGAAGAAGGTTTCGACATCCTCGACAGTTCGGGGGCGGCGCTGACGCGCTGGCAGGCCGAGCCGGCCAGCCGCCAGGAAGTGGAAACCCTGCTGCGTGACCTGCACACCCTCAAGGGCGGTGCGCGCATGGTGGAGATCGTGCCGATCGGCGACCTGGCCCATGAACTGGAGTTTCTCTATGAAGGCCTGTCCGCGGGCCTGCTGCAACCGACCCCGGCGCTGTTCGGCCTGTTGCAGAAAAGCCAGGACCGGCTGGCGCAGATGCTCGACGCCGCCCGTGCCGAACAACCGATCAAGCCGGCCGACAGCCTGATCGAGGCGATTCGCGGCTTCACCCATCCGGCCCAGGCCGAAGCCCCGCCTCTGCTGCTGCCCGACCTTAGCCCACCGAGCAAGCCCGAACCGCCAGCGGTACCGGCGGAAGCGGCGGTGGCCGGGGATATGGTCAAGGTCTCGGCCGAGCTGCTGGACGACCTGGTCAACCTGGCCGGGGAAACCTCGATCTTCCGCGGGCGCATCGAGCAACAGGTCAACGATGCGCGGGTGGCCCTGAGCGAAATGGAAACCACCATCGAGCGTATCCGCGACCAGTTGCGTCGCCTGGACACCGAAACCCAGGGGCGGATTCTCAGCCGCCAGCAGGTCGAGGCCGAGCGCCTGGGCTACGAGGAATTCGACCCGCTGGAGATGGACCGCCATTCGCAGTTGCAGCAACTGTCGCGGGCCTTGTTCGAGTCGGCGTCCGACCTGCTCGACCTCAAGGAAACCCTGGACCGGCGCAACCAGGACGCGGAAAACCTGTTACAGCAGCAAGGGCGGGTCAATACCGAATTGCAGGAAGGCCTGATGCGCACGCGCATGGTGCCGTTCGAGCGCCTGGTGCCGCGCCTCAAGCGCATCGTCCGCCAGGTGGCGGAGGAGTTGGGCAAGGATGTCTCGTTCAGCGTCGGCAACGCCGAGGGCGAGATGGATCGCAATGTGCTGGAGCGCATGGTCGCGCCCTTGGAGCACATGCTGCGCAACGCCGTCGACCATGGCCTGGAGTCCGCCGAGGTGCGGCGCGCCTCGGGCAAGCCGGAGCAGGGGCGGATCACCCTGGACCTGTCCCACGAAGGCGGCGATATCGTTTTCGACATGCGCGACGACGGCGCCGGGGTGCCGCTGGAGGCGGTGCGGCGCAAGGCGATCAAGCGTGGCCTGCTCGCCCCCAATGCCGAGATCAGCGACCGCGACGTGCTGCAGTTCATCATGCAGCCGGGGTTTTCCACAGCGGAGAAAATCACCCAGATTTCCGGGCGCGGGGTGGGCATGGACGTGGTCCATGAAGAGGTGCGCCAGCTCGGCGGCTCGATGACCATCGACTCGATCCCGGGGCAGGGCGTGCATTTCCGCATCCGCCTGCCGTTCACCCTGTCGGTCAACCGCGCGCTGATGGTGCAGTGCCTGGAGGAGCAGTACGCGATCCCGTTGAACACCATCGAAGGCATCGTGCGGGTGCTGCCCAACGAACTGGAAAGCCATTACCAGCTCGACCCGCCCCATTACGTATACGCCGGCCAGCGTTATGAGTTGTGCTACCTCGGCGAGCTGCTGCACACCGTGGCCCGGCCGAAACTGCTGGGGCAGAGCCTGCCGCTGCCAGTGCTGCTGGTGCATTACAACGAACACCGGATCGCCGTGCAGGTGGACGCCATGGCCGGCACCCGGGAGATCGTGGTCAAGAGCCTGGGGCCGCAGTTCGCGGCGGTGCAGGGGCTGTCCGGCGCGACCATCCTCGGCGATGGCCGGGTGGTGCTGATCCTCGATCTGCTGGCGCATATCCGCGCCCTGCAAACGCGCTTGCCGGTGCCGCGCATGGCGGCTGGCGACGAAGTGATTGCCGAGGTCGAACCGCTGCGGCCGAGGCTGGTGCTGGTGGTCGACGATTCGGTGACGGTGCGCAAGGTCACCAGCCGCCTGCTGGAACGCCACGGCATGAACGTGTTGACCGCCAAGGACGGAGTCGACGCCATGGCGCTGTTGCAGGAGCACACCCCGGACTTGATGCTGCTGGACATCGAAATGCCGCGCATGGACGGCTTCGAGGTGGCGATGCAGGTGCGCGCCGACCCGCGCCTGCACCAGCTGCCGATCATCATGATCACCTCGCGCACCGGGCAGAAACACCGCGACCGGGCCATGGCCATCGGCGTCAACGACTACCTCGGCAAGCCTTACCAGGAGTCGGTGCTGCTGGAGAGCATCGCCCAGTGGAGCAGACCCCATGCATGACTATCGCGCCAGCTTCCTCACCGGGCTGCTGCTGCCCCTGGCCGACCGCACCCTGATCCTGCCCAACGTCGCGGTGGCCGAATTGATCGACTATCAACGCGGCGAACCGGCCAGCGACGCGCCACCCTGGTACCTGCGCTCTGTTGCCTGGCGCGACCGCCAGCTGCCGCTGATCAGCTTCGAGGCCGCCTGCGGCCAGCCCCTGGCCATCGGCGAGCGCGCGCGCATCGTCGTGCTCAATACCCTGGGCGGTCGCGAGCGTCTGAAGTTCATCGCCCTGGTGATCCAGGGCATCCCGCGCTCCTGCCGGCTCGATAGCCAGCTGAGCTATGTCGATGTGCCGTTGTGCCGGCTGGAGAAAGCCGCGGTGCAGGTGGGGGAGCAGGTGGCGAAGATTCCGGATCTGTTGGGGTTGGAGGAGATGCTGGTGAAGGCGGGGTTGTCCTAGGCCCTGTCGAGCGGCTTGATCGGTCCCTTTTTGGGACTGATGGGGCGCCACTGATCTGGAGGAGCGGCCGGTTGACGTTCGATTGCCCGCGATGGCGGCGCTGGCCTCGCTGGGGATGTTGGACGGGGTACATATCCGTTTCTGCGGTCACGGCTGCTGGCGGTTCCGCCCTTACGGCGGGTCACTTTTTTTCAAACGCCAAAAAAAGTAACCAAAAAACGCTTGGGTATGACTCACCCACATAGGTAACAGAAAAGTTCAAGCACATAGGTAACAGTTTTTAACTGGCAGGGTCGATTCCGAGGAGCTGACCATGCCGTGGCGAGAGCTGAACCCTATGGACCTTAAAGTGATGTTCATTGCCGACTATCTGTCGAGACGCTTTAACTTCCGCGAACTGTGTGCGGCACACAGCATCAGTCGAAAAACGGGCTACAAATGGGTAGCCCGTTACAACGCAGAGGGTGTGCAGGGCTTGGATGAGCGCAGTCGCAGTCGGCATGCTCAGGCACAT
>NZ_OBDX01000090.1:0-1422 GCF_900215185.1 Pseudomonas sp. LAMO17WK12:I10 | reverse complement strand
TAAGGACAAGAAGGGCTGTTTTTCGACCGATTCATTTTTTTGAACCTCAAGTAGTGAAGGCATCAAAAATCGGTGGGTACTTCAGACCTTCCTTAGAATAGCCTTCGGAGCATTAATTTAACGGGAGTGGGAGTCGGGTATTGTAGGGCAAGTCTACCGTGCATCCGATATTTTTCAGAGCAGTCTCAGATGACTATACTGCCGAATATATAGCTAATCATCTAGTCTCGATAGGGTGAGTCTATGCCAAACTATAAATCCATAAAAAAAGGTTCTACAGGCGCTCGTCGGCGTACTTCGTCTCAATCTATTGAAACCCCACATAGTCTATCAAACGATACTTGTGAGTCTGAGGTTAATGACAGTGCATATCAAGAGGGTACAGGTAAAGTCGGTGATTCTGTAGAAAATCCCGCTGCTTGTCTGCTTCCCAGGAACGAGGCCAGCAGTGGCACCAGCCCATCACTATCGTATGTTTTTACACATGAACTTCCGAGGGAGGCACTAACACAGAACGTAGGCCAACATAAAGTTCTATTGGCTGGCTCCTTGACTGGTGTTGGGAAGAGCCCGGAAAACGACGTTCGGAAAAGTCACATTAATCCCATATTTACTCGGGTATTGAGTATAGGAAAGGGAGGAAGCATGAAGGGGGTCACGAGGTCAGCTTATACGCCAAACCTTGTAGGAGGCCAACAGCCCATTGTGATGCTAATCGCCCCGAGCGCAGCAACCAGTGAGCATCAGGCGGTCGACAGCTACATCGAACAGCAAAATCGCGAAAAAAAAGCAGGATGGCCTAAATACCCGCCAATCAACAAGTCTGTTAAAACTGGATTATATAGATCATATAATAAGGATGTCGGGAAAGTCAGCGGAACATCCATAGACGAATTGTCCCCGACCAAATTAGCCACATCAGAAAGATATAAGTATACGAATGAACAGCACTGGCATCGGGGCATAGCACTCGAGGATCATCTTCGTGCAGTTGTCTTGAAAGTTAGGCTAGGAGAGGATGGAAAATACGGCTTGGTAAAATCAGGCCAAACTCAACAAGCAGGAGATGCTAAGGTTTGGGGTCTTGGTGAATTATTGGGTCTGCCTAGCAAAGCGTCTGACAAAATCGTCGTCGATGACGAGGTTAAGCGAACAGTTGATTGGTCTACTACAATAACTACGTATGTATATGCTGTGACCCCTAACTATCCGCTCGAAAATATCATACATATACTCAATGAAATCTATGGTGGAACGCGCTTTGAGAATTTACCTTCAGCGCTGACTCAACCAGACGTCCTTCCTCCAGCACCATTAGCAGCGAAAACTAAGAAGGTGTAGACAAAATAAACTAAAGTTACCATTTCTTCTGCCTGGACAGCCTCGAAGTCATGCCTAGAATCGGACGCCCGCCCGCGATTA
>NZ_OBDX01000034.1:0-78581 GCF_900215185.1 Pseudomonas sp. LAMO17WK12:I10 | reverse complement strand
CCAGGCGCTGGGTAGTGGAGCGAACTCATGCCTGGAATGAGAGGGCTCGACGACTAATTATGCATCACGACCGGTTGTTCGCTGTGAGTGAGGCGTGGGTGTGGCTGGCCGAAGCACGCATACTCGCGCGCCGACTCACTACATAATTTTGTCTACACCCTCCTAGGGCGCGAGCCATTATGGAATGTGCAGAAAAATGTGAAGCTATCTGGTCATCGAAAGCACCGAGGACAAACCGCTGAACCACGCCCTGAGCGGTATACACCTGGAGGTCATGATCACCAATCTGGTGGTGGCGAGTACGCAGAGTGATTCTCTATGGCAGTCCTTATTCGCACAGAACCTCGGCAGCCTTTCGGTAAGCGTCTAATCAGTTTACGAGCGTTTGCTTGCATCGCTCATTCTAACGACCTTGTTGTTCCGTCGCATTTCCTCGGTGAGCTCTTCGGTAAGCTTCTTGATTTGCTCCTTCAGCATATGGTTCTCATGCACTAGTGAAACGATCTTCGTGAGGGCTAACTCGTAATCCTCTTTAAGACTTCCAAGTTTGACCTGAGCAGCCTTTTTAAGCGCTTTCTGCTTCTCGGCTTCTTGAGCAGGGGTGGGCTTAGCTTGCTCATGCTGAGCGGTAGCAGCGGCTTCTATCTTAGCAATAAGTTGTGTATGTTCCTCCCGGCTCTTTTTGATTGAGCCGCGCTTTCGGCCTGCTTCCAGGGCGACTGTATCCTTGTTAATCGCAGAGCCCTTGGGAACGCTGAACGTCTTGCCTTCGATCAGCCGCTGTAGTGCGGCGCAGTAATCTTCGATAGCACTCATTCCATCACCTCCATCTTCTCACGCAGTCCACGCTTTTCGAGCTTTTCGTACAGGGCATCGATTTCAGATTCAAGTTGCTTGTACTGCGGATTCTCAGGAACAAACAGGGCTTGCTCGCGCTTCAGGTTATTCACGCCGCGCTTGATATTCCTCAGGCTGCGGTCATCATCGAGGATAGACTTGTCGCAATCGATGCACGCAAAGATGCTAGTGAACGAGATTTTGTCGCAATGCTCCAGATTGGAGCAACCGCCAATAGGGCCTGTCTTGTAGGTCATTTCACCTTTAAAAAACTTTCTTTCTGTAAATAAACGATCTGTAGTTATAATAAGTGGCTGGCCTTTATCCCGCGCCACCTGGATGCGATTTCCTTCTCCACCCCATAGGCGATTAGTGGTGTTGATTACATCTATTTCATACTGGATAAATTGAGCTGTTCTACGCTCGTGCTCCAATTCATCCATCCAGTTTTGCGCGTCGTCTGTCTGGAGAAAGTTAACGGCAAAAGCGCTGCCCTTTCGATAATACGAGGCCATTGCTTCTGTTAGTTGCTTAAATTGCAGTGCGCTTGCTCCGAGCGAAATTAGACCTGAGCGAGCACCGTACACAGCAAGCGAACGACGGCACTGGTGAGTTGCTAATGGCCATGGCTTACCAAGTTTTATAGTCGGCTCGGCACGCCAATCGCGGAATCCGTCGAATTTTTCTAACTCGCAAATATCCTCCTCCCGTATAGATAGGGCGGGTATGCGTGCAAGCAGTTTGCGTTGTGTTGATTCGGTGATACTTCCGGCCGCTGGAGCTCCTTCAAAGTGCCAAGTGTTTCTATTTGCGGAGCCGCTCCTTTTTTGCCTAGAGATTTTTCCCGGGAAAAGAGGGAACTGGCTTTTATTTACGTCGTCCCATCCACATTTTAATGCGGATACTCTACCGACTGCGCGAGCTGCATTGATACCTTTTTCTACAATGCTGTGAGTAACCCAAAAGGTTGCTGTATGGTTTTGGGCGGAAATCTTTGATGTGTAGCCCCGTAAAATCTTGAAGGTCACCTCGCCTATATCAATAGACGTATAGGCATCGGCAGGTAAAAAATTTGCTTCATTGTCTCGCATGCCAGAGAATAAATGAATCCAGTATTTAGCTGCGATTTGTATTTCTGCAATATAGCGGTTTAACAGTGGCCAGTTCGTAATCGATAGGTTTTCTAAATATGGTGTAAGACCATGCTGGCTTATTGCGTCAGTCCATAAAGTAGAGTCATGCTTACTACGGTGTTGCGCTTCTGTAACCGCGTACAGCGGGTTAGCTATTCGCTGATTATATAGAGCACAAATTCCAGCGGAGTGATCGTTGAACGCATCTAGCATGGCGCTCAAGGCGCAAATAAGCTCTCCATAGATTCGCGATGGAATGAGCTTTGTTTGTTGTGGGTCATTCAGTTTTGCCTTAGGGAACTTGTTGTAGATTGATTCCATACACTCCATGAGTTCATAGCTAGATGGAGCGATCACGAAGTCTGAATGTTTGGTTCGTATATTAAATAGCTCCCTCACAACAGTTAGCATGCTTTTCATGGTTGAAGGTG
This sequence comes from Pseudomonas sp. LAMO17WK12:I10, assembly GCF_900215185.1. NCBI lineage: Bacteria > Pseudomonadati > Pseudomonadota > Gammaproteobacteria > Pseudomonadales > Pseudomonadaceae > Pseudomonas > Pseudomonas sp. LAMO17WK12:I10. The sequence goes on along the minus strand of NZ_OBDX01000034.1, from coordinate 76,180 downwards.
GCAGCGCGGCGAAGCTCGATATTATCGCTGCACGATGTGTTGTGTTGTTGAATAGTTCGGTCAAGGATATTCTATTGTTGAACGATAGCCTCGCCAGGTCGCGTAGGTACATCAGTCTAATGGAGTTAACCTTTCTCGGCTTTCCAGATAAATACAGTCGCGCAAGCTGCATTATCTTCAGCTCACGCTGAATGCTTTGTGCCAGCGCATTGCTTGGTTCAGAGCACCATGATGCAAAATTATAGACGCATTTGTTTTTCGCGTCGTACATACGAACATCCCAAGTGTCGTCTCTAAAGTGCGAAACCACCGAGCCATCTAACCCGCGAGATATGACAAAATCATCATCGGGAGCAAGGTAGGCTGAGAGATTGGTATAGCTATCCGGTAGTTGGATCTCTTTCCTTCCGCTGATCTGTAGATCGGAAATGATGTTCACGAGACCGCTCCTACATAAACCAATGTGTCGAAGTGAATTGCCCAAAATGAATCAAGGTATCCGGACTCGACTTCATTGCGTATCCGGCTGATGGTGTCTTCTAGGGTTCTGTCCGTATTATTTATGGCTGTTAGGACTTCATCAATTCGATGTACTGTCGGGCCAAATTTAATTTCCCAATGGTCATGGTCATGCTGGGGTCTTGTGGTTTGAATTAGGTAGCGCAACGACAGTAGGCGGCGAATATCTTCTTCATCTGCATGAACTGCGTAGAAATCGCAGAACAAGCACGTTTCGGGATTGTGGCAAGATGGCTCTGGTGCCTGCTCTGTAAAACCAAGAGCGCGTCGAGGCTCGGTCACAGGTCCCTTCTCACAACTCCCTACGCCCGTAACCATATCAGGTTGCTTTTTGGTCGTAATATGTACGGGAATTAGATCGGCATCGCGTGTGCGGACAACCGCCGCCAAGTGCATTGCTTCAAAGAATCCAGTCAGTTGGGTAGCAAAATCTTCAAGTGCTGGTCGGGAGTAATTTTTTCGTAGGGTACTCTCAGTGTTGCCCAGCTTTTCTGCGGTCAGGGCAAGGTCACCGCCACTATTATTAACATATTGGTAGCCTACATTTTTTCGCCACTGAACTGGTGATACCCAAACGGTATTAGGGTGCATTTTTTTGAATAGTGTTCTTAGCGTCTGGAAGGCGCTAGTGCCAACGTAACCAATAGTGTCCATCCATTTCGGCGAAATCGGAAAAACAAGGTTGCTTTTTCTGCCATTTAGAATCCATTCACGCAGCTCAAGAATCTTCTTGAACACTGGAGCAAACCGTGCACCGAATTCTGGGTAAACCGTTTTCCCATTCGCTCTAGCCTTGGTGCCGTAAAATCGTTGACCCTGCGTGCTTGGTACAATTTCTGAGTTAGTAACCTCAAGATCTTGGGCAATACTCAAATTGCAGCCGGTCGCAGCAATGAACGCTAACATCCCGGCAGTCATAGAATGGTTTGCCATCTGCAACCTCAGATCGCATCTGAGGTTTGTGTTATTTTGTATATGTCTTATTCTTTGGCTCTCATAGTTTGAGTAGTTGTAAAAGTTTTTCGAAGCTGGCCCAGAAAGATTATAATGCTCTTGTGTTTCTTCCCATGTTGGAAATTTAGGGGACGTACTGAGCATACGAAGAACACTGAATTTGGCACCTTTGACCTTACTGGAACTCTGTTGAATGCTGTACAGGTAGTACGGCTCGCAGCCTGGGGAAACAAGGCGCATCGGAAACGTGTTACCGCCTACCAATATGCAGTGAGCTTCCTCGACAAAGTTTACCAGGGTTGCAAATGTCCTCGCCTGGATATCTGCGTTAGGTTGTTTTGAGTTGACGTGGGTCAAGTCATGTGACTGGGGGATATGTGTGGCTAGCGCTATTACCTCTTTGTCGTGAGTCCCGGTTACTAAGGCGACCACTTTGCGCGCCGAAGCTTGAAGTTTGGATGCAGTGGATAGCTTAATAGCCATCTCTCTGATGCCAGAGATATTCACCCGGTGAAGTAGACCCCGAGTGTAGTCGCTATAGGCTTCATTAATGGATTCGATCTGGTCGAAGGAGTATTTCTTTTCCTGACTATCAATCCAGTCGAAAAAAGGTTTTGTCGTTGCAAATAACCCAATTGCCGATGCGAAGCTCTGTTTAAGTCTGGCAGACTCAATAAGTTTTCTTGCGATGGGAAGTCGTTTAGTATCTAGCGAGGTTTGATCAACCTCAACGCCGACATAGCTCCTATGCCTATTTCTGGAAGAAGTACTTTTGCGACGCGCATAGCATAGCGAGCCAAAGTCCAGATATCGTTTTCCATTAGTTGCAATGTTGTCGCAGGTGATGATGACCGATTGAGGGTGAAGAACCTCAAAGTCAGAATCTTTGTGACTAATAATTACGATGGGGCGGCGTGTAAGACTCTGCGTCATGCGGAGTTTCCTTAAGATGGCGAGCTATTAATGTAAGTGAATAATCTGTTTTCAAAGTCGTGTTGGATGCTTGCCTTCCACTCTAGGCGGGACTTGTAATTTAGATATTGTAGGGTCGTCGCCTTGTCCCTGTGACCCATGCGTTGCTGTACATAGTCCAAAGCACTGGTAATGGCTTTGTCGCCAAAGTGCTGTAACTGACTTTCCAACAAGTTCATGCCAAATGTCGCACGAAGATCATGGAAGGTAAAGTTTTGGAAGTCAGGGTTGTCAATGTAGATGCGCGGAAATAATATGTCGCGGATATACTGGCGTAGGGCGGCACCATCTTGGGTTGAAAACTGCTGTGCTTGATCTTTGAAGTGTGCATACCTGCTGACGCTTGCGTCGCGCCTATCAAGTAACTCTTTTTTACTGGTGTAATAAGGGGTGCCATTCTTGCTAAGGAACATATAATTATCTTCGGTGTCGCTGTAAAAAGAGCGATTGCGCCGTTTTATAGATTCCGGACTACGGCTATAAATTAACATGTCCTTTACGAGCCAGCCCGGTACCAGCAATGTCATCTGCCTGCCGCGTTTTGTGTCAATAGACGTTCCATAGCCAACTGGAAGTCGCAGATATCCATTTCCGTCGAGCTTGCCTTGAAGGTGTTTGATTCGCAGGGTTCCAACAGTCTGAATGCGAGCGCCTGTGAATAGTGCGAAATAGAACATAAGCTGATATTCGCGTGATGACATTAGCAGCGCTTTCAACATGGTTTCTTGCTCAGCAATAGTGAGTGGGCGCAGTGCCCCTCCGTCATTAATGTACTCAGACTGAAGAGATTTTCTTGGTGCTTTAATGGCAAGACTGTGCGATTTTATCTTTAAGATGCTTTGCGTGCCAATTTCCGAAGATATATTGATCTGCTTAACAATGTCTTCAAATGGGGCGTTTTTAAGTTCGTCTTCTCTAATCAGTCTCCACTCTAATATTCCACGATAAAAATTCACTATTGCATTGATCCGCGTGCTCGCTGTGCTTGGCGAAAGCCCGCCCTTGTCGCGCAGTTCAATTAGACGCTTCTTATAGCGAAAAGTAGCTTTCAGTCGATTGTTGGTGGGGAAGTGAAGATACTCAAGGCCTTCATCCTCAAGGAATCGTAGATAGTCGAGAAGATGGTCTGCAATGCCTCTAAAGGTTCTTGACTCATAACCACTTTCGCGTTGTAGCTTAGTGGTTAAATAGAGATTCCCTATTGTCCAGGGTTCACCATTACTTTGGATGATCACCGGAAAATTTGGATAGTACCCGTCAACATCCTCTGAAAATATATAATCAGGAAGATGTAGACCAAATGGCTTGGTGTCGTCGTGAGATTCGAGGAACTGAACTTTTAACAGGCGAAATTGGGGAATAAGGACGCGCCGTGCCTTGGAGTTATAACGGCCTTGTCCGGTCTTGCTCTTGATCTGGTTGCGCGACATAAACGCCCATCCGTGCCAGTCGGTGATGTCCATATCTTTATACATTCGGATATTTGGATCAATAAGGCTACATTTGGATTATCATCGGCGATCCTGTTACAAAAAAGGCCATAGTCATCGACCCGGGCGGCAATCCCGACCTGATCATGGCGCGGCTCGACGCGCTGGGGCTGAAGGTGGTGAGCATCATTCATACCCATGCCCACCTGGATCACTTCCTGGCATCCGGACAGATGAAGGAAAAAACCGGCGCGACCCTGCACCTGCACAAGGAGGATCAGTTCCTCTGGGACAACCTGGAGATGCAGTGCAGCATGTTCGGCGTGCCTTACACGCCGGTACCGGCACCGGATCGCTGGCTGGCGGACGACGAAGAGCTGGCCTGCGGTTGCGGCGTGGCCCTGCATACGCCGGGACATACCCCAGGTTCCATGAGCTTCTGGTTCGCAGAGGCTAAGCTGCTGATTGCCGGCGACACGTTGTTCAAGCGCGGGGTAGGGCGCACGGATCTGTGGGGGGGCGACCAGGCCACCATCGTGCGTTCGATCAAGCAGCGTCTGTACACCCTCGACGAAGACGCGACTGTGGTGGCCGGGCATGGTCCGGACACCCGCCTGGGCGATGAAATGCGTGAAAATCCCTTTGTCAGGGCCTGACCTTTGCTGTCAAAAGTTTCACGGAATTTTTGTCATTGGCCGTGTTCAAACGCCTGCAAAGGTCTATTGCCAACGTCCGCTGCATCACAGAATGAAAAAAGTAGGAGCTTCTCCATGTTCACCTCGCGTCGTTTGATCGTTGTTGCTACCGCTGTGGCCTTGTTGTCCGGCTGTGCTTCGCCTAACCCCTATGACAATCAGGGGCAGGCCGACGGCTCCACGGGCATGAGCAAAACTGCAAAATACGGTGGTCTGGGTGCCTTGGCCGGTGCGCTGGCCGGTGCCGCCATCGACCACAACAACCGTGGCAAGGGCGCGCTGATCGGCGCCGCGGTAGTCGGCGCTTCCGCCGCCGGTTACGGCTACTACGCCGACCAGCAGGAAAAGAAACTGCGTGCCAGCATGGCCAATACCGGGGTCGAAGTGCAGCGCCAGGGCGATCAGATCAAACTGATCATGCCGGGCAACATCACCTTCGCCACCGATTCGGCGAACATCGCCCCAAGCTTCTATCAACCGCTGAACAACCTGGCCAACTCCCTCAAGGAGTTCAACCAGAACCAGATCGAAATCGTCGGCTACACCGACAGCACCGGCAGCCGCCAGCACAACATGGACCTGTCCCAGCGCCGGGCCCAGAGCGTGGCGACCTACCTGACCTCGCAAGGTGTCAGCGGTGCCAACCTGTCGGCCCGTGGCGCTGGCCCGGATAACCCGATCGCCAGCAACGGCGACGTCAATGGCCGTGCGCAGAACCGTCGAGTGGAAGTGAACCTCAAGGCGATTCCAGGCCAGCAGTATGGTGGTCAGCAGCAACAGCCGGGTACGGTTCAGCAGTATCCGTAACTGATCGTTTGAATGAAGAAATGCCCAATCCTGTGATCGGGCATTTTTGTGTGTGGCCTTTGCCGGCCTCTTCGCTGGCTTGCCCGCGAAGAGGTCCGATCAGTCGCTATCAAATCACCAGATACAAAAAAGCCCCCGGACAACCGAATGGTCCGGGGGCTTTTTATTGGACGCGGAGCCTGATTACTTCTTCAGACCATAATGCTCGTCGAGCATGCCAGGCGCGTTAGGCGTCTTTGGCGCGTAGTCCCGTGGCGGTTCCTGGTCGCGCGGTGGCGTCAGGCGTTCCCGTGGAGCCTGCACCGAGTCGGAGTGCAGCGCGGCCAGCAGGCGTTGGCGGGTCAACTCGTCCAGGGCCAGGCGGTTGGCGCCCTCGGCGAGGTGGTCCTGCACTTCCTGATAGCTTTGAGTGAGTTTTTTCACCAGGGTGGCGGTGCTGTTGAAGTGGGTGACCACTTCGTTCTGATAGCTGTCAAAACGTTCCTGAATATCATCCAGCTGACGTTGCGTGCGGTTAGGCGCGGCATTCGGCAGCAGGCGAGCGACCAGAAATCCAATGGCGACACCCGCGATCAGGGCAAGAGTCGGCAACAACCAAACTAAGAGCGAGTGTTCCACGAGTCCTTCCTCTATAAACGGCTTTGCTTTACGTTAACGGCTCGAACCTGCGCTGTATACCGCGATTCACTCGCAATAGATTGGCACAGACAATTTGCTAGACGAGTCGACCCGATTCGAGGTCACGGAGTTCCTTCCTTGCTTATGCGTGAAACCCCCGTAGTGATTGCCGGCCCGGTCGGCCAACTGGAAGCCCTGTATCTGGATGTCGCCGACGCCCGTGGCGTGGCGCTGATCTGCCATCCGAACCCGGTGCAGGGCGGCACCATGCTCAACAAGGTGGTCTCGACCCTGCAACGTACGGCGCGTGACGCCGGCCTGATCACCTTGCGTTTCAACTACCGTGGCGTCGGCGCCAGCGAAGGCAGCCACGACATGGGCAGCGGTGAAGTCGACGACGCGCAGGCGGCTGCCGAATGGCTGCGGGCCAGGCACCCGGACTTGCCGATGACCCTGCTCGGCTTCTCCTTCGGCGGCTTCGTCGCCGCCAGCCTCGGCGGACGCCTGGAAGCCCGCGGCGAGCCGCTCAAGCACCTGTTCATGGTTGCCGCTGCCGTGATGCGTTTGCGCGATAGTGACCTGCTGCCGCAGAACTGCCCGCTGACCCTGATCCAGCCGGAAACCGACGAAGTGGTCGACCCCCAGCTGGTCTACGACTGGTCCGACGCGCTTGAGCGCCCCCATGAGCTGCTGAAAATGGCAGAATGCGGACACTTTTTTCATGGCAAGCTCACCGATCTCAAGGATCTGGTGCTGCCACGACTCTCGAATTGATTGCAGTCTGATAAGCGATTACCCATGACTACTCGTACGCGCATCCTCACCGGCATCACCACCACCGGCACGCCGCACCTGGGCAACTACGCCGGCGCCATCCGCCCGGCGATCCTCGCCAGCCGCGACAGCAATGCCGATTCGTTCTACTTCCTGGCCGACTATCACGCGCTGATCAAGTGCGATGACCCGCTGCGTATCCAGCGCTCGCGCCTGGAAATCGCCGCGACCTGGCTGGCCGGTGGCCTGGATGTGGAGCGCGTGACTTTTTACCGCCAGTCGGACATCCCGGAAATCCCGGAACTGACCTGGTTGCTGACCTGCGTGGCGGCCAAGGGCCTGCTCAACCGTGCTCACGCCTACAAGGCTTCGGTGGATAAAAACGTCGAGACCGGCGAAGACCCGGACGCCGGCATCACCATGGGCCTGTACAGCTACCCGGTGCTGATGGCCGCGGATATCCTGATGTTCAACGCCCACAAGGTGCCGGTCGGTCGCGACCAGATCCAGCACGTGGAAATGGCCCGTGATATCGGCCAGCGCTTCAACCATCTGTTCGGCCAGGGCAAGGAATTCTTCACCATGCCCGAGGCGCTGATCGAGGAAAGCGTCGCCACCTTGCCGGGCCTCGATGGCCGCAAGATGTCCAAGAGCTACGACAACACCATCCCGTTGTTCAGCAGCGCCAAGGACATGAAGGACGCGATCTCGCGCATCGTCACCGACTCCCGTGCTCCAGGCGAAGCCAAGGATCCGGATAACGCTCACCTGTTCACCCTGTTCCAGGCCTTCGCGACACAGGCCCAGGCTGACGAGTTCCGCAGCGAACTGCTGCAGGGCCTGGGTTGGGGCGAGGCGAAGAATCGTCTGTTCCAGCTGCTGGACACCCAGTTGGGCGAGGCGCGCGAGCGTTATCACCAGTTGATCGAGCGTCCTTCGGACCTGGAAGACATCCTCCAGGCCGGCGCCAAGAAGGCCCGCGCCGTGGCCACGCCATTCCTCAACGAGCTGCGCGAGGCCGTGGGCCTGCGTTCGTTCGTCAATCAGGTACAAGTGGCGGCGACCACCAAGAAGAAAGCGGCCAAGGCCGCGCGCTTCGTCAGCTTCCGCGAAGACGACGGCAGCTTCCGTTTCCGCCTGCTGGCCGCCGATGGCGAGCAACTGTTGCTGTCGCGCAACTTCGCCGACGGCAAGACCGCAGGTGCCGTGACCAAGCAACTGCAATCCGGCCAGGCGCTGGATCTGCGCAGTGAAGCGCTGAGTTTCAGCGTCTGGCTGGAAGGTGAGTGCGTGGCCGACAGCCCGGCCTTTGCCGACGCGGCGGCCCGTGATGCAGCAATCGATGCGCTGCGCGTCGCCCTGACGCCTGTGCAGGACTAACCGCAATCTCCCGACCAAGGGCTGATTGCCATTCTCCAGGGCCGTCGCTACAGTGACGGCCCGTTTTTGTTGCCTTGCTAACGAATTATGACGCCCCTAGAACGATACCAAGCTGATCTGAAACGCCCGGAGTTCTTCCACGACGCCGCGCAGGAAACCGCCGTGCGTCATTTGCAGCGCCTGTACGACGATCTGATCGCCGCGTCGAACAACAAGCCGGGCCTGCTGGGCAAGCTGTTTGGCAAGAAAGACCAGGTGCCGGTCAAGGGCCTGTACTTCTGGGGCGGAGTAGGGCGTGGCAAGACGTATCTGGTCGATACCTTCTTTGAAGCCCTGCCGTTCAAGCAGAAGGTCCGTACTCACTTCCACCGTTTCATGAAGCGTGTGCACGAAGAGATGAAGACCCTGGGCGGCGAGAAGAACCCGCTGACCATCATCGCCAAGCGTTTCGCCGACGAGGCCCGGGTGATCTGCTTCGACGAGTTCTTCGTTTCCGACATCACCGATGCCATGATCCTCGGCACGCTGATGGAAGAGCTGTTCAAGAACGGCGTGACCCTAGTGGCTACCTCGAACATCGTGCCGGACGGTCTGTACAAGGACGGCCTGCAACGTGCGCGTTTCCTGCCGGCCATTGCCCTGATCAAGCAGCACACCGAGATCGTCAACGTCGACAGTGGCGTCGACTACCGTCTGCGTCACCTGGAACAGGCCGAGTTGTTCCATTTCCCGCTGGACGAAGCGGCCCACGAAAGCCTGCGCAAGAGCTTTCGCGCGCTGACGCCGGAATGCACCCAGGCGGTGGAAAACGACGTGCTGATCGTCGAGAACCGCGAAATCCGCGCCCTGCGTACCTGCGATGACGTGGCCTGGTTCGACTTCCGCGAACTGTGCGATGGCCCACGCAGCCAGAACGACTACATCGAACTGGGCAAGATCTTCCACGCCGTGCTGGTCAGCGGTGTCGAGCAGATGAGCGTCGCCACCGACGATATCGCCCGTCGCTTCATCAACATGGTCGACGAGTTCTACGACCGTAACGTCAAGCTGATCATTTCCGCTGAAGTCGAGCTCAAGGATCTGTACACCGGCGGCCGCCTGACCTTCGAGTTCCAGCGCACCCTCAGCCGTCTGCTGGAAATGCAGTCCCACGAGTTCCTCTCCCGGGCGCACAAGCCTTAACGGTTTCCAGATAAAAAGAAGGGCCTGCATTGCAGGCCCTTTTTCATTTACGCGGCTTGTTGGTGAAACTGCTGCCGGTACTGGTTCGGTGACAGCTCGGTGTGCTGGCGGAACAGGCGGGCGAAGAAGCTCGCATCGTCATAGCCGACCTCGTAGCTGATGGTCTTGATGCTCTTGCGCGTTCCCGAGAGCAGGCCCTTGGCGGTTTCGATGCGCAGGCGCTGCAGGTAATGCAGGGGTTTGTCGCCGGTGGCGGTCTGGAAGCGGCGCATGAAATTGCGAATGCTCATGCCATGTTCACGGGCTACGTCCTCGAAGCGGAACTTGTCGGCGAAATGCTCTTCGAGCCAGTGCTGGATCTGCAGGATGATCACGTCCTGGTGCAGCTTCTGGCCGCCAAAGCCGATACGCCCCGGGGAATAGCTGCGCTGCACTTCATAGAGGATGTCGCGGGCCACGGCCTGGGCCACGTTGGCGCCGCAGAAACGCTCGATCAGATAGATGTACAGGTCACAGGCCGAAGTGGTGCCGCCGGCGCAATACAGGTTGTCGGCGTCGGTCAGGTGCTTGTCCTGATTGAGCTGGACCTTGGGGAAGCGCTCGCTGAAGGCATTGAAGAAACGCCAGTAAGTGGTGGCTTCCTTGCCGTCGAGCAACCCGGCTTCGGCCAGCCAGAACACCCCGGTGGCCTCGCCGCAGAGCACGGCGCCGCGGGCATGTTGCTGGCGCAGCCAGGGCAGGATCTGTGGATAACGTTGGCAGAGGGTTTCGAAATCGTCCCAGAACGCCGGGAGGATGATCACGTCGGTATCTTCCAGGCCACCGTCCACCGGTATGATCACGTTGCTGAAACTGCATACCGGTTTGCCATCGGGGCTGACCAGGCGGGTTTCGAAGGCCGGGGTCAGGCCCTGGCCCAGCTGCTTGCCGTAGCGCAGGCTGGCCAGATGGAAGAAATCCTTGGCTTGCATGAGGGTGGAGGCGAAAACCCGGTCGATGGCCAGGATGCTGACGCGCCGCAAGGGCGTGGAGGTTTGGTTAGACATAATTCAATTGTTCTTATAGGGGAAAGTGGTCACCAGACGGCTGGATCGTCTTATTTTTTGTCGGATGTGTCCAGTGTCCTGTGTCGTACGCGTGGGCTTAGGCTCTGTGGGCCAATCCCGGCTAACAATAACGACAGGTGGCCCCATGATCCCCAGAACCTTGTTCAGCTCCGAGCATGAGCTCTTTCGTGACAGCGTACGTACCTTCCTGGAAAAGGAGGCCGTACCGTTCCATGGGCAATGGGAAAAGCAGGGCTACATCGACCGCGCCTTGTGGAACAAGGCCGGTGAGGCGGGAATGCTCTGCTCCCACCTCCCCGAGGAGTACGGCGGACTGGGGGCTGACTTTCTCTATAGCGCGGTAGTGATCGAGGAGGTAGGGCGCCTTGGTCTGACTGGTATCGGCTTCTCCCTGCATTCCGATATCGTCGCGCCTTACATCCTGCATTACGGCAGCGAGGAGCTGAAACACAAGTACCTGCCGAAACTGGTGTCCGGCGAGATGGTCACGGCCATCGCCATGACCGAGCCGGGCGCCGGCTCCGACCTGCAGGGAGTCAAGACCACTGCGGTGCTGGACGGTGACGACTATGTGATCAACGGCTCCAAGACCTTTATCACCAACGGCTATCTGGCCGATCTGGTGATTGTCGTGGCCAAGACCGATCCGAAGGCCGGCGCCAAGGGCACCAGCCTGTTCCTGGTGGAGGCGGATACGCCCGGTTTTTCCAAGGGCAAACGTCTGGAAAAGGTCGGTATGAAGGCCCAGGACACTTCCGAGCTGTTCTTCCAGGACGTCCGCGTACCCAAGGAAAACCTGCTGGGGCAGGCCGGAATGGGCTTTGCCTACCTGATGCAGGAGTTGCCGCAGGAGCGTTTGACGGTGGCGGTAGGCGGTCTGGCGTCAGCCGAGGCGGCATTGCAGTGGACCCTGGAGTACACCCGCGAGCGCAAGGCTTTCGGCAAATCGATCGCCGACTTCCAGAACACCCGCTTCAAACTGGCGGAAATGGCCACCGAGATCCAGATCGGCCGGGTCTTCGTCGACCGCTGCCTGGAATTGCATCTGCAAGGCAAGCTCGATGTACCGACCGCCGCCATGGCCAAGTACTGGGGCACGGACCTGCAATGCAAGGTGCTCGACGAATGCGTGCAGTTGCACGGCGGTTACGGATTCATGTGGGAGTACCCGGTGGCCCGGGCCTGGGCGGATGCGCGGGTGCAGCGGATCTATGCCGGGACCAACGAGATCATGAAGGAAATCATCGCGCGTTCCCTGTAGCGCGTTGCCTCCCGCGTAGAGGCGAGCTTGATGGGCCAGCTCGCCTTCTATGCGTATGCGGGAGGGCAGGTTACGGCGCCGGGTTCGGGTGGTCCTTGTGGATCGCCTCGATGCCGGCCAGCACCTCATTCGACAGCTTCAGCTCGAGACTGACGATATTGCTGTCCAGTTGTTCGAGGGTGGTCGCACCAATAATGTTGCTAGTGACGAACGGTTGCTGGATGACGAATGCCAGGGCCATTTGCGCCGGATCCAGGCCGTGCTCGCGGGCTAGGGCGACATAGCGGCTGCAGGCCGCTTCCGATTGTGGGTTGAAGTAGCGGCTGAAGCGGCTGTACAGGCTCAGGCGGCCTTTGGCCGGGCGGGCGCCGCCTTCGTATTTGCCGGAGAGGAAGCCGAACGCCAGTGGCGAATAGGCCAGCAATCCACATTGTTCGCGAATGGCGATTTCCGCCAGGCCCACTTCAAAGCTGCGGTTGAGCAGGTTGTAGGGGTTCTGGATCGATACCGCCCGTGGCCAGCCGCGGCTCTCGGCGAGGGCCAGGAACTTCATGGTGCCCCAGGGCGTTTCGTTGGACAGGCCAATGTGGCGGATCTTGCCGGCCTTGACCTGCTCGTCCAGGGCTTCGAGGGTTTCCTCCAGCGGGGTGAAGTCTTCTTCCTTGTGCTTGTAGCCCAGTTGGCCGAAGAAGTTGGTGCTGCGCTCTGGCCAATGCAACTGGTAGAGGTCGATCCAGTCGGTCTGCAGGCGCTTGAGGCTGGCGTCCACGGCTTGGACTATGTGCTTGCGGTTGTGTTTGAGCTGGTTGTCGCGGATGTAGTCGATGGTGTTGCCGGGGCCGGCGATCTTGCTGGCGAGGATCCAGTCGGCGCGATCGCCGCGAGCCTTGAACCAGTTACCGATGTAGCGCTCGGTGGTGGCATAGGTTTCGGCCTTTGGCGGCACCGGGTACATCTCCGCGGTGTCGATGAAATTGATCCCGGCAGCCTTGGCCTGTTCGATCTGGGCGAAGGCCTCGGACTCGCTGTTTTGCTCGCCCCAGGTCATGGTTCCCAGGCAGATTGCACTCACGTTCAGGTCGGTCCGGCCTAGCTGGCGATAGTCCATCGGGTGCTCCTTCGACAAAACAATCATAAAAGCAGGTTGAATTTTTTTTCGCAATCTGCATAATTCCGCAGCTCTTTCTGCAGTGGAAGTGATGCGCCGCCTGCCGAAGAATCTTGCCGTATAACGGACGCGCTGACCCGAGCCCCCGATAGCGTCTGTATCCGGCTGCCTTTGACTTGTCAAAGTACGCACTATTCAGTAAGATCCGCCGTCTAATTTACAGGGCGGCCCCTGAGGCTATAAAGAATGAAAACTTTTACTGCTAAACCGGAAACAGTTAAGCGCGACTGGTTTGTCGTCGACGCTGCTGGTCAGACCCTGGGTCGTCTGGCCACCGAAATCGCGAGCCGTCTGCGTGGCAAGCACAAGCCTGAGTACACCCCTCACGTCGACACCGGTGACTACATCGTCGTGATCAACGCTGAGCAAGTACGTGTTACTGGCGCTAAAACCACTGACAAAATGTACTACTCCCACTCCGGTTTCCCGGGCGGCATCAAGTCGATCAACTTTGAAAAGCTGATCGCCAAGGCCCCTGAGCGCGTGATCGAGACCGCGGTAAAAGGCATGCTGCCTAAGAACCCGCTGGGTCGCGACATGTACCGTAAGCTGAAAGTCTATGCGGGCGCTGCACACCCTCATACTGCTCAGCAGCCCCAAGAACTGAAGATTTAACGGAATAGTTCATTATGTCGGCGACTCAAAATTACGGCACTGGCCGTCGCAAGACTGCAACCGCACGCGTTTTCCTGCGTCCGGGCACTGGCAACATCTCCATCAACAACCGCTCCCTGGATAACTTCTTCGGCCGCGAAACTGCCCGCATGGTAGTTCGTCAGCCGCTGGAACTGACCGAGACCGTCGAGAAGTTCGACATCTACGTCACCGTTATCGGCGGTGGTGTGAGTGGCCAAGCTGGCGCAATCCGCCACGGCATCACTCGCGCTCTGATGGATTACGACGAAACTCTGCGCAGCGCGCTGCGTAAAGCCGGTTTCGTAACCCGTGACGCACGTGAAGTTGAACGTAAGAAAGTTGGTCTGCGTAAAGCGCGTAAGCGTCCGCAGTACTCGAAGCGTTAATTCGCTTTCGCGTTCAAAAAAACGCCCAGTCTCCTTACGGAGCTGGGCGTTTTTTTATGGGCGATTATTTTGCGCTGTGACAACTTGCCACATCTGCAGAGCCCCTATACTACAGGGCTTGGGGCAGGGCCAAGTTGGTAATTACCTTGTCAGAGTAGGGGCTTTTCATTACCATTCGGCAAAATTTTTATAAGTTCAGATTTTTACTTAGTAGATGCCTGATTTAACAGGCCACAAAGCTGATGGGAGAGGACTGAATGAGCAATGACGGCGTGAATGCAGGCCGGCGTCGCTTCCTTGTAGCAGCCACATCCGTGGTGGGTGCTGCAGGAGCGGTGGGGGCTGCGGTCCCGTTCGTGGGGTCATGGTTTCCCAGTGCCAAGGCGAAAGCCGCAGGGGCACCGGTGAAAGTGAATATCAGCAAGATCGACCCAGGTCAGCAGATGATTGCTGAGTGGCGTGGTCAGCCGGTATTCATCGTCCGCCGCACACAGGAAATCCTGGGGAATCTCAAAAAGATCGAGGGTCAACTTTCCGACCCCGACTCCAAGAACTCTGTCCAACCAACCTACGTCGACCCGCAAGTGCGTTCGATCAAGCCAGAGATTCTGCTGCTGATCGGTATCTGCACCCACCTGGGTTGCTCACCGACTTTCCGCCCTGAAGTGGCGCCTGCGGATCTGGGCAAGGATTGGGTAGGTGGCTATTTCTGCCCTTGCCACGGTTCCCACTACGATCTGGCTGGCCGCGTCTACAAGTCGCAACCCGCGCCTTTGAACCTGCCAGTACCCCCGCATTCCTATGAGTCGGACGACCTTATTGTCATCGGCGTCGATACGGAGAAAGCGTGATGAGCAAGTTCATGGATTGGGTTGATGCGCGCTTCCCCGCGACCAAGATGTGGGAAGACCATCTCAGCAAGTATTACGCCCCGAAGAACTTCAACTTCTTCTACTTCTTTGGTTCCCTGGCTCTGTTGGTTCTGGTTAACCAGATCGTTACCGGTGTCTGGCTGACCATGAGCTACACCCCGTCGGCGGAAGAGGCTTTCGCTTCCGTCGAATACATCATGCGCGACGTCGAGTACGGCTCGATCCTGCGTCTGCTGCACTCCACTGGCGCCTCGGCGTTCTTTATCGTGGTCTATCTGCACATGTTCCGTGGCCTGCTCTACGGTTCGTACCAGAAGCCGCGTGAGCTGGTGTGGCTGTTCGGCATGCTGATCTACCTGGCGCTGATGGCCGAAGCCTTCATGGGCTACCTGCTGCCTTGGGGGCAAATGTCCTATTGGGGCGCCCAGGTGATCATCTCGCTGTTTGGGGCGATCCCGGTCATCGGTAACGATCTGACCCAGTGGATTCGTGGTGACTACCTGATTTCCGGTATTACCCTGAACCGCTTCTTTGCCTTGCACGTAGTGGCCCTGCCAATCGTGATTCTCGGTCTGGTGGTGCTGCACATCCTGGCGCTGCACGAAGTAGGTTCGAACAACCCGGATGGTGTGGACATCAAGAAGCACAAAGACGAAAACGGCGTACCGCTGGATGGCATCGCTTTCCACCCGTACTACACCGTGAAAGACATCGTCGGCGTGGTGGTGTTCCTGTTCATCTTCTGCTCGATCGTGTTCTTCTTCCCGGAAATGGGTGGTTATTTCCTCGAGAAGCCGAACTTCGAACAGGCCAACCCGTTCAAGACGCCTGAGCATATTGCCCCGGTTTGGTACTTCACCCCGTTCTACGCGATTCTGCGCGCGGTTCCGGACAAGCTCTTGGGTGTCATTGCGATGGGCGCGGCGATCGCCGTGCTGTTCGTGCTGCCATGGCTTGACCGCAGTCCGGTCAAATCCATGCGCTACAAGGGCTGGCTGAGCAAGATCTGGCTGGTGGTGTTCTGCATCTCGTTCGTGATCCTGGGGATCCTCGGCGTTCTGGCGCCGACGCCGGGTCGTACGCTGCTGTCGCAGGTATGTACCTTCCTGTACTTCGCCTACTTCATTCTGATGCCGTTCTACACCAGGCTCGAGAAGACCAAACCGGTTCCGGAAAGGGTGACTGGCTGATGAAAAAGCTATTTGCTGTACTGATTCTTGCTGCTATGCCTGTACTGTCCTTTGCGGCCGAACACGGTGGTCCCGCGCTGGAAAAAGTCGACATCGACGTCTCCGACAAGGCCGCCATGCAGGATGGCGCACGGACATTCGCCAACTACTGCATGGGCTGTCACAGCGCCAAGTTCCAACGCTATGAGCGCGTTGCCGACGATCTGGGGATTCCTCACGATCTGATGATGAGCAAGCTGGTGTTCACCGGTGCGAAAATCGGCGATCACATGAGCATCGGCATGCAGCCGGCTGATGCCAAGACCTGGTTCGGCGCGGCTCCGCCCGACCTGACCCTGGTGGCTCGTGTGCGTGGTACCGACTGGCTCTATGGCTACCTGCGCTCCTTCTACGAAGACCCTGCGCGTCCATGGGGCGTGAACAACAAGGTCTTCCCGAACGTAGGTATGCCTAACGTCCTGGTCGGCCTGCAGGGTCGTCAGGTTGTTGGCTGCAAACAGGTGCAGATCGTCGAAGACGGCAAGAAGCAATACGATCCGCTGACCGGTACCGCTTTGACCCATGAAGCTTGCGACCAGCTGACCGTGCTGCCAAAAACCGGCACGCTCAACGAAGAGCAGTTCGACGAGAAGGTCAAGAACCTGGTGACCTTCCTGGCCTACTCGGCCAACCCGGTCAAGCTGGAGCATCAACGTATCGGCACCTATGTGTTACTGTATCTGGCCTTCTTCTTCGTATTCGCCTATCTGCTCAAGCGCGAATACTGGAAAGACGTTCATTGATAAAGCTGTAATTCATTGCTGTTAATCGTGCGCGCCCAAGGGCGTCTCTGAAGGTGTAACGAGTCTGGATCATCCAGACGTTACGGGAGGCGCCCTCTGGGCGCGCTCGTTTTTCTGCTTCCGATAATTTCAACAAGCGAGGAGGACCGCCATGGGCGTGACCAATCGGTTGGCCTGTTACTCCGACCCCGCCGACCACTATTCCCACCGGGTACGTATCGTGCTCGCAGAGAAGGGTGTCAGCGCCGAGATCATCAGTGTGGAGGCGGGGCGTCAGCCGCCGAAGCTGATCGAAGTGAACCCTTACGGCAGTCTGCCCACCCTGGTCGATCGTGACCTGGCGTTGTGGGAGTCGACCGTGGTGATGGAATATCTGGATGAGCGTTACCCGCACCCGCCACTACTGCCGGTTTACCCTGTGGCGCGTGCCAACAGCCGTCTGCTGATCCATCGGATCCAGCGTGACTGGTGTGGGCTGGTGGATCTGATCCTGGATTCCCGGACCAAGGAAGCCGCTCGGGCTCAGGCTCGCAAAGAGCTGCGCGAGAGCCTGACCGGCGTTTCGCCGCTGTTCGCGGAGAAGCCGTTTTTCCTCAGTGAGGAACAAAGTCTGGTGGATTGCTGCCTATTACCAATACTCTGGAGGCTACCGATCCTGGGTATTGAATTGCCACGGCAAGCCAAGCCGTTGCTTGATTACATGGAGCGCCAGTTCGCCCGTGAGACGTTCCAGGCAAGTCTGTCTGGCGTCGAACGCGACATGCGCTAAGGCTTAAGGAGCCGCTATGAACTCCAGTCGACCTTATCTGGTCCGCGCGCTCTACGAGTGGATTGTGGACAACGATTGCACCCCGCATATGCTGGTCAATTCCGAATACCCGGCGGTGCAGGTGCCTCAGGGTTTCGCCAGTGACGGACAGATCGTCCTGAATATTTCGCCGAGTGCCGTGCGCCATTTGCATATGGATAACGAGGTGGTGACTTTCGAGGGGCGCTTTGGTGGCGTCCCGCATAGCTTGTACGTCCCTGTGCCGGCGATCCTGGGCATTTACGCCCGGGAGAATGGTCAGGGCATGGTGTTCGATCTGGAGTCGCCCGTGGATGATGAGGACGATGAAATCGAGCCGGATGATGATATTCCACCACCGGATAGCGAGCCGCCGCGTCCAAGCGGTCGACCCAGTCTGAAGGTCGTGAAGTAATAAAAAAGGCGATCCATCCGGATCGCCTTTTTTGTGCCTGTACCTTTTGTTCACATCAGTCGATGTACTCGAACAGTTTGACGATTTTCTGCACGCCGGAAACGCCCTGTACCAGATTGGTCGCCTGGGTGGCTTCCTGTTGGGTCAGCAGGCCCAGCAGGTAGACGATGCCGTTTTCCGTCACGACCTTGATGCGCGAGCCCGGAATGCTGGCATCGGTCAGCATCTGGGTCTTGATCTTGGTGGTCAGCCAGGCATCGTTCTGCCGGGCCAGCAGGGAAGAGGGCGGCAGAACCTGCAGTTCGTTGTGGACCTTCTTCACCCGTTGCACGGCGCTGGCGGCCTGCTCGGCGAGTGTCTTGAGGTCGGCGCGAGGGGTCTGGCCGGCCAGCAGGACGATACCGTTGAAACTGGTCACCACGATGTGCGAATTGTGGTCCAGGTCCGGACTGGCCTTGGCGACGTTCACTTCGACTTTGGTCTGGATCAGTGAGTCATCGATCTTGCTGCCGAAGGTGCGGGTGCCGCGGTCATCTTCGATCGGGCTTTCGCGGGTGGCGGTAATCACCGAGCTGCAACCGCTGATGCTCAAGGCTAGGGTCAGGGCCAGTAGGCCAAGGCGATTAGGGGTCATTCTTCACTCCCGAACAGTTGGCTGTCGATCAGGTCGCAGAGGCAGTGGATCGCCAGCAGGTGGACTTCCTGGATACGTGCAGTGACATTGGCCGGTACGCGAATCTCGACATCTTCCGGCAATAACAGGGATGCCATGCCGCCGCCATCGCGACCGGTCAATGCTACGACAATCATTTCTCGATCATGTGCGGCCTGGATCGCTTGAATAATGTTCGCCGAGTTGCCGCTGGTGGAGATCGCCAGCAGGACATCGCCGGGCTGGCCCAGGGCGCGAATCTGCTTGGAAAAGACTTCGTTGTAACTGTAGTCGTTGGCGATCGAGGTGATCGTCGAGCTGTCGGTGGTCAGTGCAATGGCTGGCAGGCTCGGGCGCTCGCGCTCGAAACGGTTGAGCAGCTCGGAAGAAAAGTGCTGGGCATCGCCGGCCGAGCCGCCGTTGCCACAGGAAAGCATTTTCCCTTCGTTGAGCAGGGCGTTGACCATGACCTGGCTGGCTTGCTCGATGTGCGGTGCAAGTACGTCCATCGCCTGCTGCTTGGTGTCGATACTGGCCTGAAAAAGCTGGCGAATTCGGGATTGCATGTCCATCTGTGTGACCTTAAGTGGCGCGGCTTTCTGGCACATGAATGTGCTGCCCGCAAAGCAAAGAGCAAAAAAGTTGAGTGAAAATGTCCGGCTCGGCCCGAGAGCGTCGATCAGCTTTCAAAGGCATTCCGTAGCCAGTTCAAATGAGTGGTCGTGCCTGGGGCGCTGTCTATGGCGACCACATCGAAACGGCAAGGGTGGTTGGACCAGCGCGACTCGCGCTGCAGGAAAAACTGTGCGGCGAGTATCAGTTTCTGACGCTTGCGTGCGTCGATACTGCCCAGTGCGCCACCCCATTGCGTGTGTTGTCTGTAGCGGACTTCGACGAATACTACTGTATCGCCGTCAAGCATGACCAGATCAAGCTCGCCGCGTTTGCACAACCAGTTCTGCGCCAGCAGGCGCAGCCCCTGTTGTTCAAGATGCCGGAGCGCTTGGGCTTCGGCATCCTGACCGCTTTGCTGGCGTGATCGTTGTGGCATTAGCGCTGGGTGTCAGGCAGGCGAGTGATCTGGCCGCTGACGAACTCGGCCCATGGCAGCTGGCGTTGAACACGCTGACTCGGGCTCATGGTCAGGCTGCCCGACAGGCCTTCGATGCGGCTGTCTGGCAGGGCCTTGAGTTGCCCCAGGCGTGGTGCCAGGCGGTAGGCGTCGGCGCCCATCGCATACAGTCGACCCAGGCTGCCACCGGCTTGTGGCCATTGCGCGGCGACCTGTCGGCGCAGCGGGTCATTGGCATCCAGCAGCCAGGGCGTTTCGCAGAAGCGTATGCCGTTCATGTCGTTGTACTGGTTCTGGTCGCCGCTGGCGCTGAAGACATGGGAGGTGGCATAGACAGGTACATCGCCGGCGTACTGGAAGTTCAGGGTCGGCTTGATCTGTTGTGCCTGTTGCGGAGTGGACGCGAGGAAAATGAACTCGATGTCCTGGCGACGCGAAGGTTGTGCGGCCACTTGAGTGCCGGCGGCGTTCTGCAGGCTCTTGGCGCGGGCTTCGCTCTGGCGCAGTTGGAACAGGTCGGCAATCTGCTGGGCCAGGGCTACCGGCTGATCGACGCGTTCGATACCGACCACGCTACCGCCATTGCTTTCCCAGTCCTGACGGAAAGCCTTGAGCACACGATCACCCCATTCGCCGCGTGGCACCAGGACCGCAGCGCGGTGCAGGCCGTCGGCGCGGGCGCGGCGGGAGACTTCGCGAGCTTCGTCTTCGGCGGCCAGGCCGAACTGGAACAGTTGCGCGGGGCCTTGCTCGCCTTCGCTGTAGTTCAGCGCCAGGGTGGTGATAGGCAATTGCGGGCGCGCAGCGAGCTGTTTGACCAGCGGTTTTTCCAGCGGGCCGACGACCAGTTGCACGCCATCTGCCTGGGCCTTGCGATAGAAGTCATCCAGCGAAGTCAGGCACGAGCTGTCGTAGAACTCGATACTGGGTGGGTTCTGACCGGCTTGCTGGGCCTGATAGTGCGCGGCCATGAAGCCATCGCGCAGGGCCTTGGAGACCGCGGCTAGCGGGCCGTCCTGCGGCAACAGCAGGGCGATCTTGGACAGCGGCTGGCTGGCCAGCTCCTTGAGTTTGGTCAGCGGCAGCGGCAGCTGAATGGCCGCCGGATGCTTGGGGTTCTGTGCGCGCCAGTTGTCGATGGCGGCCTGCTGTTGTTCCAGGGTGCCGGCAGTCTTCACTGCCAGCGCCAGGCTCATCCAGCCGCCCAGGTCATCGTTGCTGACGGCTTGCAGTTGATCGGTCGGCAGGCTGGCAATCAATGCCCAGATGGCTTCGTGGTTCTTGCTCGCGGCGTCGTCCTTGAGCAGTGGCGCAATGAAAATGCGCTCCCGTGCTGCGGCGAGGGCCTGGCCGTCAGCCTCTAGTGCGCGAGCGTGGACAGTGCCGGTGCGGATTTGCTGCTCTTCCGGCAGTTCGCTCAGGCGTTGCAGGCTCGGGTGACTCAGGGCAGTCAGGGCGGCCTTTGGCTGGTTGCGACTCATGGCCAGTTCGGCGGCCAGAGTGCTGGCGAAAACCTGCTGGCCGGGCTTGAGTTGCTCCATCGGCACTTGTTGCAGGATTTGCGCGGCCTGGCCCGCGTTGCCCTGGCGATAGGCCAGGTCGGCAGCGCTCAAGCGCAGCAGGGCTGCCTTGTCGGGTGTTTTACTGTTGGCGGCCTGTTCGAGCAGTTGCTCGATACTGGCATCCGGGGTCCGTGGAAGTTCGCCAAGGCTGGAGGAGGGCGAGCTGGCGCAAGCTGCCAGGAGGGCAGCAAGGCATAAGGCAGAGAACAGCCGCAGGCAAGCGATCATGTAAGTGTTCCTGATACTCGATCAAATTAGCGTGGAATTGTACCCAAGCACTGGCCGGGGCGCGATGTTACTGGCAATAAACCGTCTATTTAGGTCGAGCAAATGTTGCAGTGCTTTAGAGCGGCTGGCGCTGTCGCAGGCGTGAGGTGCCTGCGACACGCATTCCGAAGGCTTCTACGCGCTACAATGGCGCTTTTACCGATCAAGAGGTGTGCGCTTTGACTGCTCCAGGTCCTTTGAATTCCGCTGCTGGCTCGCTTTATGTGGTGGCGACGCCCATCGGCAACCTGGACGACATCAGTGCTCGGGCCTTGAAGATCTTGCGTGAGGTGGCGCTGATCGCCGCCGAAGACACGCGCCACTCGCAACGCTTGATGCAGCACTTCGGGATTTCCACACCGCTGGCCGCCTGCCATGAACATAACGAACGGGATGAAGGCAGCCGTTTTCTCACGCGTCTGTTGGCGGGAGACAGCGTTGCGCTGATTTCCGACGCGGGCACGCCGTTGATCTCCGATCCGGGTTACCACCTGGTGCGTCAGGCGCGTGCGGCGGGTATCAATGTCGTTCCTGTTCCTGGGGCTTGCGCTCTGATTGCGGCCTTGTCGGCGGCGGGGCTGCCTTCCGATCGTTTTATCTTCGAGGGCTTTTTGCCGGCCAAGGCGGTAGGACGGCGCGGGCGTCTTGAGCTATTAAAGGAAGAGCCGCGCACGCTGATTTTCTATGAGGCGCCACACCGTATTCTCGAGTGCTTGCAGGATATGGAGTCTGTGTTCGGTGGCGAGCGTCCGGCATTGCTGGCCCGGGAGCTGACCAAGACCTTTGAAACCCTCAAGGGGCTGCCGCTTTCGGAGTTGCGGGCTTTCGTCGAGGCAGACAGCAATCAGCAGCGCGGCGAATGCGTGGTGCTGGTAGCGGGATGGTCAGCACCGGAGAGCGACGAGGCTGTGAGCAGTGAGGCGATGCGGGTTCTCGACCTGCTGCTCAAAGAGATGCCGCTCAAGCGTGCCGCGGCATTGGCGGCGGAAATTACCGGCGTGCGCAAGAATGTGCTCTATCAAGTGGCGCTGGATAAACAGAAAGGCGAGTAAACGCGATCGGCGGAATGGCAAAAGGCTTTTATCACTTGTTCTTCCGCCGCTCTGCCGTTAACCTGCGCGGCGGAGAGTCGATTGGACAGTCGCTGCCCTCTATGAAAATTAGAGGGGGGAGGAAAGTCCGGGCTCCATAGGGCGGAGTGCCAGGTAATGCCTGGGAGGCGCGAGCCTACGGAAAGTGCCACAGAAAATAACCGCCTAAGCACTTCGGTGCCGGTAAGGGTGAAAAGGTGCGGTAAGAGCGCACCGCACGTCTGGCAACAGTTCGTGGCTAGGTAAACCCCACTCGGAGCAAGACCAAATAGGGTTCCAAGGCGTGGCCCGCGCTGGAACCGGGTAGGTTGCTAAAGATGTCCAGTGATGGCCATCGTAGAGGAATGACTGTCCTCGACAGAACCCGGCTTACAGATCGACTCTCCACCTTTTCCCTCCCTGCTTGAATCAATAGCAGAAGCGCTTTTGTAATACCGAAAAGATCTTACTCTTAACAAATTACTTTAACTTCGCGATACAGCTTCTTGAGCTGATTGAAGTTATTGCGCCAAATCCTTCGCCAAATTCCCGTTACCCCTCCTTTTAGTCTCCTAAATCTCCGATCTATAAGGCTTTTCCGTCGCTCCGTGCCTTGACGGTGTGGTGGGCGCATTCCTATAGTGTGCGCAAGTGGCGGAAAGTGGCATGAAGTGGGTTTTTTGGACGTAAAACGCTAAAATTTGGAGAAGCGCTGACGTGTTTCGCGGAGCTAACGCTATCAGTCTCGACGCAAAGGGCCGTCTCGCCATGCCGAGCCGGTACCGTGACGAGCTCGTTTCGCGTAGTTCCGGGCAACTTATCGTCACTATTGATGCCGTTGATCCGTGTTTGTGTGTCTACCCCCTCGATGAGTGGGAAATTATTGAAACCAAGCTGCGCGCGCTGCCTTCGCTACGTGAAGAAAACCGTCGCTTGCAGCGTTTGCTGATTGGTAATGCCGTCGACCTCGAACTCGATGGCAGTGGTCGTTTTCTGGTTCCGCCGCGTCTGCGCGAATATGCCAAGTTGGATAAGCGCGCAATGTTGGTAGGCCAACTGAACAAGTTCCAACTGTGGGACGAGGATGCCTGGAATGCTGTTTCCGCAGCGGACCTGGCGGCTATTCAACAACCGGGCGCCATGCCTGATGAACTGCGTGATTTGATCCTGTGACTATTGATAGCGGCTTTAACCACATCACCGTGCTGCTTGACGAAGCCGTCGAGGCTCTCGCCGTACGTCCTGATGGCTGCTATCTGGATGGCACCTTCGGTCGCGGTGGTCATAGTCGTCTGATCCTCAGCAAGCTCGGGCCGGATGGCCGGCTGCTCGGATTCGACAAAGATCCTCAAGCGATTGCCACCGGGCAAGCGCTAGCGGCCGAAGACGGCCGCTTTGTCGTTGTGCAGCGCAGCTTTGCCGAGCTGGGTTCGGAAGTGGCCGAGCGCGGCCTGGATGGCAAGGTCAGCGGCGTGCTGCTCGACCTGGGTGTGTCTTCGCCGCAGCTCGACGATCCTGAGCGCGGCTTCAGTTTTCTCAATGATGGTCCCCTGGATATGCGCATGGACCCGTCCCGCGGCATCAGCGCGGCGGAGTTCGTCAACACCGCGCCGGTGGAAGAAATCGCCCGGGTGTTCAAGGAATACGGCGAAGAGCGTTTCTCCGGTCGTATGGCACGCGCCGTGGCTGAGCGCCGCGACATCAAACCGTTCGAACGCACCGCCGACCTGGCGGAAGTCTTGAAAGTCGCCAACCCGGCCTGGGAAAAGGGCAAGAACCCGGCTACCCGTGCATTCCAGGGGTTGCGCATTCACGTCAACAACGAGCTGGGCGATCTCGAGGCCGGCCTCGAAGCCGCGCTGGAATGCCTGGAGGTCGGCGGCCGTCTGGTGGTGATCAGCTTCCATTCCCTGGAAGACCGCATCGTCAAACTGTTCATGCGCAAGCTGGTGAAGGGCGAGGCGGACAACCTGCCTCGAAACCTGCCGGTGCGCCATGTGGCTTTCGAGCCGAAAATCAAAGTCCATGGCAAAGCGCAGACGGCCTCCGATGCCGAGCTCAAGGCCAATCCGCGTGCCCGTAGTGCTGTCATGCGCGTTGCGGAGAAGCTGCGGTGAGCAAGCTTTTCGCCAAGCCACTTCCAGGCGGAAGCTTTTTCATGCTTCTGCTGTTCATCGGCGTCCTGGTGTCCGCGATTGCGGTGTCCTATAGCGCCCACTGGAATCGCCAACTGCTCAACACGCTGTACGGCGAGTTGAGTGTGCGTGACAAGGCACAAGCGGAGTGGGGCCGGCTGATTCTCGAACAAAGCACCTGGACCGCCCATAGCCGGATCGAAGTGCTGGCCACCGAACAGCTGAAAATGCGCATTCCCGGCGCGGCAGAAGTCCAGATGGTGGCGCCATGATGAAGCTTGAAGGCGCACTCTTCCCCTGGCGGTTCCGCCTGGTACTGGGCTTGCTCGGCATCATGGTGGCGGCGATCGCCTGGCGCATCATCGATCTGCAGGTCGTCGATCGCGACTTCCTCAAGGGGCAGGGCGATGCGCGCAGCGTTCGGCATATTCCGATCCCGGCTCACCGTGGCTTGATCACCGACCGTAACGGCGAGCCGCTGGCGGTCAGTACGCCAGTGACCACTCTGTGGGCCAACGCCAAGGAAATGCAGCTGGCCAAGGACAAGTGGCCGGCATTGGCTGCTGCCTTGGGGCAAGACCCCAAGGCGCTGGCCGAGCGCCTTGAAGCGCAAGCCAATAAAGAATTCATCTACCTGGTGCGCGGCCTGACGCCCGAGCAGGGCCAGCAAGTTCTCGATCTCAAGGTGCCGGGGGTGTATGGCATCGAAGAGTTCCGGCGCTTCTACCCGGCCGGCGAGGTGACCGCGCACATGGTCGGCTTTACCGACATCGATGATCGCGGCCGCGAAGGGGTCGAACTGGCTTATGACGAGTGGCTCGCCGGAGTTCCGGGCAAGCGCCAGGTCATCAAGGACCGGCGCGGCAGACTGATCAAGGATGTCCAGGTCACCAAAAACGCCAAGGCCGGCAAGCCCTTGGCGTTGTCGATTGACCTGCGTCTGCAATACCTGGCCAACCGCGAACTGCGCAACGCCATCGTCGAGAACGGCGCCAAGGCCGGCAGCCTGGTCATCATGGACGTGAAGACCGGCGAGATCCTGGCCATGGTCAACCAGCCGACCTACAACCCGAACAACCGTCGCAACCTGCAACCGGCGATGATGCGCAACCGCGCCATGATCGACGTGTTCGAGCCGGGTTCGACCATGAAAGCCATCTCCATGAGCGCGGCGCTGGAAACCGGGCGCTGGAAACCGAGCGACACCGTCGAGGTGTATCCAGGCACGCTGCAGATCGGCAAATACACCATTCGGGACGTATCCAAGACTGAAGGCGCGGTGCTCGACCTGACCGGGATTCTGATCAATTCCAGTAACGTCGGCATGAGCAAGATCGCCTTCGATATCGGTGGCGAAGCCATCTTCCGCCTGGCCCAGAAAATCGGTCTCGGCCAGGACACCGGCCTCGGCTTCCCGGGCGAGCGAGTCGGCAACCTGCCGAACTACCGCGAGTGGCGCAAGGCCGAGACAGCCACGCTGTCGTACGGCTACGGCATCTCGGTGACCGCGATCCAGCTGGTTCACGCCTTCTCGGCCCTGGCCAATAACGGTCGCATCGCTCCGCTGACTCTGATCAAAACCGACAGGACGCCGGAAACCACCCAGGTGATTCCGGAAAAAGTCGCCAAGACCATGCAAGGCATGTTGCAGCAGGTGATCGAGGCGCCGCGTGGCGTGTTCCGTGCCCAGGTGCCGGCTTATCACGTGGCCGGCAAGAGTGGTACCGCGCGTAAGACTTCGGTCGGTACCAAGGGTTATGCCGAGAACTCCTACCGCTCGCTGTTCGCCGGTTTCGGCCCGATGAGCGATCCGCGCTACGCCATAGTCGTGGTGATCGACGAACCGAGCAAGGCCGGTTACTTCGGTGGTCTGGTATCGGCGCCGGTGTTCAGCAAAGTGATGTCCGGCACCCTGCGTCTGATGAATATCTCGCCGGACAACCTGCCACCTACCCAACAAGCCAATGCGGCACCAGCTAAAGGAGGGCGCGGCTGATGTCTCTTAGCCTGAACAAGATTTTCGCCCACGCTGGTCGTGATCTGCTGATTCGCGAACTGACCCTGGACAGCCGCAATGTGCGTGCTGGTGATCTGTTTCTCGCGGTTCCTGGCGGCAAGTTCGATGGTCGTGCGCACATCGCCGATGCCTTGCAGCGCGGTGCGGCCGCCGTGGCTTATGAAGTCGAAGGCGCGACCGTCCTGCCGATTACCGACGTACCGCTGATTCCGGTCAAAGGCCTGGCGGCGCAGTTGTCGGATATCGCCGGGCGTTTTTATGGCGACCCGAGCCGCAACCTCAACCTGATTGGGGTGACCGGTACCAACGGCAAGACCAGCGTGACCCAGTTGGTGGCGCAGGCACTCGATCTGCTGGGCCAGCACTGCGGCATTGTCGGCACCCTCGGCAGCGGTTTTTATGGCGCGCTGCAAAGCGGCATGCACACCACGCCGAACCCGATTGCCGTGCAGGCCACCCTGGCCGACCTGAAAAAGGCCGGTGCCAAAGCCGTGGCGATGGAAGTGTCGTCCCATGGTCTGGACCAGGGGCGAGTCAGTGCTCTGGCCTTCGACGTGGCGGTGCTGACCAATCTGTCTCGCGACCATCTGGATTATCACGGCACCATGGAAGCCTACGGCTCCACCAAGGCCAAGCTGTTCGGCTGGACCGATCTGGGGTGTCGTGTCATCAACCTCGACGATGAATTCGGTCGGCTGCTGGCCAGTGACGAACAGGATTCGCGGTTGATTACCTACAGTCTCGAGGATCCGCGGGCCTATTTGTACTGTCGCGAAGCGCAATTCGACGACGAAGGCGTGCGTGCAACCCTGGTGACTCCGCAGGGCGAACATCATCTGCGTAGCACCTTGCTCGGTCGTTTCAACCTGAGCAACGTGCTGGCCGCTGTCGGCGCCTTGCTCGGCCTGGATTACGCCCTCGACGAAATCCTTAACGTACTG
This sequence comes from Pseudomonas sp. LAMO17WK12:I10, assembly GCF_900215185.1. Lineage (NCBI taxonomy): Bacteria > Pseudomonadati > Pseudomonadota > Gammaproteobacteria > Pseudomonadales > Pseudomonadaceae > Pseudomonas > Pseudomonas sp. LAMO17WK12:I10. The sequence continues at coordinate 48,569 of NZ_OBDX01000034.1, read as the reverse complement.
CCGAAACTGGAAGGCCCGGCCGGTCGCATGCAGCGCCTGGGCGGTGGTTCGCAACCGCTGGTGGTGGTCGATTACGCCCACACCCCGGATGCCCTGGAAAAGGTATTGCTGGCCCTGCGTCCCCATGCCAAGGGTCGTTTGCTGTGCCTGTTCGGCTGTGGCGGCGATCGCGATCGCGGCAAGCGTCCGCTGATGGCGGAAGTGGTCGAGCGCCTGGCCGATGGCGTTCTGGTCACCGACGACAACCCGCGCACGGAAGATCCGGCGCAGATTTTCGACGACATTCGTGCCGGCTTCAGGGCGGTGGACAAGGTCGAGTTCGTTTCCGGTCGCGGCCTGGCCATCGCCCAGTTGGTCGCCGGCGCTTCGGCGGACGACGTCATTGTTTTGGCCGGCAAAGGTCATGAGGACTATCAGGAAATCAATGGCGTGCGTCTCGACTTCTCCGACCTGGTGGAAGCCGATCGAGCGCTGACCGCGTGGGAGGTGGCCCATGCTTAAGGCCCTGAAACTCAGTGAACTGAGCGGACCGTTGGCGGGTCGCCTGCTGGCTGGCGATTGCAGCTTCGATGGCGTGAGCATCGACAGCCGGGCGATCAAGCCGGGCCAACTCTTTATTGCCCTGGCCGGCCCACGTTTCGACGGGCACGACTACCTGAATGAAGTCGCCGCCAAAGGCGCCATCGGGGCCCTGGTCGAACGCGAAGTGCCAGACAGCACGCTGCCGCAGTTGCTGGTCAGCGATACCCGGCAGGCCCTCGGCCAACTGGGGGTGTTGAATCGCGCGGCTTTCACCAAGCCGGTAGCGGCGATTACCGGCTCCAGCGGCAAGACCACAGTCAAGGAAATGCTGGCCAGTATCCTGCGCACGCGCGGGCCGGTGCTTGCCACGCGTGGCAATCTGAACAACGACCTGGGCGCGCCCTTGACCCTGCTGGAGCTGGCCCCGGAGCACACCGCGGCCGTGATCGAGCTGGGGGCTTCGCGCATCGGCGAAATTGCCTACACCGTGGCGATGACCAAGCCGCAGGTCGCCATCATCAATAATGCCGGTACCGCCCATGTGGGCGAGTTTGGCGGGCCGGAGAAAATCGTCGAGGCCAAGGGCGAGATCCTTGAAGGGCTGGATGCTTCCGGGATTGCCGTGCTCAACCTCGACGACAAGGCCTTCCCGATCTGGAAAGCCCGCGCCGCTGGCCGTCAGGTGCTGAGTTTTGCCCTGACCAACAATGCCGCCGACTTTTACGCCTCGGATATCCAGCGCGATGCCCGTGGCTGCCCGAACTTCACCCTGCACGCGGGCAACGGTTCCGAGCGTGTCCAGTTGAACCTGCTGGGTACCCATAACGTTGCCAATGCCCTGGCCGCTGCCGCCGCCGCGCATGCCCTGGGCGTGTCGTTGTTCGGCATCGCCACCGGGCTCAACGCGGTGCAGCCGGTCAAGGGCCGCACTGTCGCCCAGCTGGCGAAAAACGGTATGCGGGTAATCGACGACACCTATAACGCAAACCCCACATCAATGTGCGCGGCCGTTGATATACTCGCCGGCTTTTCTGGTCGCACCGTCCTGGTGCTCGGAGATATCGGCGAGTTGGGCGATTGGGCGGAGCAGGGGCACCGCGAAGTGGGTGCTTATGCCGCCGGCAAGGTGTCGGCGCTCTACGCCGTGGGCCCGATGATGGCCCACGCGGTCGCCGCCTTTGGTGAGCACGCCCGACACTTCGCCAGCCAGGCCGAGCTGATCGCAGCCCTGGGCGCCGAGCAAGATACAAACACCACTATTTTGATCAAGGGATCGCGCAGCGCGGTGATGGAAAACATCGTCGCGGCTTTGTGTGGTTCCAGCACGGAGAAACATTGATGCTGCTGCTGCTAGCGGAGTACCTGCAACAGTTCTACAAAGGCTTCGCGGTCTTTCAGTACCTGACCCTGCGCGGGATTCTCGGGGTACTGACTGCACTGGTGCTGTCCTTGTGGCTGGGGCCGTGGATGATCCGCACTCTGCAGACTCGTCAGATCGGCCAGGCCGTGCGTAACGACGGTCCGCAATCGCACCTCTCCAAGTCGGGTACTCCGACCATGGGCGGCGCGTTGATTCTTTCGGCCATCGGTATCAGCACCCTGCTGTGGGCCGACCTGAGCAACCGTTATGTGTGGGTGGTGTTGCTGGTCACCCTGTTGTTCGGCGCCATTGGCTGGGTCGATGACTATCGCAAGGTGATCGAGAAGAACTCCCGTGGTCTGCCGAGCCGCTGGAAGTACTTCTGGCAGTCGGTATTTGGCCTGGGCGCGGCGATCTTCCTGTACGTCACCGCGCAAACCCCGGTCGAAACCACCTTGCTGATCCCCATGCTCAAGGACGTCAGCATTCCGCTGGGCATCGGCTTCGTGGTACTGACCTATTTCGTGATCGTCGGCTCCAGTAACGCGGTCAACCTGACCGATGGCCTCGACGGCCTGGCGATCATGCCGACCGTGATGGTAGGCGGCGCCCTGGGCATCTTCTGCTACCTGTCGGGTAACGTGAAATTCGCTGAGTACCTGCTGATTCCTTACGTTCCGGGCGCGGGTGAACTGATCGTGTTCTGCGGCGCGCTGATCGGCGCCGGGCTCGGTTTCTTGTGGTTCAACACCTACCCGGCACAAGTCTTCATGGGCGACGTCGGCGCGCTGGCGCTGGGCGCGGCCCTGGGCACCATCGCGGTGATCGTTCGCCAGGAAATCGTCCTGTTCATCATGGGCGGCGTGTTCGTGATGGAAACCCTGTCGGTGGTCATTCAGGTGGCCTCCTTCAAATTGACCGGTCGTCGTGTCTTTCGCATGGCGCCGATTCACCACCACTTTGAACTCAAGGGCTGGCCCGAGCCGCGCGTGATCGTCCGTTTCTGGATCATCACCGTGATTCTCGTGCTGATCGGCCTAGCCACCCTGAAGCTGAGGTAGAACGAGTGTCTCTGATCGCTTCTGACCACTTCCGCATCGTTGTCGGCCTCGGCAAGAGCGGCATGTCCCTGGTTCGCTTCCTGGCGAACCGGGGCGTGTCGTTTGCCGTCGCCGATACGCGGGAAAATCCACCGGAACTGGCCACGCTGCGCCGTGACTATCCGCATGTGGAAGTGCGTTGTGGCGAGCTGGACGTCGACTTCCTGTGCCGTGCCGACGAGCTCTACGTGAGCCCCGGCCTGGCCCTGGCGACCCCGGCCCTGCAAGCCGCCGCCGCCCGTGGGGTGAAACTCTCCGGCGATATCGAGCTGTTCGCGCGTAACGCGAAGGCGCCGATCGTCGCCATCAGCGGTTCCAACGCGAAAAGCACCGTGACCACCCTGGTGGGGGAAATGGCCGCGGCAGCAGGCAAGCGGGTCGCCGTGGGCGGCAACCTGGGCACGCCGGCCCTGGACCTGCTCAGCGACGACGTCGAGCTGTATGTCATGGAACTGTCCAGCTTCCAGCTGGAAACCACCGATCAGCTGGGTGCCGAAGTGGCCACCGTGCTGAACATCAGCGAAGACCACATGGACCGCTACAGCGGCCTGCCGGCGTATCACCTGGCCAAGCACCGGATCTTCCGTGGCGCTCGGCAAGTGGTGTTCAACCGCCAGGATGCCCTGACCCGGCCATTGATCGGCGAAGGCCTGCCGTGCTGGACCTTCGGTCTGAGCAAACCCGATTTCAAGGCGTTCGGCCTGCGTGAAGAGAATGGCGAGAAATACCTGGCCTTCGAATTCCAGAACCTGATGCCGGTGCGCGAGCTGAAGATCCGTGGCGCCCATAACCAGTCCAACGCCCTGGCGGCGCTGGCCCTGGGGCATGCGGTCGGCCTGCCGTTCGATGCCATGCTCTCGGCCCTGCGTACCTTCGCCGGCCTCGAGCACCGCTGCCAGTGGGTTCGCGACCTGGATGGCGTGGGGTATTACAACGATTCCAAGGCCACCAATGTCGGCGCCGCACTGGCGGCCATCGAAGGCCTGGGCGCGGATATCGAAGGCAAGATCGTGCTGATCGCCGGTGGCGACGGCAAGGGGGCCGAGTTCAAGGACCTGCGCGATCCGGTGGCGGCCAACTGCCGCGCCGTGATCCTGATGGGTCGCGATTCCGACAAGATCGGCGAGGCCATCGGCGATGCCGTGCCGCTGATTCGTGTCGGCTCCCTGGTCGACGCCGTGGCGCAATGCCGTGCCGTCGCCCAGTCCGGCGACGTGGTGCTGCTGTCGCCTGCCTGCGCCAGTTTCGACATGTTCAAGAATTACGAAGATCGTGGTCACCAGTTCGTCCGCGCCGTGGAGGATCTGGCATGAACCTGAGAGACATCATCAAGCCTTATCCATCGCCGATCATCACCGGGCGCGGCGTCGACCTCGACTTCCCGATGCTCGCCGGCTGCCTGGCGCTGCTCGGCCTCGGGCTGATCATGATCGCCTCGGCCTCCACCGAAGTGGCGGCGGTGCAATCGGGCAGCGCCCTGTATTACATGATTCGCCACCTGATCTACGTGGTGCTGGGCCTGGGTGCCTGCATCGTCACCATGATGATTCCGATCGCCACCTGGCAACGTCTGGGCTGGATGATGCTGCTCGGTGCCTTCGGTTTGCTGGTGATGGTGATCATCCCGGGGATCGGCCGCGAGGTGAACGGTTCGATGCGCTGGATCGGCTTCAGTTTCTTCAACGTCCAGCCTTCCGAGATCGCCAAGGTGTTCGTGGTGATCTACCTCGCCGGTTACCTGGTGCGTCGCCAGAAAGAAGTGCGCGAAAGCTGGATGGGCTTCTTCAAGCCATTCATCGTGCTGTTGCCGATGGCTGGCCTGCTGCTGATGGAGCCGGACTTCGGCGCCACCGTGGTGATGATGGGGGCCGCGGCGGCGATGCTGTTCCTCGGCGGGGTCGGGCTGTTCCGCTTCTCCTTGATGGTGGTCCTGGCGGTCGCGGCGGTGGTCCTGCTGATTCAGATGCAGCCCTATCGAATGGCGCGCCTGACCAACTTTGCCGACCCTTGGGCCGACCAGTTCGGCGCGGGCTACCAGTTGTCCCAGGCCTTGATCGCTTTCGGTCGTGGCGAATGGCTGGGCGTTGGCCTGGGCAACAGTGTGCAGAAGCAGTTCTACCTGCCGGAAGCCCACACCGACTTCGTGTTCTCGGTCCTGGCCGAAGAGCTGGGCGCCGTGGGTTCCCTGTGCACGGTGGCGTTGTTCGTCTTCGTCTGTATCCGTGGCATGTACATCGGCCTGTGGGCCGAGAAAGCCAAGCAGTTCTTTGCCGCCTACGTCGCTTATGGCCTGTCGTTCCTGTGGATCGGCCAGTTCCTGATCAACATCGGGGTGAACGTCGGCCTGTTGCCGACCAAAGGCCTGACCTTGCCGTTCCTCAGTTATGGCGGCAGTTCGTTGGTGATTTGCTGCGCCTGTCTTGGTCTGTTGCTGCGCATCGAATGGGAGAGTCGGACCCACCTGGGCAGCGAAGAGATGGAGTTCAGCGAGAGCGACTTCGCCGAGGAGCCAAGCCATGGGCGCTAACGTGCTGATCATGGCCGGTGGCACCGGCGGTCACGTGTTCCCGGCGCTGGCCTGTGCCCGCGAATTCCAGGCGCGCGGTTATACCGTGCACTGGCTCGGCACCCCGCGCGGCATCGAAAACGAACTGGTGCCGAATGCCGGCCTGCAGCTGCACCTGATCAACGTCAGCGGCCTGCGTGGCAAGAGCAAGCTGTCGCTGCTCAAGGCGCCATTCGTGCTGCTCAAGGCGGTGCTGCAGGCGCGCCGGATCATTCGTCAGCTCAAGCCGGTCTGCGTGCTGGGCTTTGGCGGTTATGTGACCGGCCCTGGTGGCGTCGCGGCAAAACTGTCCGGCGTGCCGGTGATCGTTCATGAACAGAACTCGGTCGCCGGTACCGCCAATCGGCTGCTGGTGCCGTTGTCGGCCCGAGTCTGCGAAGCTTTCCCGGACACCTTTGGTGCCTCCAGCAGCCGGCGTACCACCGGCAACCCGGTGCGCACCGAGCTGTTCCTCGATACACCGCGCGAGGCCCTGGCCGGACGCAAGGCGCGTTTGCTGGTCCTGGGTGGAAGCCTGGGAGCAGAGCCGTTGAACAAGTTGCTGCCTGAAGCCCTGGCGCTGGTCTCCCCCGAGCTGCGTCCGGAAGTGTTTCATCAGGCCGGCAAAAACCACGATGAAGTGACTGCAGAGCGCTATCGCGCCGCCGGCGTCGAGGCGCAGGTGCAGCCGTTCATCAAAGACATGGCCCAAGCCTACGGCTGGGCTGACCTGGTGGTCTGTCGCGCAGGCGCGTTGACCGTCAGTGAACTGGCTGCCGCCGGTCTGCCTTCGATGCTCGTGCCTTTGCCTCACGCCATCGACGATCACCAGACCCGCAATGCCGATTATTTGGCTCGTGAAGGCGCTGCCTTCCTGATGCCGCAAAGAACGACTGGCGCAGCGGACCTTGCCGCTCGCTTGACAGAGGTTTTGATGCAACCGGAACGACTCAACAGCATGGCCGACGCCGCACGTCGCCTGGCCAAACCCGATGCCACCCGTAGCGTGGTCGATATCTGCCTGGAGGTGGCCCATGGTTGAGAATCAGAAAGCCATGCCACAACCGGAAATGCGCCGTATCCGTCGCATCCACTTCGTCGGTATCGGCGGCGTGGGCATGTGCGGGATCGCCGAAGTACTGCTGAACCTGGGCTACCAGGTTTCCGGCTCCGACCTCAAGGCGTCGCCGGTCACCGAGCGCCTCGAATCCTTTGGTGCGCAGATCTTCATCGGCCACCGTGCCGAGAACGCCGCCAACGCCGATGTACTGGTGGTGTCCAGCGCCGTGAACACCTCCAACCCGGAAGTGGCCACCGCCCTGGAACGCCGCATCCCGGTCGTGCCGCGCGCGGAAATGCTCGCCGAGCTGATGCGCTATCGCCACGGCGTCGCCGTTGCCGGTACCCACGGCAAGACCACCACCACCAGCCTGCTGGCCTCGGTGTTCGCCGCCGGTGGCCTGGACCCGACCTTCGTCATCGGTGGCCGGCTGAATGCAGCTGGCACCAATGCACAGCTGGGCACCAGCCGCTACCTGATCGCCGAAGCCGATGAAAGCGACGCCAGCTTCCTGCACCTGCAGCCGCTGGTGGCCGTGGTGACCAACATCGACGCCGACCACATGGCGACCTACGACGGTGACTTCAACAAGCTGAAGAAAACCTTCGTCGAATTCCTGCACAACCTGCCGTTCTATGGCCTGGCCGTGCTGTGCCTGGACGACCCGGTGGTGCGCGAGATCCTGCCGCAGGTCAAGCGTCCGACCGTCACCTACGGTTTCAACGAAGGCGCCGACGTGCGCGCGATCAATGTACGCCAGCAGGGCATGCAGACCTTCTTCACCGTGCTGCGTCCCGATCGCGAGCCGCTGGATGTCTCGGTCAACATGCCGGGCAACCACAACGTGCTGAACGCCCTGGCGACCATCTGCATCGCCACCGACGAAGGCATCAGCGATGAAGCCATCGTCCAGGGCCTGTCGGGCTTCCAGGGCGTGGGACGTCGCTTCCAGGTCTACGGCGAACTGCCGGTGGACGGCGGCAACGTGATGCTGGTGGACGATTACGGCCACCACCCGACCGAGGTCGCGGCGGTGATCAAGGCCGTGCGCGGTGGCTGGCCTGAGCGTCGCCTGGTGATGGTCTACCAGCCGCACCGTTTCAGCCGCACCCGCGACCTGTACGACGATTTCGTCCAGGTGCTGGCGGACGCCAACGTCCTGCTGTTGATGGAAGTCTATCCGGCGGGCGAAGAGCCGATCCCGGGGGCGGACAGCCGTCAGCTGTGCCACAGCATCCGTCAGCGCGGCCAGTTGGATCCGATCTACATCGAGCGTGGGGTCGACCTCGCACCGCTGGTCAAGCCGCTGCTGCGCGCCGGCGACATCCTGCTGTGCCAGGGCGCCGGTGATATCGGCGGTCTTGCGCCGAAGCTGCTGGGCAGTCCGTTGTTCGCGGGCGCCGTGCCTGCCGGTCAGGGGAAGTCGAAATGACCGCCGCCTACGCCTCTCTGTTTTCGACCCTCGCGCCGAAGGATTTCGGTCGCGTCGCCGTGCTGTTCGGCGGCAAGAGCGCCGAGCGCGAAGTCTCGCTGAAGTCCGGCAACGCCGTGCTCGAAGCCTTGCTGAGCGCCGGTGTGGACGCCTTCGGCATCGACGTCGGTGACGACTTCCTGCAGCGCCTGCTGAACGAGAAGATCGATCGCGCCTTCATCATCCTCCACGGTCGTGGCGGCGAAGACGGCAGCATGCAGGGCCTGCTGGAATGCATGGGCATTCCCTACACCGGTAGCGGCATCCTGGCTTCGGCGCTGGCGATGGACAAACTGCGTACCAAGCAGGTCTGGCACAGCCTCGGTATTCCGACGCCACGCCACGCCGTACTTGGCTCCGAGGCCGATTGTATTTCTGCGGCTACGGAACTGGGCATGCCTTTGATCGTCAAACCGGCGCATGAAGGTTCCAGTATTGGTATGGCCAAAGTGACATCCGCGTCCGAACTGATCGACGCATGGAAAGCGGCCAGCACCTACGACTCGCAAGTCTTGGTTGAACAATGGATTCAAGGTCCGGAGTTCACCATCGCCACGCTGCGCGGCCAGGTATTGCCACCGATCGCCCTGGGCACGCCCCACACGTTTTACGACTACGACGCCAAGTACCTGGCTTCCGATACCCAGTACCGGATTCCGTGCGGCCTCGACAGCAATAAAGAGCAGGAGCTCATGGACCTCACGGCGAAAGCCTGCGGGGCGCTCGGTATCGCCGGTTGGGCGCGTGCCGACGTGATGCAGGACGCCGATGGCCAGTTCTGGTTCCTGGAAGTGAATACCGCTCCCGGCATGACCGATCACAGCCTGGTTCCGATGGCGGCCCGTGCCGCTGGTCTGGATTTCCAGCAGTTGGTTCTGGCCATCCTGGCGGAGAGTGTCGTCAGTAACGCAGAGCCGCGAGGTTAAGGCCATGCAAGGCGCCCAGCTACGTCATCAGCAACCCGCTCCCGGCCGCAAGCCGGTGCCGCGCGGTGCCAGCCGGATGGTGGCCAAGGAGCCGATGTCGGCGCGCCTGCCGAAAGCCAACTTTGGCGTGCTGAAAAGCCTGATGTGGCCGGTGCTGCTGGTCGCGCTGGGCTTCGGCACTTACGAGGGCGCGCAGCGCCTGTTGCCCTATGCCGACCGGCCGATCACCAAGGTCGCGGTGCAGGGCGACCTGAGTTACATCAGCCAGCAGGCGGTGCAGCAACGGATCGCGCCCTACGTCGCGGCGAGTTTCTTCACCATCGACCTGGCGAGCATGCGTACCGAGCTGGAACAGATGCCATGGATCGCTCATGCCGAGGTACGGCGTGTGTGGCCGGATCAGGTGGTGATTCGCCTGGAAGAGCAGTTGCCGGTGGCCCGTTGGGGCGACGAGGCGCTGTTGAACAACCAGGGCCAGGCCTTCACCCCGCGTGAGCTGGCGAACTACGAGCACTTGCCACAGTTGTTCGGCCCGCAGCGGGCCCAGCAGCAGGTGATGCAGCAGTACCAGGTGTTGAGCCAGATGCTTCGTCCGATGGGTTTCTCCATTGCCCGTCTGGAGTTGCGCGAGCGCGGCAGCTGGTTCCTGACCACGGGGGCCGGCAGCGCCGGTCCTGGTATCGAGTTGTTGCTCGGACGCGATCACCTGGTGGAGAAGATGCGCCGCTTCATTGCCATTTATGAAAAAACGCTGAAAGAACAGATTACGAACATCGCGCGCATCGATCTGCGTTATGCCAACGGCCTGGCCGTCGGCTGGCGGGAACCTGTAGCGCCCGCGACGGCCCAACCCGCCGTCGCGAAGAATTAAGAAGAGGCAGGACCATGGCAAACGTGCAAAGCGGCAAAATGATCGTCGGTCTGGATATCGGCACCTCCAAGGTGGTGGCGCTGGTAGGCGAGGTCGCGGCCGATGGCACGCTGGAAATCGTCGGTATCGGCACCCATCCATCGCGCGGCCTGAAGAAGGGCGTGGTGGTGAATATCGAGTCCACCGTTCAATCGATCCAGCGCGCGGTAGAAGAAGCGCAACTGATGGCCGGTTGCCGTATCCACTCGGCATTCGTCGGCGTGGCGGGCAATCATATTCGCAGCCTGAACTCCCACGGCATCGTGGCGATTCGTGATCGCGAAGTGAGCTCGGCGGACCTGGAGCGGGTACTCGACGCGGCGCAGGCCGTGGCGATTCCGGCCGACCAGCGGGTGCTGCACACCCTGCCGCAGGATTACGTGATCGATAACCAGGAAGGCGTGCGCGAGCCACTGGGCATGTCCGGCGTACGCCTGGAAGCCAAGGTGCACGTGGTGACCTGCGCGGTGAATGCCGCCCAGAACATCGAAAAGTGCGTGCGTCGCTGCGGCCTGGAAATCGACGACATCATTCTCGAACAGCTGGCCTCGGCGTATTCGGTGCTGACCGACGACGAGAAAGAGCTGGGTGTGTGCCTGGTGGATATCGGTGGCGGTACCACCGACATCGCGATCTTCACCGAAGGCGCGATCCGCCATACCGCGGTGATCCCGATTGCCGGCGACCAGGTGACCAACGACATCGCCATGGCGCTGCGTACGCCGACCCAGTACGCCGAAGAAATCAAGATTCGTTATGCCTGCGCCCTGGCCAAGCTGGCCGGTGCCGGCGAAACCATCAAGGTGCCAAGTGTCGGCGACCGTCCGCCGCGCGAGCTGTCTCGCCAGGCCCTGGCCGAAGTGGTCGAGCCGCGTTACGACGAGCTGTTCACCCTGATCCAGGCCGAACTGCGTCGCAGCGGCTACGAAGACCTGATCCCGGCCGGCATCGTGCTGACCGGCGGTACTTCGAAAATGGAAGGCGCAGTCGAACTGGCCGAAGAAATTTTCCACATGCCGGTCCGCCTGGGCGTGCCGCACACCGTCAAAGGCCTGTCCGACGTGGTGCGCAACCCGATCTACTCCACCGGCGTGGGCTTGCTGTTGTACGGGCTGCAGAAGCAGTCCGACGGTATCTCGTTCTCCGGCATCGGCAGCCGGGACAGCTACAGCAGCGACGAACCCAAGGCCGCCTTGCTCGATCGCATCAAGAGCTGGGTGCAGGGTAACTTCTGAAGATTTACCGCAACACAGTTGTAAGCAGTAGGCGAAAAAACTAGAGAAATGAAAGGAGAGGGAAAATGTTCGAACTCGTAGACAACGTCCCCGCAAGTCCGGTAATCAAGGTTATCGGTGTCGGCGGTGGCGGCGGCAACGCCGTCAATCACATGGTCAAGAGCAACATCGAAGGCGTCGAATTCATCTGCGCCAACACTGATGCTCAAGCGCTGAAAAACATCGGCGCGCGGACCATCCTGCAACTGGGTACCGGCGTGACCAAGGGCCTGGGTGCTGGTGCCAATCCTGAAGTCGGCCGTCAAGCCGCCCTGGAAGACCGCGAGCGTATCGCTGAAGTGCTGGCGGGCACCAACATGGTGTTCATCACGACCGGCATGGGCGGTGGTACCGGTACCGGTGCTGCGCCGATCATCGCCGAAGTGGCCAAGGAAATGGGCATCCTCACCGTTGCGGTGGTGACCCGTCCGTTCCCGTTCGAAGGCCGCAAGCGCATGCAGATCGCTGATGAAGGCATCCGCGCGCTGAGCGAAAGCGTCGATTCGTTGATCACCATTCCCAACGAAAAACTGCTGACCATCCTCGGCAAAGACGCCAGCCTGCTGTCGGCTTTCGCCAAGGCCGACGACGTACTGGCCGGTGCCGTTCGCGGTATCTCCGACATCATCAAGCGTCCGGGCATGATCAACGTCGACTTCGCCGACGTACGCACCGTGATGAGCGAAATGGGCATGGCGATGATGGGCACTGGCTGCGCCAGCGGTCCTAACCGTGCACGTGAAGCGACCGAAGCGGCGATCCGCAACCCGCTGCTGGAAGACGTGAACCTGCAAGGCGCGCGCGGCATCCTGGTGAACATCACCGCCGGTCCCGACCTGTCCCTGGGCGAGTACTCCGACGTGGGTAGCATCATCGAAGCCTTTGCTTCCGAGCACGCCATGGTCAAGGTCGGTACCGTTATCGATCCGGACATGCGCGACGAGCTGCACGTGACCGTGGTTGCCACGGGTCTGGGCGCGAAAATCGAGAAGCCTGTGAAGGTCATTGACAATACCGTGCAAACCTCCATGGCCGCTGCACAGGCGCCAGCACCTGCCCGTCAGGAACTGCCGTCGGTCAACTACCGTGATCTGGACCGTCCGACCGTCATGCGCAACCAGGCCCAGGCCAGTGCTGCGACTGCGGCGAAGCTGAATCCGCAAGATGATCTGGACTACCTGGACATCCCGGCTTTCCTGCGTCGCCAGGCCGATTGATGGAATGTATCAGGGGTATTAGGGTGATTGGTGTTCAGCAAAGGTCTGGTCTGCTATTATCGCCAGCCTTTGTTGATACCAGTTCGCAATTTGCGCTGAAGCGGCCCAAGCCATGATTAAACAACGCACCCTGAAGAATATTATCCGTGCCACAGGTGTAGGCCTGCACTCCGGGGAGAAGGTTTACCTGACCCTCAAGCCTGCGCCTGTCGACACCGGCATTGTGTTTTGTCGTGCCGACCTGGACCCTGTGGTGCAGATTCCTGCTCGCGCGGAAAACGTTGGTGAAACCACTATGTCGACCACCCTGGTCAACGGTGACACCAAAGTGGACACGGTGGAGCACTTGCTCTCGGCCATGGCTGGCCTGGGCATCGATAACGCCTACGTCGAGCTCTCCGCGTCCGAAGTCCCGATCATGGATGGCAGCGCTGGACCCTTCGTATTCCTGATTCAATCTGCCGGCCTGGAAGAACAGGACGCAGCCAAGAAGTTCATCCGCATCCTTCGCGAGGTGACAGTGGAAGACGGCGACAAGCGCGCCACTTTCGTGCCTTTCGACGGTTTTAAAGTGAGCTTTGAGATCGATTTCGATCACCCGGTTTTCCGTGACCGCACCCAGAGTGCAAGCGTGGACTTTTCCAGCACTTCGTTCGTAAAAGAAGTCAGCCGCGCCCGTACCTTTGGTTTCATGAGTGATATCGAGTACCTGCGCAAGCACAACCTCGCACTCGGCGGCAGCGTGGAAAACGCCATCGTGGTCGACGCGGATGGTGTACTGAACGAGGACGGCCTTCGCTACGAAGACGAATTCGTGAAGCACAAGATCCTCGACGCAATTGGTGACCTCTACCTGCTGGGCAACAGCCTGATAGGTGAGTTCAAAGGCTTCAAGTCGGGCCATGCACTGAACAACCAGCTTCTGCGCAAGCTCATTGAGCAGAAAGACGCTTGGGAAGTCGTGACCTTCGAAGATGCCAGCACTGCACCGATCTCTTACATGCGTCCGGTTGCGGCCGTGTAAGTAACACTCTCTTTCCTTTAGTTTTTAAAGGCTGCCCTCGGGTGGCCTTTTTTTATGTCCGCAGATTCCTGCGCGGCTGATGAGGTTATCGCGGGCAGCACGGACCAATAGAAGCGAGGCTTGGCCACGATGGGCTCAGCCCGCCACCACCCGGTTTCGCCCTTCGGCCTTGGCCTGGTACAGCGCCTTGTCGGCCATCGAGCACAGCACTTCCAGGCTGGACTTCGGTGTGCCCGCCCAGGTGCTGAGGCCGATGCTGATGGTGATTGGCGAGGCGCCGTCGCGGATTGGCGGCAGGCGCTCGATCGCCAGGCGGATATGCTCGGCGATACGCCGGGCGCCTTCGTTATCGGTCTCCGGCAGGACCACGGCGAACTCTTCGCCGCCGTAGCGCGCGGCCAAATCGCCGGGGCGACGGATATTGTCACTGATCACCCGGGCCACGATGCGCAGGGCTTCATCGCCGAGCGGGTGGCCGTGGCGGTCGTTGAAGGCCTTGAAGTGATCCACGTCCAACATCAGCAGCGACAGGGCGCTGTGGGAGCGTTGCGCGCGTCCCCATTCGCGGGCCAGGGTCTGGTCCAGGCTGCGGCGGTTGTCCAGGCCGGTGAGAGCGTCAGTGGCGGCCAGTTGCGCGAGTTCCTGCTCGGCGCTCTGGCGGCGGCGCAATTCCCGGCAAAGCAACCAGGTCAGCCACAGCAGGCCCAGGCACAGCGCACCGGTGGCGCCGCCGACCACCAGCGCGGTGCGCTGCCAGGAGGCGAAGACTTCATTGCTGGAGAGCGCCACGATCACGATCAGCGGGAGGTCTCCGACCTGGGAGAAGGTATACAGGCGCGGCTGCTGGGTGCTGGACATGCCTTTGAAGCTGCCGTTCCCCTCGCGCAGGATGCGGATGAAATTGGGCCGTTGGCTGAAGTCCTGACCGATCAGGTTGTCCGCTCGCGGTGGTTCCTGGGCCAGCAGGATACCGTCGCTACTGATCAGGTTGACCGAGCTGTCGCGGCCGACATTCAGGCTTTTGAACAATTGGCTGAAGTAGTCCAGGCGCATGGCCGCTTCGGCCACGCCGAGGAACTCCCCGTGCTCGCCGGACACGCGTCGGCTGAAACTGATGCGCCAATCCAGCTCGGGCGGGCGGGCGCGGAACGGTCGGCTGATTAGCATGCCCGGATCAGGGTTATTCACATGGGACTGGAAATACTCCCGGTCGGAAAAGTTGCCCTGGCGCGGTTCGACCGAGGCGGAGTCGGCGAGCACGTCGCCGCGCGAGTCGAGCAGCAGGATGTTGCCCTTGTAGGGGGCCGCGGTGGCCCGGTCGAACAGCGCCATATGGCGAATGGTCGGCGATACCTGTTTCAGGTCGTCGCGTTGCGAGGCGCTGATCAGGCCACGCAGGGATATGTCGTACAGCTCGACGTTGCGCAGCACGTCGGCGTCGATCAATTGCACGATGTTGGAAGCCGCGCGGGTGGCGGCCATTTCGGCGCTGCCGCGTTCGCGAATCAGCAAGAAGGTCACGATGCTCAGGATGGAGATGACCATCAGTGAGCTTCCAAGAATCAGCATCCTTTCCGACCGGGTCAAAGTGGTCGTGTTGCGGGGTGTCGCACTACTCACACTCATGGTTCTGACTTCTGCGGTGTGTACGTTTCAGGGGTGTTTCCGGATGAAGCAAGCAGAGTTGCAGAGACCGATCGCGCCTGCGGGCGCATGTATAAATCGCAGACAAAAAAAAGGCCAGCAAAATGATGCTGGCCTTTTGCTTATTCGAGCTTAGAACACATTGAATGGGTAATCGACGATTACCCGGTATTCGTCGGTGTCATTGTCCAGCGCGCCATAACCGTTACCGCCACGGTTGGTGGCCCACTGCAGGCGGACCGCCAGATCCTTGGCCTGGCCACCCTGGACCACGTACTTGAGATCAAGGTCGCGTTCCCAGTGCTTGGCGTGCTCGCCGCCAGCGCTGTACCAGTTGGCGTAGCCACGGCTGTGCGGGTCGACCTTGGTCAGGTCCAGCTCGCCGCGCGAGTAGGAGAGCGCCGAAGTCAGGCCCGGCAGGCCGAGGCCGGCGAAGTCGTAGGCGTACTTGAGTTTCCACGAACGCTCGTTGGGGCCGTTGAAGTCCGAATACTGCTGGGAGTTGTCCAGGTAGATGCTGTCTCCCTGGTTGATGTAGTCGAACGGGGTGTTGCCGTTCACGCGCTGATAGGCGGCGGTGAGGCTGTGATGGCCGACGCCCAGGGTGAAATGCAGGCTGTAGGTGTTGTTGTCGATGTCGCCCAGCAGCGCGTCGCCGGTGTCCTGGGTGTGATAGAAGTGCAAGCCCGGGTTCAGGGTCACCAGCTCGTTCAGCGCATAGCTGTAGTCGAGGTCGTAGTAGTACTGGTTCCAGATGTCCTTGAGTTCAGCGGCGTACAGGCTGCTGGTCAGCCCGGGCACGCCGCTCCAGGCCACGCCGGCCCAGTTCAGGTAGCGGCTTTCGTCGCCATTCGCCAGTTTGCCGTAGGCCGTATCGATACGTCGGCGGCCGCTCTGGTTATAGGGCTTGGTGAAGCTGGCCTGGCCGCCTTCGAGCAGCCAGCCGTCGAAGCTGTGGTTGGCCAGGCTGACCCCGCGGAAGGTCTGCGGCAGCATGCGGCTCTGGCCGCCGGCGATCACCGGATTGTTGAGAAACAGGTCGCCGGCCTTGAGCTCGGTGTCGAAGGCGCGGATTTTCAGGGTGGCGCCAGCCGTGGAAAACGACGTCGGCGCTTTGCCGCTGCCATCGCTGACCGGCAGGATGCTCGAGCTGTCAGTGCCGCCACCGCCATCGAGTTTCAGGCCGAGCATGGCGTTGGCATCGAGGCCGAAACCGACCGTGCCCTGGGTATAACCCGACTCGAAAATCCCCAGGAAACCCTGGCCCCACTCGATGTTGTCATCGTTCTGCTGGTGGCGGTTGCGATTCATGTAGTAGTTGCGGGCGTTGAGCTTGAGGCTTGCGCCTGCGACGAAGCCCTCGGGGCTGGCCTCGTCGGTGGCCTGGACACTGGGGGCGATAGTTGCAGCCATTGCAATGAAAAACGGGCTGAGAGTGGAAGTGACCTTCACCGGTAAAAAGCTCCTTGGATGAATGATGACAGTTGTTATTGTCGATTCGGGTGTTTCTTGTTCTGGGTGAAACGAATGAAATAGTCAGTTCTACATGGCAAAAAAAAGCCGCTGTTATCAGCGGCTTTAAGACAACTTACTCCGGGGGGTAGAGCAGAGAAGTTGTCGAGGGAAACGAGTCGGTAGCCAGGTGTCAGCTGTCCTTCTGAACGTCCGGCTGGCGTTGTTCCGCCGTGATCTCCTGCGGCTGCTTGCCGTTCTGTTGCTGGGTAGCCAGCGCTTCCTGGGCGTCCTGGAAGGCAGCGGCGCGCGCGGCGTTATGCGCGGCGAAAGTCTGCGATTCTTCGGCCATGGCCATAGGGGCCAAGAACAGGGAGGACAAAACAAACGCGCTGGCAATACCCATACTGTTGGACATTTCTGAAGACCTTCTTGCAGAGCAAGTTCAAATTAGGTGCGACAAAAATATAACTTCAAGGCGCCTGGAAAAAGCGCCGAACAGGATAAGCACTGTTACGCCAAAAGCAATAGTTGACACCGCCTCTGTAGGAACCAGGCTTGCCGGCGATGGGGCAACGCGCTGTGTCTGATGCACCGCCATCGCGAGCAATCGAGCGTCTGCTCCTACAGAGGAGAGGGAGAGCTCAGATCGGCAAGTAGATGCCGAAGGTGTTCATGCCGTCATCGCTGCGCACGAACACGTCGCCGCCGTGCATCAGGGCGATTGCCTTGACGATCGCCAGCCCCAGGCCGTGGTTGGCGCCGCTGTTGCTGCGGGAGGCATCGACCCGGTAGAAGCGCTCGAACAGCCGGGGCAGGTGCTCGCTGGCGATGGCCTGGCCAGGATTGCTCACGGCGATGGTCACCTGATGTTCCTGCACATCGATCTGCACCCGGATCACCTGCCCGGGCTCGGTGTGCTGCACGGCGTTGCTCAGCAGGTTGATCAGCGCCCGGCGCAGGTGGGCGATCTCGATCTGTACCTGGGCATCGCCGCGCACCTCGACCTTGACCTGGGCGTCTTCGAGGATGAAATCCAGATAGTCCAGGGTGGTGGCCACTTCACTGGCCAGGGAGGTGCTGGTGAGCTTGGTGGCCTTGCTGCCCTGGTCGGCGCTGGCCAGGAACAGCATGTCGTTGATGATCGAGCGCAGGCGTTCCAACTCTTCGAGATTGGATTGCAGCACCTCGAAATAATGCTCGGCGGAGCGCCCGCGAGTCAGCGCCACCTGGGTCTGGCCGATCAGGTTGGTCAGGGGCGAGCGCAGTTCGTGGGCGACGTCGGCATTGAAGGATTCCAGGCGCGAATAGGCTTGTTCAACCCGCTCCAGGGTCGAGTTGAACGAGTTGGCGAACTGCGTCAGCTCCGGCGGCAGCGACGACAACTGCAAACGCCCGGAAAGCCTCGGCGGGGCCAGGCGCTGGGCCTCTTCGGACAGCCCGATCAAGGGTTTCAGGCCAATGCGCGCCACCCAGTAGCCCAGCGCCGAGGCCAGCAGCACGCCGACGATGGCCAGGCTGATCAAGGCAATCAGCAACTGGTGCTGGGTCTCGTAGAAGGTCTCGGTGTCGATGGCGATCAGAAAGCGCAGCGGCGGGCGCAGCTCCTTGGCCGGCAGCTGGCTGACCAGCACTTTCAGCGGATAGGGATGCCCGGGCAGGGTCAGGTCGCGCCTGCCCAGCGGGCCCTGGGCGAAGCGGCGGATCTGCGGGTCGGGGTTGCCGTATTCGTAGGCGGGATCGCCGCTGACCACCCAGAAACGGATGCGCTTGTCTTCTTCGCTGAGCAGCTTGAGCTTGTTGTTGATCTTGGCCCAGTGCTCCGGGTTGCCGAAGCGCGTCAGGGCCGACTCCAGCACGCTGTAGCGCGCATCCAACTCGGCCTCGGGCAGCAGGCCCAGGCCCTTGTCCACCTGTTGATAGAGCGCGCCGCCGATCAGCAGGAACACCAGCAGGGCCACCAGGGTGAACAGCCCGCTCAGGCGCAGGGCAATCGAATTACGAGGCACCGCGGTTCTCCAGCACGTAACCCATGCCGCGGATGGTGTGCAGCAGTTTCTGTTCGAACGGCCCGTCGAGCTTGGCCCGCAAGCGCTTGATCGCCACTTCGACGACATTGGCGTCGCTGTCGAAGTTGATGTCCCAGACCATCTCGGCGATCGCGGTTTTCGACAGGATCTCGCCCTGGCGCCGGGCGAGCACGCTGAGCAGCGAGAACTCCTTGGCGGTCAGGTCTAGGCGCGTGCCGGCGCGGCTGGCCTTGCGGCTGATCAGGTCGATCCACAGGTCGGCGATGCTGATCTGCACCGGTTCGTGGCCGCCGCTGCGGCGGGTCAGGGCCTGCAGGCGCGCCACCAGTTCGAGGAAGGAAAAGGGCTTGCCCAGGTAGTCGTCGGCGCCGTCGCGCAGGCCCTTGATACGGTCTTCGACGCGCTCGCGGGCGGTGAGCATGATCACCGGCGTCTGCTTGCGCGCCCGCAGCGCCCGCAGCACGCCGAAGCCGTCGAGGCCGGGCAGCATCACGTCGAGCACGATCACCGCGTAGTCGCTTTCCAGCGCCAGGTGCAGGCCCTCGACGCCGTCGCGCGCGAGGTCCACGGTGTAGCCTTGTTCGGTCAGGCCGCGGTGCAGATAGTCCGCGGTTTTTTCTTCGTCTTCGATAATCAGAACGCGCATGACCCCGCCTCAGGATGTGCTTGCCAGCGCTGGCGCTGGTGTGGGCCGATGGAATAGCCGCTCGAGCCACAAGTATATGACCGGAGTGGTGAACAGCGTCAGCGCCTGGCTCACCAGCAGGCCGCCGACCACGGCGATCCCCAGCGGCTGGCGCAGCTCGGCGCCGGCACCATAGCCGAGCATCAGCGGCAAGGCGCCGAGCAAGGCGGCGAGGGTGGTCATGATGATCGGCCGGAAACGGGTGATACAGGCCTGGTAGATCGCCTCCTGCGGCGACAGCCCGCCCTTGCGCTGGGCTTCGAGGGCGAAGTCGATCATCAGGATGCCGTTTTTCTTGACGATGCCGATCAGTAGCACCAGGCCGATCAGGGCCATGATCGAGAAGTCCTGGCCCAGCAGCCAGAGCATGATCAGCGCGCCGAGGCCGGCCGAGGGTAGGGTGGAGATGATCGTCAGCGGGTGGACGAAGCTCTCGTAGAGCACGCCGAGGATGATGTACACCGCCACCAGCGCCGCGAGGATCAGCCACGGCTGGCTGGCCAGGGAACTCTGGAAGGCCTGGGCCGCGCCCTGGAAATTGCCGGCGATGGAGGCGGGCATGCCGATCTGGTTTTTCGCCTGCTCGAGCATGATCACCGCGTCGCCCAGGGCCACGCCCGGCGCCAGGTTGAACGACAGGTTGGCGGCCGGGAACATGCCGTCGTGGGCGATGGACAACGGGCCGACGGTGGGCGGGTCGACCTTGGCCAGCGCCGACAGCGGCACCATCTCGCCGCTCAGGGGCGAGCGCAGGTAGAAGTAATTCAGGCTCTCGGCCTTGCCACGCTGCTGGGCATCCAGTTCGAGGATCACGTTGTACTGGTTGGTTTCGGTCTGGAACTCATTGACCTGGCGCTGGCCGAAGGCGTCGTAGAGCGCTTCGTCGACATCGGTGGCGGTCAGGCCGAAACGCGCGGCGGCGCTGCGGTCGATGCTGATATGGGTAATGCTGCCGCCCAGTTGCAGGTCGTTGGACAGGTCGCGAAAGGCCGGGTTGGCCCGCAGTTTTTCCGTCAGGCGCTGGGTCCAGGTATTCAGCGTCGGCCCGTCGTTGCTCTTGAGCACGTACTGGTACTGGCTGCGGCTCGGCCCGGAGCTGAGGTTGATGTCCTGGCCGGCCCGCAGGTACAGGACGATGCCCGGGACCTTGGCCAGCTGCGGGCGAATGCGGTCGATGAACTGGCTGGCGGAGACGTCCCGCTGGCCGCGGTCCTTGAGGGCGATCCAGAAGCGGCCGTTGGCGATGGTCTGGTTGTTGCCGGTGACGCCGACCGAGTGGGAGAAGGTTTCCACCGCCGGGTCGGCGCCGAGGATCTTCGCCAGGGCCAGGTGCTTTGCCACCATGTCCGGGTAGGAAATATCGGCCGCCGCTTCGCTGGTGCCGAGCACGAAGCCGGTGTCCTGGACCGGGAAGAAACCCTTGGGAATGAACACATAGCCGGCGATGGCCAGGCCCAGGGTCAGGCCGAACAGGCCGAGCATCAGCCGTTGATGGGCCAGGGCCCGGCGCAGCCCACGCTCGTAGCATGCCAGCAGGCGTTCGCCGAAGCCCGGGCGATCGTGGGGATGATCAGTCGGCGCGCGCATGAACAGCGCCGCCAGGGTGGGTGCCAGGGTCAACGACACCGCCACCGAAATAAGGATGGTCGAGGTAGCGGTCAGGGCGAACTCCTTGAACAGTCGCCCGACCACGCCACCCATGAACAGCAGGGGAATGAACGCGGCGATCAGCGAGAAACTGATGGACACCACGGTGAAGCCGATTTCGCCGGCGCCTTTGATCGCCGCCTCGCGCATGCCGTCGCCGGCCTCCAGATGGCGATGGATGTTCTCCACCACGACAATCGCGTCGTCGACCACGAAGCCCACCGAGATCACGATCGCCACCAGGGTCAGGTTGTTCAGGCTGAAGCCCATCACGTACATCAGCGCGAAGCTGGCCACCAGCGACACCCCGAGCACGCTGGAGACGATCAGCGTCGCCGAGAGCTGGCGCAGGAACAGCGCCATCACCGCCACCACCAGCAGCACCGCAATCAGCAGGGTGATTTCCACTTCATGCAAGGACGCGCGGATGGTCTTGGTGCGGTCCGAGAGCACGGTCACGTCCACCGAGGCCGGCAGCATGGCCTCCAGGCGCGGCAGCTCGCCCTGGATGCGGTCCACGGTGTCGACGATGTTGGCCCCCGGCTGGCGGAAGATCACCAGGTTGAGCCCCGACTGGTCGTTGGACCAGGCCTGCACGTAGGCGTTTTCCGGGCCGCTGATGACCCGGGCGATGTCCTTGAGCTGCACTGGCGCGCCGTTCTTGTAGGAGACGATCAACTGGCCGTAGTCATCGGGATGGAACAGCTGGTCGTTGGTCGACAGGGTCGAGATGCTCGACTCGCCATACAGCGCACCCTTGGCCAGGTTGAGGCTGGCCTGCTGCAGGGCGACGCGGATATCGGCCAGGGTCAGGCCGATGGCCGCCAGCCGGTCGGGCGAGGCCTGGACGCGGATCGCCGGGCGTTGCTGGCCGGTGATGTTGATCAGGCCGACGCCGTCGATCTGGCTGATCTGCCGGGCCAGCAGGGTTTCCACGTAGTCGCTCAGTTCAGTGCCGGGCATTTGCGTGGAGCTGATGCTGAGGATCAGCACCGGGCTGTCCGCCGGGTTGACCTTGCGCCAGGTGGGCAGGCTCGGCATGTCGTTGGGCAGCTTGCCCGAGGCGGTGTTGATCGCCGCCTGCACTTCCTGGGCGGCGGTGTCGATGCTCTTGTCGAGGGTGAATTGCAGGGTCAGGTTGGTCGAGCCCAGGGCGCTGCTGGAGGTCATCTGGGTCATGCCGGGGATGGCGCTGAACTGCACCTCCAGCGGCGTGGCCACCGAGGAAGCCATGGTTTCCGGGCTGGCGCCGGGCAGTTGCGCGGTGACCTGGATGGTCGGGAATTCGGCCTCCGGCAGCGGCGCTATGGGCAGCCGGGGAAAGGCGATGGCGCCCAGCAGCACCAGGGCGAAGGTCAGCAGCAGGGTGGCGACCGGATGATCGACGCACCAGGAGGAGATCGAGCCGTGGCCCTTCATGGCTGTGGCTCCGCGTTCGCCGCCTGGATCTGTTGCGGCGGTTCGCTGAGCACTTCGATATGTGAGCCGGCCTTGAGCCGCGACTGGCCGTCACTGACCAGCAGGTCGCCGGCCTGCACACCCTTGATAATGTTCTGGCCGCTGTCCTGATAAACCATCTGCACCGGGACGATTTCCACCTTGTCGTCCTTGACCCGATACACGAAGTGTTTGTCCAGGCCGCGCTGCACCACGCCGGGCGGCACCACCAGGGCGGCTTTTTCCACGGCGGTCTGGATCTTGATGGTCACCAGTTGGCCGGGCCAGAGCTTTTGCCCGGGGTTGCTGAATTCGGCCTTGGCGCGGATGGTCCCGGTGTTGGTGTCGATCTGGTTGTCGATCAGGCTCAGGTGGCCTTCGCCCAGGCGGTCGCCCGTGTCGGAGTCGGTATCGGCGCCCAGGTAGGCGTCCACCGAGGTCGGGTGCTCGGCGGCCAGCAGGCCTTGCAAGGTCGGCAGCATCTGTTGCGGCAAGGAAAACTCGACCGCGATCGGGTCGATCTGGGTCACCGAGAACAGGCCCTGGGTATCGCTGGTGCGCAGGAAATTGCCTTCGTCGACGGTGCGGATGCCGACGCGGCCGGACACCGGCGAGCGGATCTGGGTATAGGACAGCTGCACCTGCGCCGCATCGATGGCGGCCTGGTTGCCCTGGGCGCTGGCCTTGAGCTGGTTGACCAGCGCTTGCTGCTGGTCGTAGGTCTGCCTGGACACGCCGTCATCCACCGTCAGCAGCTTGTAGCGCTTGAGGTTGACCTGGGCCACTTGCAGTTGCGCCTGGTTTTCCGCCAGTTGCGCCCGTGCCTGGTCGAGGCTGGCGCGGATCGAGCGGTCGTCGATGGTCGCCAGCAGGTCGCCGGCCTTGACCAACTGGCCTTCCTTGACCAGCAGCCGGGTGAGGATGCCGTCCACCTGGGGGCGAATCACCACGCTGTGCAGCGACAGCACCGAGCCGATGCCACTGACATGCCGCGGCACATCCTGCTGGGCGACGCTGATCACCCGTACCGGCACGGCGGTCGGCGCGGCCAGTCTGGCGCTGGGCGGCTTGAGCAGGTGCCACAGGCCAACGGCGGCGAGAACGGCGAGCACGCCTGCGAGCACAAGGGTTGTTTTTCGATTACGCATGGACGCCAGCGCCGGGGGGCAAGGGGACGGGAAGATGGCCAGAATCGATGGCCCCTTTATAGCCGGCCGACCCGGTCAGCAACGTGACGCCTGCCTGACAGCGCTGTCAGCAAAGGCCGACCGATGACCTTTGGCCGATGACGGTCGCGGCCGCTCAACGATCCGCAACGCGGGTATACTGCCGGCCTTCGCGGCCCGCTTCCCCGGGCCCGGCCTTTGCTTTTCACCCGGAGCTTCCATGACTACCCCAGCACAACCGCCTGTGTCCGACGCGCCCAGCGCCGACCAGGTCGACGACGCCAGCGCGCCTGGCGAAGGCAAGCCGGCGATCGCGCCGTTCAAGTTTCCGTTCAAGCCGTCCGAGTTCGCCCAGGCCAAGAATGCCCAGCAACCCTGGTACAAGAACGGCGCCACCAACGGCCACACCAAGACCCCAGGCGCGGCGCCACCCGGCACCCGTCGCTCGATGGGCAAGCGCTGAGTCCAAGCTTCTGTAGCCGCTGCCGAAGGCTCGGGCTGCGTTCGGACGATCGACCGCGAAGCGGGCGCACGACCTTAAGATCGCCGAAGGCCTTCGGCCTTATCGCAGCCTGCGGCAGCGGCTACAAGTTCCGCTAATGCCGCGATATCCCAATCCGTGTAGCCGCTGCCGCAGGCTGCGTACGAGCGGCACGCTCGCAACGATTTGACGGACACCGGAGACTCTGCGGGTCAGCGGCAGGGCTTCATGCTGCCCGCAAGGAAATGAAGGCGTAGGTGAGCGGCGCCTCGGTCACCACCTGGGCGCCGGCGTCCTGCACTTGCCCGGCAATGTCTTCACCGGAGACATGGAACAGCCACTCGCCGGCCGGCGCCAGCGGTTGCGCCTGGACCCGCTCGATGGCTTCGGCCAGGGCGGCCATGTCCGGCAGGTAGGCGGTAAAGCCGTCGCCCTTGAGGGCGGTGGTGTGAATGCCCAGCAGTTGGCAGATGGCTTGTTTGCTGTGGATATCGTCGCGGTCGGCCTGGCGCGAGCGCTGGATCAGTTCGGCCAGCTCCCGGTCCACCAGCTCACTGCCGACGATCAGCTCCGGGCCTTTTTCCCAGGATTCGGGCGGGCAATCCTTGACCGCCGGGTTGAGCGGGATGTGCGGATTGATTTCCATCGGGTAGATGCGGCACACCAGCGGCCGGCGTTCATAGATCCGGCACAGCTGGTCTTCGTCAAGATTCCGGCAGGGGCCGACGTTGTAGGCGGCGAAGGTGATCGCCACGTGGGCCTGGGTATTGCCGCTGGGCACCACGCAGGAACGCCGTTCGGCGTGCTCACGCTGCTGGGCCGGCAGCCCCAGGCCATTGCTCAGGAAGCCTTCCACCAGCACGATCACCTGGCCGCCATCCCGCGCCCACTGGCGGGCTTCGCCGAGGGTCAGGGGAACGTGGTGATCGTTGCAGCACTTGCCGCAGCCTACGCAGGAAAAACGAGTATTCATTGAGCCGGTAGCCATAGTCGAAAGGCGGAAGCGGCGACGGAATGACTCACATCGCCCTCTAAATAGCGCTCTCGAAGCAAGTTATGCGCCAGTCACCGACCCTTGGCCTCGAGGGCGGGGCGGATCGAATCCCATTCGGTGACATGGGCGCTCTTGCGCTGCTTGTCGTACAGGCACAGTTCCACGCCAATCTGGCCCTTCATGTGTTTTTGCGGGTACTGGCCCTGAAGCAGCAACGCGCTGTAGCCGACCCGGTCGTCGAACTGCGCGGCGTTGCCCAGCACTTTGACATTCTTCAGCTGGCTGGCCTTGATGCAGCTGGCCCGCACCTGCTTGTCGAATGTCGCCCAGGCTTCGGGGCTGGAGGCCTGGGCCTGGTTGGCGAGGAGGGCGGTCAGGCAGGCGAGGCTCAGAGGCAGGGCTTTCATGGCGGGGCGTTCCTTCGTTCGCGGGTATGCGCAGGAGTATGCCTGAGACGTCGACAATGAAAATCGCTGTAGCCGCTGCCGCAGGCTCGGGCCGCGTTCGGACGATCGGCCGGAACGGCCGCGGCGATCTTGAAGTCGCTGAAGGTCCTGCGGACCTTATTGCAGCCTGCGGCAGCGGCTACAGGGATTGCAGCAGGTGCTGCGGCAGCGGCTACCGGTTACAGCGGTGTGTGGGGAACCTGCTCGCGGCGGATCACCCCCATGCCGACGCTTGCGTAGAGCTCGCGAGCGCGCTGGTTGTCTTCCAGCACCCGCAGGTCGACAAAGGCTTCGCGGCGCTGGCGGAAGACCTCGAAGGCCTGCAGCAGCAAGGCCCGTCCCAGGCCCTGGCGGCGGGCTCGCGGATGCACCACCAGGTCCTTGATATAGGCACTGGTCCAGCACTGGATCACCCCGACGACGCCTTCACCGTCCTGGGCCACCAGGCACAGTTGCGGGTCGTATTCGGCGTCGCTTTCGAAACGCTGGCGCCAGCTGTCCAGCTCCGGCACGCTCCCGCCGCCGTCCTGGTAGCTGAGGTGCATCAGGCCATGCACCGCTGCGGCCAGCTCCGGTCGATAGCTGTCGAGGCTGAAGGCGGTGGGCCAGTTGGCGGGTATCGCTTGCCCGGTCAGGTCGCGGCGCATCAGCAGGCAGTAGTCGTCGGCCACGGCTCAGGCGCTCTGGGCGGCGACGTGACGGGCCGCTTCGATCAGGCAGCGGGTCAGGTCCGGCGAGGAGAACTTGGTCAGCACCGCGTTGGCGCCGGCCAGGCGGGCCTTTTCCGCGTTCATGGCACTGTCCAGCGAGGTATGCAGCAAGACGTAGAGGTGGGCGAAGTCCGGGGTCTCGCGCAGGGTGCGGGTCAGGGCGTAACCGTCCATCTCCGACATCTCGATGTCCGAGACGATCAGGTTGATCTCCTGGGCGGTGCCTTGCAGGTCCAGCAGGCAGTCGATGGCCTCCTTGGCGCTGCGCGCGGTGTGGCATTGCAGGCCGAGGTTGCGCAGGGTATGCACCGACTGCTGCAGGGCCACCTGGCTGTCGTCGACCACCAGGATCCGCGCGTTACCCAGCAGTTCGGCGTCTTGCATGCTCAGCTCGGTCGGCGCGGTTTCGATCTGCGCCGGGGCGATGCCATGGATGACTTTCTCGATGTCCAGTACCTGCACCAGGGTGCCGTCGACCTGGGTGACCCCAGTGATGTAGGACTTGACCCCACCGGAGCCATAGGGCGGCGGACGGATATCGGTGGTCAGGCAATGCACGATCTTGCTCACCGCCTGCACATGCAGGCCCTGCTTGGAGCGGCTGACGTCGGTGACGATCAGGCAGCCACCCTCCGGGTCTTCCAGCGGCCGTTCGCCGATGGCCCGGCTCAGGTCGATGACCGACAGCGAATTGCCGCGCAGGGTAGCGATGCCTTTCACGTGCGGGTGCGATTCCGGCAGTTTGGTCAGCGGTGGGCAGGGAATGATTTCACTGACTTTGAGCAGGTTGATCGCCATCAGCTTGCCGCTGCGCAAGGTGAACAGCAGAAGCGAAAGAGAGTCTGCGCGGGCTTTGTTGGAAGACATAAAAACCTTCTGTGGAAAAAAGGTGGTTCGCGCCATGGGCCGCGAACAGCTAGCGATAACGGGTTATCGACGCGCAAAGGGCTGGCTTTAGGCTTAATCCCAATATCCGCGACCCGCGCAATCTGTAGCCGCTGCCGAAGGCTGCGATCGAGGACGCCGTCCTCGCAAGATCAGCCATTGCGTCGTTTCGGTCACCCCTCATGTAGCGGGTCCACGGCCGTTTCGTCGCAATGCCGCCCAGGCTAATCGCAGACTTCGGCTACAGGTGAGTCACTTCAAGCCTAGCCTCTTGGCCATGCGCCCCAGGTTGGCACGGTCCAGGCCCAGCTCGCGGGCGGCGCTGGCCCAGTTGTGCTGGTGGCGTTCAAGGCAGGCACTGATCAGCTGGCGCTGGTAGTTTTCGGTGGCCTGGCGCAGATCACCGCTGCCGGGAGTCTCGGCCATGGCTGCCGGGGCGGGCTGGGGCGCTACCGGCGCCGAGGCGTCCGGCAAGTCCAGGTCGGCGGCGCTCAGGCTGAGGATCTTCGGTCGTTCGCGGCAGTTGCCCAGGGCCTTGAGGGCGCTGCGGCCGATCAGGTGTTCCAGCTCACGCACGTTGCCCGGCCAGGCGTAGGCCAGCAGCGCCGCCTGGGCATCGCTGGTCAGGCGCAGGCTGCCCAGGCCCATGCGCGAGCGATTCTGTTCGAGGAAGTAGCCGCTGAGCAGCAGCACATCGCGGCCGCGGTCGCGCAGGGCCGGCACCAGCAGCGGGTAGACGCTGAGGCGGTGATAGAAGTCCGCGCGATAGCGGCCGCTGCGCACTTCTTCGGCCAGGTCGCGGTTGGTGGCGGCGATCAGCCGCACGTCGACCTGATGTTCCTGGTCCGAACCCAGGCGTTGCAGCTGGCCGCTTTGCAGCACGCGCAGCAGCTTGGCCTGCACGGTCAGCGACAACTCGCCCACCTCATCGAGAAACAGCGTGCCGCCATTGGCCAGCTCGAATTTGCCGCGGCGGTCGTTGGTGGCGCCGGTAAAGGCGCCCCGCACATGGCCGAACAGTTCGCTCTCCACCAGGGTCTCGGGCAGGGCGGCGCAGTTGAGGCTGATGATCGGTTTGTCGGCCCGGGGCGAGGCGGCGTGGATGGCCTGGGCCACCAGTTCCTTGCCGACCCCGGTTTCGCCGGTGATCAGCACCGTCAGGTCGCTGCCGCCGACCAGGCCGATTTCCTCCAGCAGGCGTTTGTGGGCTTTGCTCTGGCCGATCATCTCGCGGTTCTGGCCGCTGGCCTGGCGATAGACCTCGGCGCGCTGGTGTTCGTCTTCGGCGCGCAGGGCCAGGCGCTCGATGCGCTCGGCGGCGTTGACGGTAGCCGCCGCCAGGCTGGCGAACGCCTGCAGGGCATCCAGTTCGATCGGCTCGAAGCTCTGCGGGTCGAGGGCATCCAGGGTCAGCAGGCCCCAGGGGCGCTCGTCGATAAACAGCGGGCAGCCCATGCAGTCATGGACTTCCAGGTGTTCGTGCAGGCCATCCACCAGGCCGTCGTAAGGGTCCGGCAACTCGCTGTCGCTGGCGAAGCGAGTGGGTCCGGGGTGGCTGAGCAGGGCGGCGAAACGCGGGTGTTCGCTGATCTTGAAGCGCCGGCCCAGGGTGTCGGTGCTCAAGCCGTCCACCGCCAGTGGCACCAGCCATTCGCCATCCAGGCGCAGCAGCGCGGCGGCGTCGCAGGGCAGCAGGGCGCGCATGGCTTCCAGCAGGCGGCGGTAGCGCTCGCCTTCGGGCAGTTCGCGGGACAGGTCGGAGACCAGGGGCAACAAGGCGGTGAGCAGGGATTTTGCGGTCATAATGACTCCGTATGGTCTTAATGACTATAAATGCGGTTTTGTCGATATGACTACATATATTTTAAGTAGTTGATTTATATGAATTTTATTATTGGCACGAAAACTGATTGGTAAAGGGCAACCTGCAAGTAGTCAGAAAGCTCAGGAGTTGTACTTATGCTTAGCGTCGAAGATCGTGCCATCATCAAATCCACCGTTCCGTTGCTGGAAAGCGGTGGCGAAGCCCTGATCACCCACTTCTACCGGATGATGCTCTCCGAGTATCCGCAAGTGCGCCCACTGTTCAACCAGGCGCACCAGGCCAGCGGCGACCAGCCACGGGCCCTGGCCAATGGCGTATTGATGTACGCCCGGCACATCGACCAGCTCGACCAGTTGGGCGATCTGGTGGCCAAGATCATCAACAAGCATGTGGCCCTGCAGATCCTGCCGGAGCATTACCCGATCGTCGGCAGCTGCCTGCTGCGCGCCATCTCCGAAGTGCTGGGCGAAGAGATCGCCACGCCGGCGGTGATGAGCGCCTGGGGCGCGGCCTATAACCAGCTGGCGGACATCCTGATCGGCGCTGAAGGCGCGATCTACGACCAGAAGGCCCAGGCCCCGGGCGGCTGGCGTGGTGCGCGGGAGTTCAAGCTGGTCCGCCGCGAGCAGGAGAGCGCGGAAATCACCTCGTTCTATTTCGAGCCTGTGGATAATGGCCCGATTCTCGCCGCCGAGCCGGGTCAGTACATCGGCATGCAACTGTTCCTCGAGGGTGAGGAAATCCGCCGCAACTACTCGCTGTCGGCCCTGTCCGACGCCGGCCAGTATCGCATCAGCGTCAAGCGCGAGGCCGGTGGCCGCGCTTCCAACTACCTGCACGACCAGCTGCAGATCGGCGCCAGCATCCAGCTGTTCCCGCCAGCGGGCGAATTCACCCTGGCGGACAGTGACAAGCCGCTGGTGCTGATCAGTGGTGGCGTCGGCATCACCCCGACCCTGCCGATGCTCGAAGCCGCGCTGGCCACCGAGCGTCCGGTGCACTTTATCCACTGCGCGCGCAACGGTGGGGTGCATGCGTTCCGCGATTGGGTCGACGGCCTGGCCGCGCGTCATCCGCAACTCAAGCGCTTCTACTGCTACGCCGAAGACGACGGCATCAGCCCGGCGGCGGACAAGGTCGGCCTGCTGAGCCAGGAACAACTGGCCGAATGGTTGCCGCAGGAGCGTGACCTGGATGCCTACTTCCTCGGCCCGAAAGCCTTCATGGCGGCGATCAAGCGCCACCTCAAGGCCCTGGGCGTACCGGAAAAACAAAGCCGCTACGAGTTCTTCGGCCCGGCCGCGGCGCTGGAGTAACCCCACCGGCCAGCCTCCGCCAGGAGGCTGGCCGCCTGTAGCCGCTGGCGCAGCCTGCGATCGGGGCGCAGCCCCGTAAACCTGGCGACGCGGTATGCCGGAGCTCCGGTGTGCCTGGTCTTGCGGTCGCTGCGCAACCGATCGCAGGCTGCGCCAGCGGCTACAGGGCGCACTCGTAAAAATCCTTTAAAGGTTAATCCGTTCTTAACCTGTTTATCGTTAATTCCCCGATGCTGATGATAGGCGCTCGTTCGCACTGATCAGGATCATCCCATGCAACTCCCAGCCATTTCCCGCATCACCCTGGCCGCAACCCTGCTCGCCAGTCCCCTGGTTTTCGCCGAGCCGGCCTTGCTCCAACCGCAGACCCTGATCGTCGATCAGAGCCTGCCCAAGCCCCAGCGTGAAGCCATGGAGCTGGCCGCGCGGCGCTACGGCAGTTTCTGGAACAGCGGCGATGAAAGCCTGGCCAGGGCCGCGCTGGCGGAGAACTTCGTCGATATGACGCCGCCTGCAGGGCGGGTCCAGGGGCCGACGGGGCCGCTACTAGCGTCGCGGTTCTTTCGCACGGCGGTGCCGGACTTGAGCGCGGAAATTGAGCAGATGATCGTGGCCGGGGATCGGGTGGTGCTGCACCTGCATTTTCGCGGGCACTTCAGCGGGACCTTCAATGCACTCAAAGGTCATGGTCAGCGTGTAGACTTCCGGGCAACCGACATTTATCAGATCGCCAATGGCCGGATCACCGCCAATTGGCATATCGAAGACAACCTCAGCCTGATGCAGCAGTTGCAAACGCTGCCATCGAGTTGAGTCACAGACAGAAAGGAATTGAGGATGACTGACGACACACTGCGTTTGGGGCGCGAGCGACGTTTTCTGGTGTTGCTGGGGGTGATCTGCCTGGCGCTGATCGGCGGCGCGCTGTACATGCAGGTGGTGCTGGGCGAGGCGCCTTGCCCGTTGTGCATCCTGCAGCGCTACGCGTTTCTGCTGATCGCGATTTTCGCCTTCATCGGCGCGGCCATGCGCAGCCGTCGCAGCCTCACCGTGCTGGAAGTGCTGGTGATGCTCAGCGCGCTGTTCGGGGCGGCGGTGGCGGGGCATCACGTCTACACCCAGGCCCATCCCGCAGTCAGCTGCGGCATCGATGTGTTGCAGCCGATCGTCGACAGCCTGCCGCTGGCGACTGTCTTCCCGCTGGGGTTCCAGGTCGATGGCTTCTGCTCCACGCCGTACCCGCCGGTACTGGGCCTGTCCCTGGCGCAGTGGGCGCTGGTGGCCTTTGTGCTGACCCTGGTGCTGGTGCCGCTGGGCATCATTCGTAACCGTCGCCACAGCGCCTGACCCGGCGCAAAAAGCCCCGGTCCCGATGTTCGGGGCCGGGGCTTTTTTGCGTGTAGGACAATGTGTGAAGGGGGCGTGATATGGGGCAATCGGATGCGCGATAAAAGTGCGACATGTTGTCACATGGTGGTGTCGCAGCTGTGTTTCAGCGGATGACGTCCAGACGATTTTTCTTGCGCCAGGAGCGAAAAAAGTCTGTCAGTTCGTGTCGGCGCGGTGGACGGCCAGGCAAGCATAGCCTGCTATCTAAATAAATCGATTCAGCCCTCGTTTTACAAGGGGTAGCGCGATGCCATCGGTGGATTTTTCAGGGGTGAAAGACGCCTTTTTCGACCTGGCTGGAAGGCGTTTTCGGGGCTTTTTATTGCGAATGAATCTCGATATGATCGCGACCCGTTGCAATAATCGCCACGCATTGTTGCGCGAGCCGATAAAAATTATTTCGGGATAAGACATGGTTTATAAAACGCTACATATCTACAATCGCCCGCACTGAATTTCCGGCGCTGCTCACCCTGAGCATACGGCGGCGGTCGAGGGGCGTTGGACGCTCCATGCGACCCCAGGTGTCGGCACCTTCCAAATATCCGCACCAAATGGAATTGGTCTGTAAAAGGCCTTTGACCACGAATTCGAATAAGAACTCACTGCTGGCCCAGGATTTGTCAAACAACGCGTAACGCGTCGGGCAGGCCCTTATTCAATCGAAGAAAAAATGCCAACCCTTGGCACGGTGAAGTGTTGGCGATCAAAACCCAACTGCATGGCGCAAGCTGCTTTAGAGGTCGTGAGATGAGTAAAAACAGGTACCCCCGATTACTAGGCTTTTTGCCGCTGCTTGGCATGATGTTAATGCTGGGAGGCTGCAAGTGGACCTTGCTCGACCCGAAGGGACAGGTCGGTCTGGATGAGCGAAACCTGATCATCACCGCTACCCTGCTGATGCTGCTGGTCGTGATTCCGGTGATCGTGATGACCTTCGCGTTCGCCTGGAAATACCGCGCGTCCAACACCAACGCGACCTACGCGCCCAAGTGGTCGCACTCCACCAAGATCGAAATCGCGGTGTGGCTGGTCCCGATCCTCATCATCATTGCCCTGGGTTATGTGACCTACAAGTCCACCCACGCGCTGGACCCGTATCGTCCGCTGGAATCCGACGTCAAGCCGATCAACATCGAAGTGGTCGCGCTGGACTGGAAGTGGCTGTTCATCTACCCGGACCAGGGTATCGCCACTGTTAACCAGATCCGGTTCCCGGAGCACACTCCGCTGAACTTCAAGATCACCTCCGACGCCGTGATGAACTCGTTCTTCATCCCTGCTCTGGGCGGCCAGATCTACGCGATGGCAGGCATGCAGACCAAGCTGCACCTGATCGCCAACCAGAAAGCTGAAATGGAAGGCATCTCCGCTAACTACAGTGGCGCTGGCTTCACCGGCATGAAATTCAAAGCGATCTCGACGAGCCAGGAAGATTTCGACGCCTGGGTAGCCGAAGTCAAGGCCGCACCTAAACAGCTTGATCAAGCTGAATACGAAGCCCTTGCCAAGCCAAGCCAGAACAACCCTGTCGCGCTGTACTCCTCGTACACGCCGGACCTGTTTCAGAAAATCGTCGACAAGTATGAAGGCATGAAACCAGGCAAGCCGGTCAAGCACGAGAAGAAAGAAGTGGCCGCTGTGGAAGGGACTGACATGAGCTCGCATTCAGCTGCTGGGGCAGAGGAGTAAACGATGTTTGGTAAATTAAGTCTGGACGCGATACCGTTCCACGAGCCGATTGTCATGGTGACCGTTGCCATGATCATCCTCGGTGGTCTGGCGCTTGTCGCGGGTATCACGTACTTCAAGAAGTGGTCCTACCTGTGGACCGAATGGCTGACTTCGGTCGACCACAAGAAAATCGGCGTGATGTACATCATCGTCGCCATGGTCATGCTCCTGCGCGGCTTCGCCGACGCGATCATGATGCGTACCCAGCTGGCCATGGCCACCGAGGGTTCGCCGGGCTACCTGCCTCCTGAACACTATGACCAGATCTTCACCGCCCACGGTGTGATCATGATCATCTTCATGGCGATGCCATTCTTCACCGGCCTGATGAACCTTGCAGTGCCGCTGCAGATCGGCGCGCGTGACGTTGCCTATCCGTTCCTCAACTCCCTGAGCTTCTGGCTGCTGGTTTCCGGCGTCGTGCTGATCAACCTGTCCCTGGGCGTCGGCGAATTCGCCAAGACCGGCTGGGTTGCCTATCCGCCGCTGTCGGGCCTGCAATACAGTCCGGGCGTGGGTGTCGACTACTACATCTGGGCGCTACAGCTATCAGGGCTAGGGACGACGCTGACGGGGGTCAACTTCCTGGCCACCGTGCTGAAAATGCGTACCCCGGGCATGAAGATGATGGACATGCCGATCTTCACCTGGACCTGTACCTGGGCCAACGTGCTGATCGTGGCTTCGTTCCCGATCCTGACCGCTACCCTGGCACTGCTGACCCTCGACCGTTACATGGATTTCCACATTTTCACCAATGAACTTGGTGGCAATCCAATGATGTACGTGAACCTGTTCTGGGCTTGGGGTCACCCTGAGGTGTACATCCTGATCCTGCCGGCGTTCGGTATCTTCTCCGAAGTCATCTCGACCTTCTCGGGCAAGCGCCTGTTCGGCCACCACTCGATGATCTACGCTTCCGGCGCGATCTCGGTACTGGGCTTCATGGTCTGGCTGCACCACTTCTTCACCATGGGTTCGGGGGCCAGCGTCAACGCCTTCTTCGGCCTGGCGACCATGCTGATTTCCATCCCGACGGGGGTGAAGCTGTTCAACTGGCTGTTCACCATCTACCACGGCCGTCTGCGTATCACCAGCCAGGTTCTGTGGACCCTGGGCTTCATGGTGACCTTCGCCATTGGCGGCATGACCGGCGTACTGCTGGCCATCCCGGGTGCTGACTTCGTCCTGCACAACAGCCTGTTCGTGATCGCGCACTTCCACAACGTGATCATCGGTGGTGCCGTATTCGGCTACATCGCCGGTTTCAGCTTCTACTTCCCGAAAGCGTTCGGCTTCAAGCTGCACGAAGGCTGGGGCAAGGCTGCATTCTGGTTCTGGATCTCGGGCTTCTTCGTCGCGTTCATGCCGCTCTATGCACTGGGCTTCATGGGCATGACCCGTCGTCTGAACGCCACGACCAACCCTGAGTGGGTGCCGTACCTGTACGTCGCCATGTTCGGTGCGGTGATGATCGCCATCGGTATCGCCTGCCAGCTGATCCAGCTGTACGTCAGCGTGCGTGATCGCAAGCAGAACCAGTGTGTTTCCGGCGACCCATGGAATGCCCACACCCTGGAATGGTCGACTTCGTCGCCACCACCGTTCTACAACTTCGCCGTACTGCCGAAGGCCAATGGCATCGACCCGTTCACCGAAGCCAAGGAAAACGGTACCGCGTACCAGAAGCCTGCTCGCTACGAACCGATCCACATGCCGAACAACACCGCCACCGGCCTGGTGATGGGTGCTCTGTTGACCGTCTTCGGTTTCGCGATGATCTGGCACATCTGGTGGCTGGCGATCGCTAGCCTGGCCGGTACCGTGATCTATTTCGTGATCCACGCGGCTCGCGATGATCAAGGCTACATGGTGCCGGTCGACGTGATCGAACGCATCGAAGCCGAGCAGCACGCTCGCCTGGTAGCCGAGAAGAAGATCCCGGCCAACCGTGTAGAAACCTCGTTGGAACAGGCTTAAACCATGTCGAACTTAGTGACCAATGCTGGACATACCCATGTCGATGACCATGGGCACGATGACCATCACCACGACTCGGGCGAGATGACCGTATACGGTTTCTGGCTCTACCTGATGACCGACTGCATTCTGTTTGCGTCGATCTTCGCGGTGTACGCGGTACTGGTAAACAACGTAGCGGGTGGCCCGTCGGGCCACGACATCTTCGAACTGCCTTACGTGCTCGGCGAAACCGCCTTGCTGCTGTTCAGTTCGATCACCTACGGCTTCGCCATGCTGGCGTTCTTCCGGGGCAACAAGAAGCAGGTCCTGGGCTGGCTGGCCCTGACCTTCCTGTTCGGCCTGGGCTTCATCGGCATGGAGGTCAACGAGTTCCACCTGCTGATCTCCGAAGGCTACGGCCCTAGCCGCAGCGGCTTCCTGTCCGGGTTCTTCACCCTGGTCGGCACCCACGGTCTGCACGTGACCGCCGGCCTGATCTGGATGGCGATCATGATGTATCAGGTCAACAAGCACGGCCTGACCGCAACCAACAAGACCCGCCTGAGCTGCCTGAGCCTGTTCTGGCACTTCCTGGACGTGGTCTGGATCTGCGTCTTCACCGTTGTTTACCTGATGGGGACTATGTAATGGCTAATGCACACTCCCATGACAGCCATGATGCGGGCCACGGCAGCGTAAAGTCGTACGCCATCGGCTTCATCCTGTCGGTGATCCTGACGATCATCCCGTTCGGCCTGGTGATGTACCCGACCCTGCCGAAGTCCATCACCCTGATGATCGTGCTCGCCTTCGCGGTGATCCAGGTCCTGGTTCACCTGGTGTACTTCCTGCACCTGGACCGCTCCGAGGCCCAGCGTAACAACGTGATTGCGTTCGTCTTCGCTGCCTTGGTGATCGTCCTGCTGGTTGGCCTGTCGCTGTGGATCATGTTCAGCATCCACACGTTCATGATGGCGAAGTGAGGTAAGACCCGATGTCGCTCAAGCACTTTATCCAAATCACCAAACCGGGGATCATTTTCGGTAACGTGCTTTCTGTGGCGGGCGGTTTTTTCCTGGCCTCCAAGGGACATGTCGATCTGGCCATCTTCCTGGCCGCGATGATCGGCACGTCCCTGGTGGTGGCTTCCGGTTGCGTGTTCAACAACTGCATCGACCGTGACATCGACCTGAAGATGGAACGCACCAAGAACCGTGTGCTAGTCCAGGGCCTGATCTCCCTGAAAGTGGCACTGGTCTACGCGACCCTTCTGGGTGTCGCCGGCGTTGCGTTGTTGTACAAGGTGGCCAATCCGCTGGCGGCGCTGTTCGCCGTGATCGGCTTCGTCATCTACGTCGGCTTCTACAGCCTGTACCTCAAGCGCAAGTCGGTGCACGGCACGCTGGTGGGCAGCCTGTCGGGGGCGATGCCGCCGGTGATCGGTTACGTGGCCGTGAGCAACAGCTTCGACATGGCCGCGCTGACCCTGCTGGTGATGTTCAGCCTGTGGCAGATGCCGCATTCCTACGCCATCGCGATCTTCCGCTTCAACGATTACCTGGCCGCATCGATTCCGGTGCTGCCAGTGAAGCGCGGCATCCTGGTGGCCAAGAAGCACATCCTGCTCTACATCCTGGCGTTCCTGGTGGCGACCCTGATGCTGACCTTCAGCGGGTATGCCGGCATGAGCTACCTGGCCGTCGCGGCCGCGATGGGCATGTACTGGCTGTACATGGCCTGGACCGGCTACAAGGCGGTGGACGACACCGTCTGGGCGCGCAAGCTGTTCGTGTTCTCGATCTTCACCATCACCGCGCTGAGCGTGATGATGTCTCTGGATTTCAAGGTACCGAGCGAGCTGCTGCTGACCTACGCGCCATAAGCTGCAAACGCTATGAAAAAGCCCCGCCTTCGAGAGAAGCGCGGGGCTTTTTTATTGAGTGTCAGTCAGTGGGCTGTTTAAATATTCAAATGACTCTATTCATGCAGGAAGCAGAATGATGAAGAAAAAAGCCGTTGTCGTATTCAGTGGCGGGCAGGACTCGACGACCTGTCTGATCCACGCATTGCCGCTCTATGATGAAGTGCACTGCATTACCTTTGATTACGGTCAGCGCCACCGCGCGGAAATAGAAGTGGCGCAGCAACTCGCGAAGCAATTGGGGGCAACCGTCCACAAAGTGCTGGATGCCTCGTTACTCAATGAATTGGCGATCAGCAGTCTCACTCGGGACAATATTCCGGTTCCCACGGTGAACAGTTCAGGCGAAAGCCTGCCCAGCACTTTCGTTCCGGGAAGAAATATTCTGTTTCTGACCCTGGCCTCTATCTATGCCTACCAGGTAAAGGCTGAAACGGTCATTACCGGGGTATGTGAAACGGACTTCTCCGGCTATCCCGATTGCCGCGACGAGTTTGTAAAGGCCTTGAACAAGGCCGTCGAGTTGGGCATGGAATACCGCCTGCGCCTTGAGACTCCGCTGATGTGGCTGAACAAGTCGGAGACCTGGGCGCTGGCGGATCATCACCAGCAGTTGAGCCTGGTTCGCGAGCAGACCCTGACCTGCTACAACGGCGTTATCGGCAGCGGTTGTGCCAATTGCGATGCGTGCAATCTTCGTAGCAGAGGGCTGAATGATTATCTGGGGAACAAGGCAGAAGTCATGAACAGCTTGAGAAGCAAGATGAACCTGCAATGAAGGCCTGATCGACCGTGCTCATGGAATTCAACACTGCATTTGCCTGGCAGATGAGTGTTGAATCCATCCATTTGAGCTAAAGCGTGCTTGTACTATTTTGCCTGGCTGTCCGTTATATATCTTTTGAACAGTGACCTTGCTCCATAGGCTGGCAAGATATTGAAGAAGGCAAAACATACCTTTATCGCGATCTGCACATAAATCATGTTCAGGATGTCGTTGTTCTGCATCGAGCCGTAAAAGGCAATGTAGCAAAACACGAAGCTGTCAATAATGACCGCGAACAGCGTGCTCAAGAATATCCGCAGGAACAGGAATCTGGAATTCGTCAGCTCTTTTATCTTGCACAGCAAGTAAGAGTTTATGTTTTCCGAAACCAGGAACGAGACCGAAGACGCCACCAGCACGGATGACACATGAATGATGACGTCGTTGTACGGGGTGTCGAGCTTCCAGCCTGGCAGACCGGGGAGAAAGGTCGAACCATAGAGCAGGATGATAATCATGGCGTTGCTGGCAAAGGCAAAGAAAATCGCTTTTCTTGCCAGCCTGAGTCCAAAATTTTCGTTCAACAGGTCAACGATCAGGAAGGTCAGAGGGTAAAGAAAGGTACCCGGAGTGATAATGATGCCAAGGGATTCAAGATAAATGGGCTTGGTGGCGGCAATGCTGGTGAATATATAAAATGTAAAGAGCAGTAGATTCAGGATGATATAAATCATCCATGAGCTTTCGTGGCGGTCATTCAGGTCGTATGCGGTAAGTGCTCCTCCTTGGGAGTAGAACTTCTTGTAAATGTTTTTAACTTCCATTTTGTTCAGGTTTTCCATTATTTCGCTGTTAAGCACTTCGCTTAATTTGATCTTTATGACTTTGCCTGTGGCGATGATCATGATCACGGCCAGGTTCTTGCTGTTTTCAAAGCCCAGGAGTTTATATTTGCTGTTCTCGAGTTCGCCTTCATAAGCTGCCATTGAACCGCTCCTCGATGATGTCACCCACCACAAATACTCGGTCTGAGTCGGAACATGGCTCATTGATGATGAACAGCTTTTTTGTCTGCCTGTCGTAAACCAGTTTTTCCTTGTCGTCGGTCGATGTGCCCTTTTGAATGATCAACAGGTCACCGGCCTCGTACAGGCCCTTGATCTCATTCTCCAGCAGCACCGCTATCAAGTTGTAGGATGCGCCGAAGTAATAAGTCAGTGGGTAAAGTATGGCTAGTTCGCCAATCCGTTTGTCCATATTGATCATCAGCAGGCTTTCCTTGAGGATCGGAACGGCCGCCGGGTTCATGTTTCCTTGTGGGGAAATACTGCTGTCGATGATTTCCTTCTCTTCAAAATCGACGGTTTCTATTTCTTCGTAGGAGACACCGAAGAAATCGGAGATTTTGCGAATGGTGGATTGCTGTACGTTGCTGACCTTGCCTTCCAGGATGTTGTATATGGTCGTTCGGGTCAGGCCGCTGGCATTGCACAAAGACAGTTGCGTCTCGCCGCGACTTTTTATCAGGTATTTGATGTTGCTCTTCAAATACTCTGTTCTTTCTCTTCTGTGCATCAAATGCTCACCATTTCCTTATAGTCGCCACGCATAGGGTCTTTCATGGAATGCGTGCCGTGCATGACATTCAACTGCTCGACGCCAAAGGTGAGAACAGTCGGATGGATGCGGCAAGAGCTTGTCGGGTTCTTTCGTGGCCTGTACCAACTCGCTAGCGCTCCTTTAGCCAGCCTGCATCCATCCTGGGATATTTCGCTGTCGGTATGGGGCGCGCTCGGATTTGTCGGGAGGGTCCGGACCGGAGGCGCCGCGGCGGCAAGTGTTGCATGTCCCTGTCATGACAATAAAGCCCCGAAATGTCCGGTGCCCTGGCCTCGATTGACGAACATTCAGCGGCAACGCACATCTGCTGTCCCCTGCTGATTCTCGGAAAAGAAGCATTTTGTTTGGAAAATGTTTAATTCTTTGATTAATTAGCGGCTCGCGAACGTTAAATCAGGAAGCGTGCTGTCGTTCGTGGCACGCAAACGACAAGGAAGGAATACCGAACGATGGCAGCTTATACAGCACCACTGAGGAACCAGGCCGACCTGCTGCGACGAGGTTTGGCGGATCTGCGGGCAGAAGACGCCGAACTGGCTGGGATCCTGGACGCTGAAGTCAGGCGTCAACACCGCACACTGTCCCTGGTTTCATCTTCCTGCGCGGCCAACCCTCGAATCCTTGCGGCGTCTGCCTCGGCACTGGTCAACGTCACCGCCGAGGGCATACCAGGCAAGCGCCATCATGTCGGTTGCGAAAACGTCGATCTGGTCGAATCCCTGGCGATTCGCAGGGCGCGGGAGCTGTTCGGGGCGCAATACGCCAGCGTACAGTCGCATTCCGCCTCCAACGCCAACTACCAGGTGCTCGCTGCCCTGCTCGAGCCCGGGGACACCATTCTCGGCATGGCCCTCGATCATGGCGGGCACCTGACCCACGGCAGCCCTGTCGCATTCACGGGCACTCACTACAAGGCGATCCGCTACGGCACCACCTCGCAGGGCGTGATCGATTACGCAGAGGTACGCCAACTGGCGCTCGCCCATCGTCCGCGCATCATCATCTGCGGTGCGACTGCCTATTCCCGGGTCGTGGACTTCCAACGCTTTCGCGCTATTGCCGACGAGGCCGGGGCCATCCTGCTGGCGGATATCTCCTCTATCGCCGGGCTGGTCGCAACGGGTCGACATCCGAGCCCGATCGACGTGGCGCACGTCACCACCGCGTGTACCCACAAGCAACTCGCGGGGCCTCGTGGCGGCCTCATCCTTTCCGGCCGGGACGCCCACACCAAGGTTCCCGGCCTGAGGGCGAGCTTTAGTCGTGTCCTTGAGCAAGCGGTATTCCGCGGGATGCAGGGCTCGCCGGCGGTCAACATGATCGCCGCCAAGGCGGCTGCGCTGGGCTACGCGATGACCCCGGAGTTCGACGCCTACATGGGACGGATTCGCAGCACGGCCGATGCAATGGCCAGCGCATTCATGGCACAGGACTACGACGTCGTGGGCGGGGGGACGGAGAACCACACAATTCTGCTCAGGCTGCGTGGGGGAATTAGCGGTTCGATTGCCGCCTCGGCACTGGAGCGATGCGGCATCATCGTGAGTAAAAACCGCGCACTGGGGGAAACCCGATCCTCATTCGTCGCCAATGGCTTGTGTATCGGCACGGGCTCCATCGCCCAACGCTACATCGATCCCCAGGGGTGTCGTGAAGTCGTCGAACTGGTCTGCCGGATACTGGACAAGGTGACGCCCCTCAGCGAGCAGAAGTACCGCCTGGAGCCTGAGTTGCAGGAACAATTCCGTCTTCAGACCGAGGCTTTGTGCGCGATGTATCCCATCGCCGATTACCGGGGCAACTGAGGGGGCCCCGGCCTTTGATTCGTAGGAGCCAGCCGGCGAAGGGCGTGCTGCACTGTTGCCCGATCCGCCATCTGTGCGAGCAAGCCCGCGGGTACGGGTTATTGCTGTTGTAGAGCGCTGTAGCCTTCGAACGCGGTCTGCTGCTGGATCGCGGTGACGATGTTCTTGCGCGTGGCCGGCTGTTCGTTGCCGTCCTTGTCGAAGAACACTTCGCTTTCCAGTTCCGCTTCGTCGCCTTCGCCGACAAAGGCGAAACCGAGGAACTCGAAGGCTTCACGGTCGACGTTGGCCTTGGAGCGCGGGCGGATCGGCAGGGTGACGCTGATGCCGTCCTT
Organism: Pseudomonas sp. LAMO17WK12:I10; assembly: GCF_900215185.1. Taxonomy (NCBI): domain Bacteria; kingdom Pseudomonadati; phylum Pseudomonadota; class Gammaproteobacteria; order Pseudomonadales; family Pseudomonadaceae; genus Pseudomonas; species Pseudomonas sp. LAMO17WK12:I10. Next base: position 6,910 of record NZ_OBDX01000034.1, on the reverse strand, counting down.
GCTGATGGCGAACACTTCCATTTCCTTCTTGGCCCGCGAGGCCTTGCTCTTGCCGCCACCCGGGCTGCTGATGGCCTGGTGGGTCTGGTTCAGCACCTTCAGCGCCAGGCCGTAGACCAGCTCCTGGAAGCTCGGGTCGTCCTTGTAGCTGGACAGGATGCGGCTGATCGGGAATTTGCTGCTCAGGTCTTCCAGGGCGGCGCTGTCGGCGGCCTCGGCGTCCTTGAGCTGTTTGAGCTGGCCCATGAGTTCATAGGCGCGGTCGTCGTCGAAGCGGTCGTGAGCCTGGCGGATCTCGGCGCGCAATTCGCGGATCTGGTCGCTTTCCTTGGTGGACTGGAAAGCGTCGAGGACCATCTCGCTGATGGTCTTGGCCTGGGAGACATGCTGTGAAAGATTGATGGCGTTTTCGTATTCCGCTTTGGACGACAAGGCGTTTACGGATTCTTCTGTATTGGAATCGGACATTGATATTTCACTACTTCGTTTAACTGGAAATGAGGCTAGAAAAGCACCGGGCCTTTTCAGGGCGCCTAATTTATGGGACCGAGGCCCCATTGTCACGGACCAACGGACCGGTGCAAAAAGGCGTGGCTCTACTGACCCGCGATCGCCGGGAAAATTCCGGCGCCGATCTACCCTGGCGGGCGTTCGCGGGGCAACGCCTCTGCCGCATTTCCTTCAGCGTGGCGCCTGCTGGTGAAACTCGGCGAACGAGACCATGCGCTGGCGCGCCGGGTCCCACAGCTTGAGCCGCAGGCAGCGGTAGATGTCCCGCGGGTGCAGTGAGGTGGTGATCGGCGATTGCAGCGCCGGGATCGCCGCCATGGCTTGCGGCAGGCGGTAGAAGGGGATGCCCGAGTTGGCGTGGTGCACATGGTGGTAGCCGATATTGGCGGTGAACCAGGCCATCAGCGGGCCGGTGCGCATGTAGCTGGAGGAGAACACCGCGGTGGCCGCGTAGTCCCAGTCGGCGCGCTCGGGGTAACGCACGCCGGGGAAGTTGTGCTGGCAGTAGAACATATAGGCGCCCAGCGCCGAGCCGGACAGGCTGGGGACCAGCACCCCGTACAGCAGGATGTCCGGCGCCAGCAGCGCCAGGGCGACGGCGCTCGCCAGGTTCAGCGCCAGGGCCAGCAGCGACCACAGTCGATGCCGCGGCTGGGTGATCAGCGAGACCAGGCAGATGCTGAAAATAAAGATACTGAATGACGCCAGCAGGATCATCAGCGGGTGCCGGGCGATACGATAACGCACGCGCTTGAGGCGCCCGGCCCGGGCATATTCCTCGGTGGACAGCAGGGGAAAGGTGCCCAGGTCAGTGTGAGTAGAGAGCAGCGGCAGGCGGTTTTTCTCCGCGCCGACATACTGGCAGCTGTGCCCGTGGTGGTAATCGTGGGACTGCTTCCACAGCGTCGGCGGGGCCATCAGCAGCAGGCCGAAGGTCTTGAAAAACACCTCGGCAAAACGCGAGCCCTTGAGGATCGCACCGTGCATGTAGTCGTGGTACAGCACGAACATGCGCACCAGGGACAAGCCCAGCAGCACGCTGCACCCCAGGCGCAGCGGCCACCACAGCGGCACGGCCACGGCCGCGCCGAACAGCCCGATCACCAGCAGCGTCGAGTAGAAATGCCACCAGCTCAGGCGGCGGTTTTCCACGGTAAAGGGCAGGGTCTGGCGAATCAGCTCCTTGCCATAACGTGCCAGTTGCTCGCGGTCCAGGCCGTCGGTGGGCCAGGGAATGGCCCCCGGCTGGTGCGGTTCCTGGCCTGCGCCGGCGCGGCAACAAGCAGAGGCAGTCGAGGTGTCCAGCGTGCGCATGCTCGGTGCTCTCCTTAGCCGATAACCGCTTCATTGGGGCTGTGCTGCAGGAACAGCTGCGGCCGCCGGTCCTTCCACGGGCGTGCCTGTTCCAGCTGGCCGGCCAGGCGGAACAACAGGCCTTCCTCGCCAAAGGCGGCGCTGAGCATCAGGCCGATCGGCAGGCCCTCGGCGTTCCAGTGCAGCGGCAGGGAAATCGCCGGTTGCCCCGAGGCGTTGTGGATGGCAGTGAACGGGCTGTAGTCGATCAGCGGGCCGTAGGTGCTTTCCAGATCGCTGGAATGGATATCCACCACCCCGTTGCGCAGCGGCGGCCGGGCCAGGGTCGGGGTCAGCCAGCAGTCGTAGGTCTGGTGGAAACGCGCCATTTCCCGACCGACCTGCTGCAACACCAGCTCGGACATCTGGTACTCCACCGCGCTGACGCCAAGGCCGCGTTGATGCACGGCCTGGGTCAGGTTTTCCAGCTCGCCGGGCAACGGGCCACGTCCCAGTTGCAGGCTCATCAGTTCCACGGCGAAGGCAATGCCGGAGAACCACAGGGCGCTGAAGGCTTCGGCGAAGCTTTGCAGGTCCAGCTGCGGCGCGGCTTCTTCCACATGGTGGCCGAGGGATTCGAGCAGGCGCGCGGTGCTTTCCACCGCGGCGATGCAGTCGGGGTGCAGCGGCCGCCCGGCCGGGTCGGTGCTGGAATAGGCGATGCGCAAGCGCCCCGGTTCGCGACTGAGCTGGTCGAGAAAGCGCCCCTGCATCGGCGGCGCGCGGTACGGGTCGCCCGGCACCACGCCGTGGGTGGCGTCGAGCAGGGCGGCGCTGTCGCGCACGCTGCGGGTCAGCACATGTTCGTCCAGCAGGCCGCTGAGCAGTTCGCCGAAGTCCGGGGCCAGGGAGTTGCGCGCCCGGGTCGGCTTGAGGCCCACCAGGCCGCAGCAGGACGCGGGAATGCGGATCGAGCCGCCGCCGTCGTTGCCATGGGCCGCCGGGACCATGCCGGTGGCCACCGCGGCGGCCGCACCACCACTGGAACCGCCGGTGGAGTATTCCAGGTTCCACGGGTTGCGCGCCGGGCCATGGAAGGCGCCTTCGGTGGTGGGCAGAATGCCGAACTCCGGGGCGTTGGTCTTGCCGACGAACACCAGTCCGGCCTGGCGAAAACGCTTCACCAGCTCGCAGTCCTGGGGCATGACCCGCGCTTGCAGCATGCGTGAGGCGAGGGTCGAAGGCAGGTCCTGGCAGTCGCCGAGAATGTCCTTGAGCAGGAATGGCACGCCGTGCAGCGTGCCGGTCGGCGGCGCCTTGTCCTGTGCGGCGGCCTGCGCCCGGGCCTTGTCGTAGGCTTTGTAGACCACGGCGTTGACCGCCGGGTTGAAGGCTTCGATGCGGCGTATGGCTTCCTCCAGCAGTTCGGAGGGGCGTACCTGCCCGGTTTTGACCAGATCGGCCAGGCCGACCGCATCGAAGGTGGCGTATTCGCTAAAAGACATCCTGTTCTCCCGTGCTGCGCACGCTGCTGGCGATACCGGAACGCTGCCGCTCCGGCCTGGGTTTGATGACATGACCGGTTGCACAGGCCCGGCTTGCAAGGGCCTGGATATCGGCTTCACATCCTTGGAAAAGGCTGATGACTGCAAGCGGTATGGCAAAAAGCCATGCATGCGTCGAGCTGTGAAGCGAATATGCGCCGGGGGCGGAAATTGCGGGTATACGCCGTTCGGAGTATTAACTTCGACTGCGCGCTCCCAGAGGATGATCAAGCGTAATGGATGCGCAAGGCCGCAGATTTCGGGCCTTGCGGGAGATGGCTAAGTACGGCTGCCTGGACACAAAATAATGACTACGAACGACCACGATAGCGACGTTCCGTATGCGAATTTTTCGGAATGTCTGCAGCTTCACGCCCATATGATCCCGGACCGATTGGCCTATCGTTTTCTGCACAACGGGCGAGACGAAGAAACCCTGATCACCTTTTCTGAACTGGACCGCGCAGCGAGAGCGGCGGCGGCCCGGTTGCAGGGGCATTGCCAGGCGGGGGACAGGGTGCTGATCCTGCTCAAGCCAGGCCTGGACTATGTGATCGCCTTCATGGGCTGTCTGTATGCCGGGCTGGTGGCGGTGCCGGCCTATCCGCCGGGGGCGACCAAGACCCTGGACCGGCTGGACGGCATCATCGACGACTGCCAGCCGACGGCGGCACTGGCCAGTGGCGAGGATGTCCCGACCATCCTGGCCCGGCTGGGGCAGGCGCAGAGTCCGCGGGTGCTGGACATGGCGAGTCTCGACCTGGCCCTGGCCAGCGAGTGGCGGGCCGTCCCGGTAACCCGGGACGATATCGCCTTTTTGCAATACACCTCCGGCTCCACCGGGATTCCCAAAGGAGTGGCGGTGACCCACGGCAACCTGATTCACAATTCGCGCAGCATCAGCCGCGGTTTTTTGACCCACAGGGACAGCCACCTGGTCAGCTGGCTGCCGCCGTATCACGACATGGGGCTGATCGGCGGCATCCTGCAATCCTTGTTCGTCGGCTTCGGCTCGACCCTGCTGGCGCCGATCCACTTCCTGCAACGGCCGCTGCGCTGGTTGCAGGCCATCAGCACCTACCGCGGCACCGTCAGCGGCGGGCCGAACTTCGCCTATGAATTGTGCCTGCGCAAGATCAAGGACGAAGAGCTGGCGGGCCTCGACCTGAGCAGCTGGGAAGTGGCGTTCAACGGCGCCGAGCATGTGCGGGCCCAGACCATTGCTGCCTTCCATGAGCGTTTCGCCCGCGCCGGTTTTGCCAGCACCTCGGCCTTTCCCTGCTACGGGCTGGCCGAAGGCACGCTGATGGTCAGCGCCGGCGGCAGCAAGCGCGAGCCGGTGATCCGCCAGTTCCATGCCGGCTTGCTGGAGGACAATGTGGCACGCCTGCATGACGGCCCGGGCAGCGACGCCGAGTTGCGCCTGCGCACCCTGGTCAGCAGTGGTCGCGGCATTCCCGGGCAGGGCCCGTTCATCTGCGACCCGCACACCGAGCAGCCGCTGGAGGACGGGCGGGTCGGGGAGATCTGCATCCTCGGCGACAGCGTCGCCAGCGGTTACTGGCAGCGCCCGGAGAGCACCGCCGCGGCCTTTCGCCCGGCGCCGCCGACGCTCGGCTGGTCGCGCTACTTTCGCACCGGCGACCTGGGCTTCCTGCTCGACGGCGAGCTGTTCGTCACCGGGCGGCTCAAGGACCTGATTATCGTCAATGGCGTCAATCATCACCCCGGCGATATCGAGAACACCGTGCTGCGCACCCATGACAGCTTTCGCCCGGACGGCACCGCGGCCTTCAGCATCGAGACCGGCGACAGCGAGCAGGTGGTGATCGCCCAGGAAATCGAACGGCGTGCCTTGCGCAGCCTCGACCTGCCGCAGCTGTTCAGCGACTTGAAAGCGCGGCTGTGGCAACAGCACCAACTGGCGCGACCGGTGCTGTTGCTGGTGTTCGGCGGGTCGTTGCCGCGTACCTCCAGCGGCAAGATCAAGCGCCAGGAGTGCCGCAAGCAGTTCGCTCCCTGGCTGGCGGCACTCGATAGCGCCGCGCGGGCCGAAGCCCACCCGCTGGACAAGTCGGTGATCGCGGTGGAGAGCAACGGCCGGGTATTGCGTGACATCACCGTCGACAGCCAGGTCGTGGAAGCATGACCAGTCTATCGATCGGCCCGGTGCATGCGCCCAAGCCCGCGGCGCTGCTGTTCGCCCAGCCGGCCTTCTGCGAACCGCGGCTGGAACTGGCCAGCCGCCCGCGGTCGGTGCTGTCGTTGCCGCCCACCGACAGCCAGCAACGGCTGCAGCTGACCAGCGTGCTCAACTCCATCACCTCGGCGCGCAGCATCGCCGAGCTGACGCAGCAGACCCAGCTGGCGCTGCCGCAGATCCTGCCCTGCGAGAACTTCGTGTTCGCCAGCGGCAGGGTCCGCGCGCACCGGGTGTTCTTTTCGCACCTGATTCATCCGGACAGCGTCTCCGATGACCTGATCAAGGCCATCGTCGGTCGCGACGGCATGATTCCGCCGCTGGGCATCGACCCCATCGAGCACTGCGGGCGCCCCAAGTTCACCACCCTGGAGCGGCTGGGCAACTCGTCGGACCCGGTGTGGGCGAAGATCTTTCGCGAACATGGCATACGCAACCTGGGCTGGACCCTGCTGCCCGGATTGCACCGCAACACCTTCACCGGCTACTTCTTTCACAACATCTCGGCCACCGTGGCCCACGAAAGCAAAATGCGCATGATGGTCTTCGCCCCGTACCTGCACATCGCCCTGAACCGGGCGCTGGGCAGCAAGCTGTTGCGCCACAACCCGGGGCCGAACCATCAACTATTGTCCATCCTGTCCAGCCGCGAAGCGGAGATTTCGCGCTGGGTGGCCCGAGGCAAGACCAACTGGGAGATTGGCCAGATCCTCGGCATCAGCGACAAGACCGTGAAAACCCATCTGCAGAACATCTTCTCCAAACTCCAGGCGTCGAGTCGGGCGCAGATCGCGGCGTTGTTCTGCGACGAGTGAGTACTGCCTGCCTGTCTTTCATCCGGTAACCCTTCCACAGTGCTGACGGGGGTCAGTGCTTCGGCGTCGCCTGCGCCTCTGTAGGAGCGGCCGGTCGACGCTTGATTGGCCGCGATGACGGTGGTGGCCTCACTGCGGATGTTGGTCGATGTACATATCCATTTCTGCTGTAACGGCTGCTGGCGGTTTCGCCCTTACGGCGACTCACTTTTTTCAGACGCCAAAAAAGTAAGCAAAAACGCTTGCCGGTATGACTCACCCACATAGGTAACAGAAAAGTTCAAGCACATAGGTAACAGTTTTTAACTGGCAGGGTCGATTCCGAGGAGCTGACCATGCCGTGGCGAGAGCTGAACCCTATGGACCTTAAAGTGATGTTCATTGCCGACTATCTGTCGAGACGCTTTAACTTCCGCGAACTGTGTGCGGCACACAGCATCAGTCGAAAAACGGGCTACAAATGGGTAGCCCGTTACAACGCAGAGGGTGTGCAGGGCTTGGATGAGCGCAGTCGCAGTCGGCATGCTCAGGCACATATCATTCCCTTT
>NZ_OBDX01000089.1:0-1488 GCF_900215185.1 Pseudomonas sp. LAMO17WK12:I10 | reverse complement strand
ACAGCAGATCTGATCGCATCTTGACCTGCTGCCCTTTTGGCATCGAGGATGAAGAATTAGCCAGTAAATATTGGGCTACTTCAGACCATCCTTAGCTTGTTGGTGTGTGTTCGCAACTATCACCGTAGACAGGACTAGCCATTTTTCAACTTCTGTTTTAGGTTCAGGTGTCTAGCAACTACGAGGTTCATATAAATTCATATTTTATCATTTTTGGCGATGAGAATGCTGCTGTTAATAGCAAATAAAAAGTTAATGAATTAGGCTTTCGGGCAATCATCTACAAGTTCTTGACAGAGGGGATTTGTGTTCTTTAATAAAAAAGCGCATCCAAGGGTTGGGTCCGCGTAATAGGGAGAAGTTCTTGTTCAGAGCTTCAGTTCATACGGAAAAAGGAAATAAGGAAATTAAAATGTCTGAATTAGCCAAGAAAAAAGCTGTTCTAGATCAAGATCCACCTAAGAGTTTCACTCTCTTCGAGCAGGGTAATATCTTGGTAACCTTGAACCTGCCCGAAGCATTATCGCTCAGCAAGAATCAGAGTACAGACTTCCCAGTCGATCTAATACTGACAAATAAAACGAAGTTTACCATCACTTCGGCGAAGTTCAGCGTGACGCTCAATGAAGTGCTCGATGATACTGGCCAGATCTCGCTCGCGAAGGTGTACTGGAAGGGCCCCAAAGTTACGGACCCATTAAAAAATACAATGGATTTCATTTGGGATGGCCCCGTTCTTCCTGATGGAGCGGCCAACGGTAGACCTGATACTTCCGGATACTCTACAGTCCGGTGGATTGCCACGGCGAACAACGGGCAGGGCACGGAGACCTTCACGAATAGCCTGACCCTTGTCTCGCTTACCTTCGGGCCTATCGGGCCGATAGTTACGCCTACTGGGCCGACTGTAATTGTTCTCCCATAGCTGATCTGTCACCGCGGGGTCCAAAAGTCGGGGCCTCGCGGTCCAGGCTCTACGGTGTGATACATGGTCAAGGCCTCGAGCTGAGTCTGAGTTTAGGCAATCGCTTTTGTGGTCGCAGGTCAGCAAGCATCTGGCGGAGGTCATCTGCCTCGTATCTGTTTTATCTCACCGTTGCGCACTGCTGCCGCTTTGGCCGCCCTCTGTCTGAGATACCCCGCGAACTCGTCTTTCTTCTCCTGTACCTCAGCCAACATCGTGACCAAGCCGAAGATATCCTCCCGAGCCTTTCGCAGTTGCAGGCTGAGTTCCTAGATCTCGTTCTCCAGCAGGCGGGTGTGCTGCTTGCATATTTCCAGAGGCGAGGGAGGCCTAGCCAATTAGAGGTGTCGTCGATTTCCACGGGACTGTCTCAAGTTTGAGCTGTTTTTTATATTCAGTGATTGAGGTAGGTGTAGTGGTCAACTAATCCCGGACACGACGTTAAGTTTTCTCTCGGCCTGAGCCGGGGCCATCCCATCGTTGAACTGGTGCGGTCGAATCCAGTTGTACCGATGCATTAGGTA
>NZ_OBDX01000085.1:0-1573 GCF_900215185.1 Pseudomonas sp. LAMO17WK12:I10 | reverse complement strand
GAGTTCGTATCGCTTGGCCATCAGGGGCTCCTGCCGTTGATGGCGGCGATTTTACCCATTTCGATGTTTCAAGGGTTTTCGTACAGAACCTAGTGCTTCGACGCCTGAATAGGTTCTTCAAGCAAAGGCCCCGTGATTTTTCTACTGCTGTAATCACCGACAAAGTAATTGATTCGGTTTGCCAGGTGCTGAATGGACAGCCAGCCTAAGCCTTTGTAGTCGCGCAACTCCTCGTCGTTCAGCTTGATTAGGCATTCGTAACTCACGAAAGACGCTTCACACTCGACGAGAATATAAACTGCGCCATCCTCTGCTTTGAGAAGATGCCAGTAGTCATCCGCTATGTGGTATTGCGCAGGTGCAAGCTGAACCAAATCCATATTTTATTTCCATAGGTTATTTTCGATTTCTGACCATTAAATTGCTGCGAATGCGCGACTTCAAATAACCGCTTATGGCCGATTGGGTCATTCGCGAGTGCTCGCTTTTGTCAGGGACGAATGACCAAGCCAAAAGGGACATCAATCTAACCAGCCAAAGTTGTCCACTCCACCGAGCGGGGACTTCCCCCCTATTAATAGCTGCTAGCTGCCGGATTGCGTGCTATGACGATCCACGCCGCGCCGTCGATCATCACCGAGCGCTCGCCGGGGAGGCCCGCGAAGGCGGCACGGACCGCGGCCCAGGCGTGGTCTCGGATGTCGTCGGGCTGATCCGCGAGCACAAGCGACAATGGGCCGCCCTCGAACACCATCCTCACCGCGTCGTCGATCGCCGCGTCTCGCGTCTCGCCTTCGCCGAACGGGATGGAAACATCGAAGGGCGCAATAGTGATATCGGTGAAGCCGGCCGCTGTCAGGATGTGTGTCACGCGTCCCCGGTCGCCGAACGAGAATGGGCCGGGCGCTTCGAGATCAGGCGGTGCGGTCGGCGCGACCATGCCCTTGATCGCGCCCATCGGCAGGCGGACCCAATCGTTCTCGGCCACGCCGCGCCAGCAGACAAAAGCGACCCGTCCGCCCGGCCGGAGCGCGCGTCGCATATGGGCGAACGCCCCTGTCGGATCGTCGAAGAACATCACTCCGAAACGCGAGAACAGGATGTCGAACGCGCCCTCGGGCAGCTCGGCGCTGCTGGCGTCGGCTACCTGGAACTGGGCCGGCGTATCCTGTGGCGCAAGCGCGCACGCTCGGCCGATCAGCGGTTCAGATATGTCCACCCCCAGCACTTGGCCGCCCGAGCCGACACGGGCGGCCAGAGCCAGACTTGACGCGCCCGCGCCCGCGCCGCAGCCGACGTCCAGCACGCGCTCACCCGTCTCGGGCGCGGCGGCTTCTATCGCGGCCTGACCGAACACTGCAAACATGGCGTCGAGCCGGGCTTGATTGGCGGCCCAATACTCTCCGCTTTGGCCATTCCAGTCGGCGACCTGATAGGTATTTTGCTCTGTCATGACATCTCCTCGTTTTGATTCGTTCCTAAGAAGGTGTAGACAAAATAAACTAAAGTTACCATTTCTTCTGCCTGGACAGCCTCGAAGTCATGCCTAGAATCGGACGCCCGCCCGCGATTA
>NZ_OBDX01000083.1:0-1810 GCF_900215185.1 Pseudomonas sp. LAMO17WK12:I10 | reverse complement strand
CATCAGCGACCGAAGGTGCAGTCCAGGCGGAGAAGTCTGACGTATAGTCAACGGCGCTTCAGAAGAAACAGAGCCACGGGTTAGCGGGAAACCCAGCCGCTTTAGGACTCGTCGAGTTCGATACGGCGCTCGCAATGCCCGACTCGAACCGATTCAGGACCGACTCAACAAATAGCCCGGCAGCGAAGGGCTTCGTGTTCATTGCCACCAAACGCGGCGCTCTCCAATAGGGCGCAATTGCGCCCCACCGCAAGGGTTTCTTCATGTTGGTCGCATGTCGATGGGGATTGTGGCGTAGTCACTACCTGCACGATTGGTCTTGTGGACAGACGCGTCGAAAGCAGGATTGTTGCACCCTTCGCAAGCGCAGGGTTTGATCTGAACCGCACCAAGCAACTCGTCCACATGAACCTGGGTTGCATCGGCGAGTTTGACCCCCTTCACGTGTGAAGTGATCTGTCCCCCCTCGCCTGGCAACCGGATCCAAACCTGGAAGTCGGTGTTGTACATCCAGGAGCAAGGACAGACTTCAGCCGTAAGGACGATGTCGCCCACGGAAACAATGGCAGCGGCCCCCAAGGTAGGGAAAAAAATGAAACAAGAGCGCCGAGAGCGGCAGAGACGCCTGGATCGTGAAGACAAACGGCCAAGAGAATAATCTTTAAGTAGATTCAGCCGAAAACGCCGCAGTCCGTCGCACTGGAGGGGCGCCTCGCCTGACCACCTCGCCCGGTGCGCCGGAGCTTCAAGGAAAAAGTCGCTGCATGCGAAATTGCACCCCACTTGACCATCCATTTGCATTCGACCTGACCAGTCATTTGCATCGGACTTGACCATCAGACATGATCGGTAGAGAACGGCCGATTCTGTTGAAGACGTCGACCATGTCTTGGGCTGATTCAGCTGCGCCGATCATTGCCAAAGTAATCCGCCGTGTAGGCCGTGGAGACATGCGGGTACTGTGCAAAGCGTTGGCCAATGCGTACCCATGGGGTGAGCGAGCAAATGCGCAATACAAAGCCTGGTTGTCCGAGGTACGTCGCCAGCTGGGCCACCCGCGAACATACTCCGAAGTCCGATCTCTCAAACCAGCAAACTGACTTGTTTTACTGACACCCACGTATCAGGAAATTCACCATGGCATTTTTCATCATGGAATATCGCGTAAAGGGGTGCTCACTCTCAGATGGGTTCCGCAGAGATCCTAAGTGGGGAAAGAAGACCTTTACCGTCAGTTCAACAGAGATCGGTACCGAGGATATTGAGGTCGTTAGGGCGATTGCCGCTTCACCAGAAGCAACGCCTGCCGGGTATCACCTGTTTTCAGTTCATGACCGTGACGCCGAAACTGCTCCGAATAGACCCACCACTTCGAACTGATGGACGATGCCTCTGCGCAGCGCCTCTGACGTCAAGGACCTGAACCGCATGCAGGCCTACCTGCCGGAAGATCGCAAGCAAATCCTAGCCCTACTCCTGCAAGTGGTCTCCGCAGTGATTAGCTAAGCCCTACAGCCCTCCAGAGAAAAAAGCTGAGTACCTTCGTCCCCAAAAACAATCCTGCTTGCAGTCCTGGGTTTTGCGTTGATAGCCGCCGAGCCCTCTCATTCCAGGCATGAGTTCGCTCCACTACCCAGCGCCTGGGCATCACCACGAAACCGCTCGGAGCAGGTGTTACCATGAACAGATCGCCTTGTTCTGAGTGCCATTGTCCTGTTCTTCTATTGTTTGGCCCCCGGATCACTTGAACGTCGACCGCGTGCGTTTGATGCATGCGCTGAGCCCATTTTCCCGCGTAGGCACTATCGAC
>NZ_OBDX01000008.1:0-212804 GCF_900215185.1 Pseudomonas sp. LAMO17WK12:I10 | reverse complement strand
TGCGAGTTTGTTTGCGCTTGCCGGCGTACTCGGCGTCGGCAAAGGTCATCTGCTTCATCGGAAAACTCGGTGACGGGTGTCCGTGGATTTTGCCAAATCAGGAAGTCTTTTTCAGGACGTCCCTTGTATACGTGTACCGCCTTCAGAAGATTCTCGCATCAACACAGAAATAACTACTCCCGTTCATTTTTTTTCGATGTAAGAATCGTCGCATATGTTTCTGTTGGTCATGCCTGCAGCAAGTGGGTCAACTCATAATGAAATATGGCTCCTTACATTTTGCAAAACACTGACCTTTCGCAACTCACGACAATAAAGGTAATACATAATGAAGTTAAGCGTCAGGAAAAGGCTTGTTTTGGCAACGGGCATCCTTGCCACTAGCGTCGTAGCCCCCTTAGTTCAAGCCGCCACTAATATTGTTTTCAGAGGGGAACTCGTTGCTGCAAGTTGTATTGTGTCTGGCAATGGATCCCCGGGGGACATCGAGGTAAACATGGGCAGCGTTTCTATCGCTGATTTGGGTACCGGTGCTCCCGGTGATTATGGTGCACAAACTTCTATCGAGCTGGATATCAACTGCGCATCCGGAATGGCGGGGCTTCGCACGGTAAAGATGAATTTTGCGCCACGCTCCGGCTCCGGCTTGAACCCTGATGACAATCGCCTGTTGGCCCTGACTCCCGGTGGTGCTTCAGGTGTTGGCATCGCCTTGATCGACGAAAGCAATGCCATTGTGAACCTGGGGGCCGGTGAAACTATCAATGCCGCGTTACAAGTCAATGGTGACACCGCGAGCGCCACACTAAACATGCGTGCCGCTTACATAAGCGCAGGGGCGCCTGCACAAGTGGGAATTGCCAACGCGACCATGCCGTTTACGTTAACTTACGAGTAAGTCGCAACACGAGGTGAGAAATAATTCTCACCTCTAATTCTTAATGGATTATTTTGTATGTTGCTACGATCTCTATATGCAGTGACTGCTTTGGTTGTGTTTAGTGTTACTAGCGCTAATGCCGGCATATCACTGAGTAGTACACGAGTTATATTTGAGGCCAACGACAAAGAAGCAAGTGTTTCTGTACGCAACCAAGGCGCTCAGGAGATACTGCTGCAGTCTTGGCTGGAAGTTGAGGAAGGTTCTGAGCAGATTGTCCCGTTTGCAGTTACTCCACCGCTTGCGCGGATGGATGGCAACGGTCGGCAACTATTGCGCATCCTGTTTCAGGGCAAGGGAGTTCCTTCTGACAGGGAGTCGGTATTCTGGCTCAACGTACAAGAAATTCCCAAGACTTCCGCCAATGCCAACACCCTGCAACTAGCTGTACGCCAACGTATAAAACTTTTTTATCGGCCGGCACAACTAGTAGGTGAAGCCGCCGATGCCAGCAGCAAACTGAAGTGGCAAATGCTCGCTGAAGGAAAGAACAGTGTGCTGCAGGTGGAAAACCCTAGCCCGTATCACGTATCTATTGCGGAGTTAGATGTCGTTGGATCCAACTATGCCAGCAACGCTTCCAGTAGCCGGATGATCGCCCCAGGTGAAATGGCTCGAATCGAGATGAATCCTGTTACTGACAGCAGCCCACTGACGTTGAGTTTCAGATCAATCAATGATTTTGGCGGGCTGGATCACTATCGCGTGGTGTTGGACGCTTTGCAACCGGTGCAGGCCATACGCGCCGAACACTAGAACAAAAAACTTCTTTTACCCATTTTGACGTGGTGAGGCTCAAGTGCTTTGCCGGGTCGCTGCGTGGTCGATGAATTGTTCATTGCTTGCGTCAGCCTGTGAGTTTCCCTATGACCCAGTCCAAACTCTCTTTCAAGTTAATTCCATGTGCTACTGGTGGTCATGGCCTGAGACAGCTGTGTCTGGGCACTATCTTGGCATTGCCCGCGCTGGTGTGCGCACAACAAAGTGATGGTGGTCCACAGGCCGCAGCGCCGAAGTTCAATACGCGGTTTTTGCAGAATGGTGGTGTTGATGTAGACCTGAATGACTTTCTGCAAGGCAGCCTCGTCGCCTCAGGTGTCTATCGTGTAGACCTTTTGGTCAACCGTAATTTGAGTGGGCGCAGGGAGGTGTCCTTTCGAAAAAACGCAGTGAATGGCAAGGTTGAGGCTTGCTTGACTCTCGAAATACTCGAGTCTATCGGGGTGGATCTCAAAGCTCTGCGCCAGGCCGGAAGGATTGGCGATACAACTCCAGACACTTGCTACAAGTTACCGGGCCTGATCGAACAGAGCAGCGTCGAGTATGACCCAAGTCGCATGCAGCTCATTATCAGCGTGCCTCAGGCCTCAATGTCACGCAGTGCTCGGGGTTATGTCGATCCGCAATTGTGGGATAAAGGCGTCACCGCAGGGTTTGTGGATTACAACTTCACAGGACGTAGCAATCATCAACAGGATGACAACTCCGAGAGTTACTATTTGGGTGTGCGCAATGGGATCAACCTTGGAGCGTGGCGTCTGCGCAATGAGTCGGCGTTCACCACTGGAACCAATAACAGTGGTCAGTGGAAAAGTGATCGAACCTTTGCAGAGCGCGATATCACCTCGCTAAAGAGTCAACTTGCACTGGGTACCACCTACAGCAGCTCTCAGACCTTTGACAGTGTACGGCTCAAGGGGGGTACATTGGCCTCCGATGACTCAATGTTGCCAGATAGCCAGCGCGGTTATGCCCCGACTATTCGGGGTGATGCTGAAACCAACGCCACGGTGGAAGTAAGACAGAACGGCTACCTGCTCTCGTCCACCAACGTGGCACCAGGACCGTTCTTTATCGACGATGTTTATCCCAATGGTTCCAACGGCGACTTGCATGTCACGGTGATCGAATCCGATGGACGCCGTAGAGAGTTCACCCAGACCTTCGCCTCACTTCCACAAATGGTTCGCCGGGGGAAGGTTCGCTATAACGTGGCTGCGGGCCAGTACGACAGCAACTATGAACATGACGTATCACCTTTTGTTGCTGTCGGAGGTCTGGCCTACGGCTTGACGGATGATACGACGCTGTTGAGCGGACTGCAGTGGGCACCGCAGTTCCATGCAGTCAATCTGGGGGTGAGTCAAAACACCTTTCTAGGCGCGCTGTCCGCCGATGTCACGCAATCAAGCAGCGAGACGCATGGTAAAACCAGTACCGGCAGGGATCCCAAAACCCTCAATACCGGTCAGAGCTTGCGCCTTCTGTACGCCAAAACCCTGAGTGCAACGGATACCACCTTCAGCCTGGCGAGCTATCGCTATTCCACCGATGGTTATCGCACCCTCAACGATCATGTGGCCGATAACCGTGACAGCTGGAAAAGTATATCGCGGGGGCAGACCCGATCGCGTTTTGACCTGACCCTCAGTCAAAGTTTAGGCAATAGAAAAAATGGCTCGCTGTATCTCAATACCAGTGAAATGCGTTACTGGAACATGTCGGGAAGGTCGCAGCAATACCAGATTGGCTATGACAACAGCTGGCGTTCCGTCAGCTACAACATAGGGGCCACCCATGTCAGCAACCCCAAAAAGATGGACAGTGAGGATCAAAGCCGTGTGATCCTGAGTTTGAGCTTTCCACTTGGCTCTGGTTCGCGTTCGCCTCGCAGTATTTCCAGCTTCAGCTCCACTGACGGCAACCAAAGCCTGCAAAGCGGGATTAATGGCAATCTGGTGGGGCGCGATGATACTTATTACTCGGTACAGGCGGGTCACGACGACATCACCGGTTCCACCGGCTCAGCCACTCTCAGCGGGGTCACACCAGTGGCTCGAGTGAATGTCGGTTACACCCAAGGCAACAGCTTCAAGGCAGCGAATGTTGGTGCTGCAGGTTCAATCGTGGCCCATGCTGGCGGGATTAACCTGGGTCAAACATTGGGTGAGAGCTTTAGCCTCGTTGATGTGCCAGATTCGCCTGGCACCCGCGTCACCAATTACACCGGCATAACAACGGGCGCCAATGGCTACGCAGTGCTACCAGCGGTCCAGCCCTATCGCGCCAATTGGATCACGCTCGACACGCGAAGCCTGAGTTCGAATACTGAAATTGACAACCCCACACAGAAAGTCATTCCGCGGCGTGGTTCGATTACTGTCGCACGATTTGCTGTCAAAAATGGTCGCCGCGTGCAAGTTGAACTGGTTCGAGCCGATGGCAGCAAGATGCCATTTGGTGCCAAAGTGGACACAGCGCAAGGCGAGCATCTGGCTATCACCGATCCAACCGGACGAGCCTTGATCCTGGTTGAAGAGGCACAGGGTACTTTGACAGTAAAGTCGGGAAGGTCGATATGCCATGCATCTTATTCCTTGCCGGAAACAGAGTACTCAGCAGGTTATGAAACCATCAAATTAGTATGTCGATAGTCGGGCACAGAATCAGTGCTGTCCGTGAAAAATTATCACAGCATTTTTTGCTGATGCGTGTTGCATAAACTCTCTGATGAACACAGGTTTATATCTAATATGACTAGTTCAATAAAGCTCATAAGTCGGGCGCTTGACCCGCGCAATAAAACGATCAGAAAGGCCGCGAACAATGAACAACCCGATTTTGAAGTTCGGCTACTCCAAAAGCGCTGGAAGACCTTTGGGTTCATCGTGGTTAGTATGTTGTTCTCTGGATTGGCACAGGCAAGTAATATTTGTGGAAACTCACCTTCCGGCATTCAGGGCACCCACACGGCGCCTATTACTGTGGGCTCTCTGAGACCTTACTATGATGTGCCGGTAGGTGGCATTCTTGGAACCGGGAGAATCGATTCAAGTGTGACCTGCAATACTGACTCCTCATTTTCGTTCGTCATTCAAATGGTTCCAAATAGCCAAGCGGAGCTCGGAAATGACGTATGTCAGACACCACTGGATGGCGTGGGAATTCGTTTCAGAGACATTGGTGGTGAAGCGATTGAATGTTCGTTCTGGGGAGATGTCTTATACATTTCGAATCCTCGGGCAGGTGTTAACTATAATTTCTCGGTAAGCCCTGCCGTGGAATTCGTAAGGACTAAAGACATCACAACGTTATCGCCTGGCTTGCATAATTTACGCATGCCTTCAGCGACGGTTGTTAACTCTTATCTGCCGGCTTCAACTAATGGACAGAGTTGGGGGAATTACACATTCAATCCCAGTGACAGGTTGTTGGTATCCCGTTGTATGTTTGCGGAAGCTTCCAGGACAGTTGATTTTCAAGTGGTTTCGGTGGGTGACTTAGGCAGCAATGAGAAATTATTTAATATTGGGCTTAGAGATTGTGGTGATCAGATGGCTGCCGAGCTTTTCAATAATCTGGTGAAAATGAAATTCAGCTCCGCGATGATCTTACCGGATGGCACGCTCGGTAATTCAGCCTGTGGGACTTGTGCGGAGGGCGTGGCCATTGAGGTC
The DNA here is from genome assembly GCF_900215185.1 of Pseudomonas sp. LAMO17WK12:I10. Lineage (NCBI taxonomy): Bacteria > Pseudomonadati > Pseudomonadota > Gammaproteobacteria > Pseudomonadales > Pseudomonadaceae > Pseudomonas > Pseudomonas sp. LAMO17WK12:I10. The sequence continues at coordinate 207,407 of NZ_OBDX01000008.1, read as the reverse complement.
AGCGATGGAAATGGAAACTTGGTCCCACTCAATAGAGATTACCAAATGAGAACCGGGGCTTTTACAATCAGCGGCGATACCATCGATCACAGATTCAAGGCAAGACTGAAGGCCACAGGTGGGACGATAAAAACCGGAAGGATAGACAGTCTGCTGACGGTCATATTGAGTTCGATCTAGTGCGTTGCTGCGCTACTAGGGTGGTGCCGATCTACCGTCGATGGGGTCGCACCTGGAACCGAGCTCGCCGAAGCAATCGCGTATCAACTTCTTCGACTGTTCGCTTTCATTGGCCAGTTTGTGATTCCGCCGATTTTCTTGATCGGCGGCATTTTGGGCTGGACTCAGCGAAAGATCCGGGCGCGTAAATTCAGGAGCATTTCCAACTCCGACCAACCGGGTTTTGCCATCCGCAACCTGAACTGGGACCAGTTCGAACAAATGGTCGGCGAGGCCTTCCGCAAGCAGGGTTATGCGGTGGCGGAAACGGTAAAAGGACCGGACGGCGGCATTGACCTGGAGCTGCGCCGGGGAGGTGAGTTGTTCCTGGTCCAATGTAAACAATGGAAAGCAGAAAAGGTGAGTGTGCAGGTCGTGCGTGAGCTTTACGGCGTCATGTCCGCGCGGGGTGCTGCCGGCGGATTCGTGGTGACCTCCGGGGTCTTCACCAAAGATGCTTGGAAATTTGCCATGGGTACCAGCGTGCACCTGGTGGACGGGAGCCGCCTCGTTGAGTGGTTCAAGGCTCCAAACACGAAGATCCAGTACCCGTCTGTGACCAGCTCGGTACCGACCGATGATTCAGTCAGGGGCGTTGAAGCACCCGCGGGGAACCACGAGCTCAACGGGAACGCGCTGTCACCAATCGATACGCATGGGCAGGAATGCCCGCGGTGTGGGGGTGCAATGACCGCACGGTATGCTCGGGCCATAAATCAGGGAATCGCCCAGAGTGTTTTCCTGGGCTGTCTCAACTTCCCGGCGTGTCGCGGTACCCGCCCACTGGAGGGGTGAGCCTGGGCGGGGCGATCGCTCTACGAGCGCCAGCCGGCCACCGATATCGACTACGGCAGCCGCCTGGCCGAGGAGCCGGCCTTCGAACGCTGGGTGGCGCACAACGTGCAGCCGCACAAGGTGCCGGGCTACGCCAGCGTGGTGCTGTCGACCAAGCCCGGCAGCGCCTCACCGCCCGGAGACGTGACGGCGGCGCAGATGGAGGCGGTGGCCGACTGGTCCGAGGCCTTCGGTTTCGGTGAAATCCGCATCGCCCACGAACAGAACATTGTCCTGCCGGACGTGCCCAAGGCCGCGCTGCATGAACTGTGGCGGCTGGCCGGCGAACAGGGCCTGGGCTGCGCCAACGTCGGCCTGCTGACCGACATCATCGCCTGTCCCGGCGGCGACTTCTGCGCCCTGGCCAACGCCAAGTCGATCCCCATCGCCCAGGCGATCCAGGCGCGTTTCGACAATCTCGATTACCTGCATGACCTGGGCGACATCAGCCTGAACATCTCCGGCTGCATGAACGCCTGCGGCCATCACCACATCGGCAATATCGGCATCCTCGGCGTCGATAAGAACGGCAGCGAGTGGTACCAGATCACCCTCGGCGGCGCCCAGGGCAAGCACAGCGCGCTGGGCAAGGTCATCGGCCCGTCGTTCAGCGCCGAGCAGGTGCCGGGGGTGATCGAACGCATCGTCGCCACCTTCGTGCGTTACCGGGAGAGCGAAGAACTGTTCGTCGATACCGTGCAGCGCATCGGCCTGGAGCCGTTCAAGGAGCGGGTCTACCCGAAAGTGCTGGAGGCGCAGCCATGAGCCCGCAGCGCGACCGTGCAACGGAAAGCACAGCCATGAGCGAGAGACTAAAACCATGAACAATCTGTTGCGCTTGCAAGATGGCCAGGCCGGGCGGGTCGAGGACGATCCCTGGAACCTGGTGCGCGAGGTGGACGGCCCGCTGCCCCAGGGTCCGTTGATTCTGCCGCTGGCCCGCTGGCTGATCCGCCGTATCGAGCATGTGCCGGCGCGGGACGGGGTCTGGCTCGGCCCGGACGACGAGGTGGAGAGCCTGCGGCCCTGGCTCAAGCTGATCCCGCTGATCGCCCTGGACTTCCCCAGCTTCCGTGACGGCCGGGCCTACAGTCAGGCCTACCTGCTGCGCACCCGGCTGGGCTGGATGGGCGAATTGCGGGCGGTGGGCGATGTGCTGCGCGACCAGCTCAGCCATATGCGCCAATGCGGTTTTGACAGCTTTGCCATCCGCGAAGACAAATGCGCCGACGACGCCCTCAAGGGGCTGGCGGGCATGAGCGTGCTCTACGGGCGCTCGGCGATCGAGCCGCGGCCGCTGTTTCGGCGCCGCTGAGATCCGCCGCCGCTGAAGAGCAGCGCCTGCCCGGGCCGGCGCTTCGATCGATGCTCAGTCGCCCGGGAACAGGGCAGGCAACGGCCATTGTCTGGCCGCCAGGGGCATTTGTCCTTGGGTCGATGATGGCGCTTTGGTAGAGTCGCACCTCTTATGAAGGAGCCAGGGATCGGCGTCCGGCGATCAGTCGCCGGCGTGCCTGGCATGGGCCATCCATGGAAGAGAGTCGCGGCTGTGAGCGTTGCTAAAAAGATACTCGGGTTGTTTTCGTTGTTGCTGCTCCTGACCCTGTGGGTCGGCTATTTCTATGTGTACCAGGATGCCCGCAGCGGGCGCCTCGGCGACACCCTCGACAGTTACGGCTGGTGCGGCCCCGCCGCGGATTCGCCGCACTCCTTCAAGCGCGACTACCTGCTGCTCAGGGTCACCAACAGCACCCAGGGTGAGTTCAAGGTCTCGGGGGAGGTCAATGTTTCCGAGCGCACCTACAACCGCTACGAGCTGGGCCGCTACCCGCTGAAACTGCGCCTGGAACCCTTGCAGTCCACCTACAGCATGCCGCCGTTGTTCTTCGAAGAGGTCAAGGTCAAGCCCTTGAACCGCAACTTCAGTTCGCCGCACAAGAATGCCTACGCCGACCTGGAAAACCGCTCGATCCGGGTCAACGGCGAGTCCAGCCGGTTTCCCTTCGAGGTCTACCGTTACGGCTACAAGCCGGTGCTGTACATCCTCAAGGGCAACGAGCAGGTCGACCTGCCGTTCAAGCGCATCACCACGCAGTTGAACCTGTCCAATACCTTTACCCCGACCCGCCTGTACAACCCGGCGGACTACATCGCCGAGCAGAACAGCCTGGTCCAGCCCGGCGACTATCCCGCCTACGGCGCCAGCGAGTGCGCCTTCAGCATCGAGCGCAAAGGCTCGTTCAAGATCATCGTGCTGCTGTTGTTGCTGGTGCTGTGCCTGCCGCTGTTGATGGTGCTGTATCGCGACGAGCCGACCATCGACTTTCTTGCCACCTTGCTGGGCGTGGCGGCGGTGCGGGTGTTCCTGGTCGGGCCGTTGCAGGACTACCAGTTGTACGGCATCGACTTCGTATTTGGCGCCGTGATCATCCTGGCCGGGACCTTTTCCCTGCTCAAGGCCATGCGCATCAACGCCTTGCGCGAGGCGGCGGCAAGGCGCGGAACCACCTGGTAATGGGGAGAGGTGCAGCGTTGACGCTGCACCTGTATCTTTCCGATCTGCTAAGAATTCTCTGGCCTGCTTTGGCGATTAATCCGCTTTTGCTGTGCTGATATGCCCGCTATTGGCTATACCTACACTTCCTCAAACCAGTGGCGTTTCCGGATTTCTGACAGGAGTTACCCCATGAAGCTCGCATCAATGATGAGCACGCTGTGCTTGGCCTCCCTAGGGTTGGTGGGCTGTTCCAGCAACGTCACCCAACCCGACGAGTACTCCGGTTTTCTCGGCGACTACAGCCAGCTCAAGGAAGCCAAGTCGCCGTCTGGCGTCGAGGTGATGCGCTGGATCGATCCCAAGCTGGACCTGAAGCAGTACCGCAGCGTCTATATCGAGCCCACCCAGTTCTACCCCAAGCCGCAGCCGACGGTGAAGATCCCGCAGAACACCTTGTACGGTATCAACCGCTATTACGATGAGGCGCTCAAACGCGAGATCGGCCAGGACTTGCCCCTGGCCACCGCGCCGGGGCCGGGAGTGATTGTGGTGCGCGCGGCGATCACGGCCGTGAGCAGCAAGACCGAAGGCCTGAAACCCTACGAAATTATTCCCATTGCCCTGGTGGCGGCGGCGGTGAGCACGGCCAGCGGCATCCGGGACCAGGAGACCACCCTGGGTACCGAGGCGCAGTTCATCGACGGCGGCAACAACAAGGTGATCGCCCAGGTGGTACGCAAGGGCAGCGGCAAGCCGCTGCAGAACGACACCCAGGTCATGCAGCCTGCGGACGTGAAAAACGTCATCGACGGCTGGGCCGCCGACCTGCATCAGTCCTTCCAGAAACTGAAAAAACAGTAGGGCCGGGGGTTCTCCCCAAGCTTTTTGCCCACTGCGTCGGGGTCAGGGCGAATACCTGACCCCCCTTCACCGAGCAGTTCCGGCAGTCAATCAAGAACACAGGTTTCTCTGGCGAGGCGAGGGCGCAAGGCCTGCTGTCCGTGACAGGTTTTCACGTCCGCGGCAGGGCGGCCTGCTCCAGGATCGAGTGGCGGCGAAGCTTCAGGCAGTGCCTTCTTATTCACGTGGATTGTGATTATTTCCATGCTTTTGTAGTGGTTAAGTTAATGTGAACTATTAAATAAAATAAATTCAATAAAAACATATATATACATAATATTTATGATGTATTGGGTGAGGTTTTGTTGAGGCTTTCATGAGGTTTTTCCAGCATTCCTATGCTCGAACGCACGACTTTCATTGCCGGCCGCAGCCCGGCCCAGGTGCTGGATTTCTGTCTTGAAGGCGCCAACTTCCCGAAGATCTTTCCCGAACGCATCACCCCCTTTGCGGGGCATGGATATCAATGACCTGCGGATCAGCGCCGGGCGCGAGTTCAGCTTTCGCCACTGGCTGTGGGGTGTCATACCGGCGACATGGACGGTGGTTATACGTAAATACCGACCGGGTGACCTATCGGGCGCTGGGCGGCGCACCTGTGGAATGGTTGCTGGTCAATGCCTGCATGGCGCGCATTTTCGGGTTCCGGCATCGCACTCTGTTGCGCTTGCCAGGTTGAAGCAGGCCTCTGTAGCCGCTGCCGCAGGCTGCGATCGACCGCAACGCGGGCGCGGGATATCGATATCGCCGAAGGCCTGCGGCCTTATCGCAGCCTGCGGCAGCGGCTACAGTGTTTTCGCGTTCCGCCGGTATTTCGATGGCCTCCAGCGTTGCGCTCCGCTCTCGGGGCTTGTTCTACAATTTGTATCCCGGGCATAGGTGGCCGGGCCATTTCATGTTTAACTTCCGGCCTCTCGATTTTCTTTACAGCTGTTCAATGACCATCGTTTAAAAGGACTCCGTTCATGGCTCAAGTCACCCTTAAAGGCAACCCGGTTCAAGTCAACGGCCAACTGCCACAAACCGGCGCCAAGGCGCCCGCGTTCTCCCTGGTGGGCGCCGGTCTGGCCGACATCACCCTGAGCAGCTTTGCCGGCAAGCGCAAAGTGCTGAACATCTTCCCGAGCGTCGACACCCCGACCTGCGCCACCTCCGTGCGCAAGTTCAACGCCCAGGCCAGCGGCCTGAACAACACCGTGGTGCTGTGCATCTCGGCTGACCTGCCGTTCGCCCAGGCCCGTTTCTGCGGCGCCGAAGGCCTGGACAACGTGCAGAACCTGTCGACCCTGCGTGGCCGCGAGTTCATCGAGAACTACGGCGTGGCCATTGCCGACGGCCCACTGGCTGGCCTGACCGCCCGTGCGGTGGTGGTGCTGGACGAGAATGACACCGTGCTGCACAGCGAGCTGGTCAAGGAAATCGCTGAAGAACCGAACTACGACGCGGCCTTGGCCGTTCTGAAGTAACAGGTTTTACAATTATTCACGGCCTGGCCCTGTCCAGGCCGTTTTTATTTGTGCTTCAGTGGCTTAGCAGACACTTGCAAACGTAAGCCCAAGGTAAATTGCCGGTAAAGGCGCTTTGCTAAACACCGGCCAGTGCTTATCTTTCAGCCTTCTGAAAAAGATCCCCTCGCGCCCAATGGTTGATCACTCCATGCAATCCTCCGTTTCCCGCAACTCCCGTCGCTGGCTGCTCGGCCTGCTTGTCCTGTTGGCCATCGTCGGCCTGTGCTGGAAGTTCTGGCCGGCCTCGACCGCCCCAAAGGATGCCGCCGGGCAAAAGGCCGCGGCCGGACACACCGGTCGCAGCGGGTCTATGCGGCCGGGGTTTGGCGGCGCGAGCGGGCCGATCCCGGTGCGGGTGGCGCCGGCCACGCGCGGGGACTTCGCGCTGTATTACAAGGCGCTGGGCACCGTCACCGCGCTGAACACCATCAATGTGCGCAGCCGGGTGGCCGGTGAGCTGGTCAAGGTGGCCTTCGAGGAAGGGCAGATGGTCAAGGCCGGCGACCTGCTGGCGGAAATCGACCCGCGGCCTTACCAGAACGCCTTGCTCCAGGCCGAAGGCACGCTGTTGCAGAACCAGGCGCAACTGAAGAACGCCCAGGTCGACTACGAGCGTTATCGCGGCCTGTATGCCCAGGACAGTATCGCCAAGCAGACCCTGGACACCGCCGCGGCGCTGGTCGGCCAGTACCAGGGCACGGTCAAGACCAACCAGGCGGCGGTCAACGACGCCAAGCTCAACCTCGAATTCACCAAGATCCGCGCGCCGATCACCGGCCGCGTCGGCCTGCGCCAGCTGGACGTCGGCAACCTGGTGGCGGCCAACGACACCACCGCGCTGGCGATCATCACCCAGACCCAGCCGATCAGCGTGGCCTTCACCCTGCCGGAGAACAACCTGAGCAGGGTGCTGGAGCGTTATCGCAGCGGCGCCAGGCTGCCGGTGGAAGCCTGGGACCGCGGCGACCAGACGCTGCAGGCCAGCGGCGTGCTGCAAAGCCTCGACAACCAGATCGACACCACCACCGGCACCCTGAAGTTCAAGGCGCGCTACGAGAACCGCGACCAGGTGCTGTTCCCCAACCAGTTCGTCAACGTGCGCGTGCTTGCCGACACCCTGAAAAACGTGGTGCTGGCGCCGTCGGCGGCGATCCAGTTCGGCACCAACGGCACCTTCGTCTATGCCCTGGATGGCGCCAACAAGGTCAAGATCCGCCAGTTGCAGGTCGGCGACAGCAACGGTGATTCCACCGTGATCAAGGCCGGCCTGGAAGCCGGCGACCGCGTGGTGCTGGAAGGCACCGACCGCCTCAAGGACGGCAGCGAAGTGGAAGTGGTCAACACCCCCGAAGAAGTGCCGGCCACCCCGACCCAGCACCTGCAGGGCCAGCCGGCCAGTTCGGCGACCACGCCGGCCACCGAGGCGCCGGCGGGCAAGGTCGGCGCATGAATATCTCGCGGCTGTTCATCCTCCGCCCGGTAGCCACCACCCTGAGCATGCTGGCCATTGTCCTGGCCGGCCTGATCGCCTATCGCCTGTTGCCGGTCTCGGCGTTGCCCCAGGTCGATTACCCGACCATCCGGGTGATGACCCTGTACCCCGGCGCCAGCCCCGACGTGATGACCAGCGCGGTCACCGCGCCCCTGGAGCGCCAGTTCGGACAGATGCCCGGCCTGACCCAGATGGCCTCCACCAGCTCCGGCGGCGCCTCGGTGCTGACCCTGCGCTTCAACCTCGACATCAATATGGATGTCGCCGAGCAGCAGGTGCAGGCGGCGATCAATGCCGCGACCAACCTGCTGCCCAGCGATCTGCCGGCGCCGCCGGTGTACAACAAGGTCAACCCGGCGGACACCCCGGTGCTGACCCTGGCCATCACCTCCAAGACCATGCTGCTGCCCAAGCTCAACGACCTGGTCGACACCCGCATGGCGCAGAAGATCGCGCAGATCAGCGGTGTCGGCATGGTCAGCATCGCCGGCGGCCAGCGCCAGGCGGTGCGGATCAAGGTCAACCCCGAGGCCCTGGCGGCCAACGGCCTCAACCTGTCGGACGTGCGCACCCTGATCGGCGCTTCCAACGTCAACCAGCCCAAGGGCAACTTCGACGGCCCGACCCGGGTGTCGATGCTCGACGCCAACGACCAGCTGACCTCGCCCAAGGACTACGCCGAGCTGATCCTGGCCTATAAGAATGGCGCGCCGCTGCGTCTGAAAGACGTCGCGCAGATCGTCGGCGGCGCCGAGAACGAACGCCTGGCGGCCTGGGCCAATGAGAACCAGGCGGTGCTGCTGAATATCCAGCGCCAGCCCGGGGCCAACGTGATCGAGGTGGTGGACCGGATCAAGGCGCTGCTGCCGAGCATCACCGACAACCTGCCGGCCGGCCTTGACGTCACCGTGCTCACCGACCGCACCCAGACCATTCGCGCCTCGGTCACCGACGTGCAGCACGAATTGCTGATCGCCATCGCCCTGGTGGTGATGGTGACCTTTCTGTTCCTGCGCCGGGCCAGCGCCACGGTGATCCCGTCGATCGCCGTGCCGCTGTCGCTGATCGGCACCTTCGGCGTGATGTACCTGGCGGGCTTCTCGGTCAACAACCTGACCCTGATGGCCCTGACCATTGCCACTGGCTTCGTGGTCGACGATGCCATCGTGATGCTGGAGAACATCTCGCGCTTCATCGAGGAGGGCGACAGCCCGATGCAGGCCGCGCTCAAGGGCGCCAGGCAGATCGGCTTCACCCTGGTGTCGCTGACCCTGTCGCTGATCGCCGTATTGATCCCGCTGCTGTTCATGGCCGACGTGGTCGGGCGGCTGTTCCGCGAGTTCGCCATCACTTTGGCGGTGGCGATCCTGATTTCCCTGGTGGTGTCCCTGACCCTGACGCCGATGATGTGCGCGCGCCTGCTCAAGCGTGAGCCCAAGGCAGAAGAGCAGGGGCGGTTCTACCGCGCCAGTGGCGCCTGGATCGACTGGCTGATCGCCAGCTATGGGCGCCGCTTGCAGTGGGTGCTCAAGCACCAGCCGCTGACCCTGCTGGTGGCCGTCGGCACCCTGGCGCTGACCGTGTTCCTTTATATGGTGGTGCCCAAGGGCTTCTTCCCGGTGCAGGACACCGGGGTGATCCAAGGCATTTCCGAAGCGCCGCAGTCGGTGTCCTTCGCCGCCATGAGCCAGCGCCAGCAGGACCTGGCGAAAATCATCCTGGCCGACCCGGCGGTGCAAAGCCTGTCGTCCTATATCGGGATCGACGGCGACAACGCCACCCTCAACAGCGGCCGGCTGCTGATCAACCTCAAGCCGCACCGCGAACGCGACCTCAGCGCCGCCGAGGTGATCGCGCGCATCCAGCCCCAGGTCGACCGGTTGGTGGGCATCCGCCTGTTCATGCAACCGGTGCAGGACCTGACCATCGAGGACCGGGTCAGTCGCACCCAGTACCAGTTCAGTATGTCGTCGCCGGATGCCGACCTGTTGGCCCTGTGGAGCGGGCGCCTGGTGGAGGCCTTGGCTCACCGCCCAGAACTTACCGATGTCGCCAGCGACCTGCAGGACAAGGGCTTGCAGGTGTACCTGGTGATCGACCGCGACGCCGCGTCGCGCATCGGCGTCTCGGTGTCGAACATCACCGACGCGCTGTACGACGCCTTCGGCCAGCGGCAGATTTCCACCATCTATACCCAGGCCAGCCAGTACCGCGTGGTGTTGCAGGCCCAGGCCGGGGAAACCATCGGCCCGCAGGCGCTGGAACAGATCCATGTGAAAACCACCGACGGCGGCCAGGTGCGGCTGTCGAGCCTGGCCCGGGTCGAGGAGCGCCAGGCGCAACTGGCCATCGCCCATATCGGCCAGTTCCCGGCGGTGATGATGTCGTTCAACCTGGCGCCCGGCGTGGCCCTGGGGCAGGCGGTGGACATCATCGAACAGGTGCAGCAGGACATCGGCATGCCGGTGGGCGTGCAGACCCAGTTCCAGGGCGCGGCCCAGGCGTTCCAGGCCTCGCTGTCGAGCACCTTGCTGCTGATCCTGGCGGCGGTGGTGACCATGTACATCGTGCTCGGGGTGCTCTACGAGAGCTACATCCACCCGATCACCATCCTCTCCACGCTGCCGTCGGCGGCGGTGGGCGCCTTGCTGGCGCTGATCCTCAGCGGCAACGACCTGGGCATGATCGCGATCATCGGCATCATCCTGCTGATCGGCATCGTCAAGAAAAACGCGATCATGATGATCGACTTCGCCCTCGACGCCGAACGCAACCAGGGCATGGCCCCGGAGCAGGCGATCTACCAGGCGGCGCTCCTGCGTTTCCGGCCGATCCTGATGACCACCCTGGCCGCGCTGTTCGGCGCCGTGCCGCTGATGCTGGCCACCGGTTCCGGCGCCGAACTGCGCCAGCCCCTGGGCCTGGTGATGGTCGGTGGCCTGTTGCTGAGCCAGATCCTCACGCTGTTCACCACGCCGGTGATCTACCTGTATTTCGACCGCCTGGGCCGGCGCTGGCACTCGGCGCCTGAGCCCGCGGAGCCGGTAGAGCAGCCATGAACCTGTCCGGACCCTTTATCCGCCGGCCGGTGGCCACCATGCTGCTGAGCCTGGCGATCATGCTCCTGGGCGGTGTCAGCTTCGGCCTGCTGCCGGTGTCGCCGTTGCCGCAGATGGACTTCCCGGTGATCGTGGTCCAGGCCAGCCTGCCGGGGGCCAGCCCCGAGGTGATGGCGTCCACCGTGGCCACGCCCCTGGAGCGTTCCTTCGGCGCGATCGCCGGGGTCAACACCATGAGCAGCCGTTCCAGCCAGGGTTCGACCCGGGTCATCCTGCAATTCGACCTGGACCGCGACATCAACGGCGCGGCGCGGGAAGTGCAGGCGGCGATCAACGCTTCGCGCAACCTGCTGCCCAGCGGCATGCGCAGCATGCCCACCTACAAGAAGGTCAACCCGTCCCAGGCGCCGATCATGGTGCTGTCGCTGACCTCCGATGTGCTGGAAAAGGGCCAGCTCTACGACCTGGCCTCGACCATCCTGTCCCAGAGCCTGTCCCAGGTGTCCGGGGTCGGCGAGGTGCAGATCGGCGGCAGTTCGCTGCCGGCGGTGCGCATCGAGCTGGAACCGCAGTTGCTCAACCAGTACGGCGTGGCCCTCGACGATGTGCGCAAGACCATCGCCGAGGCCAATGTGCGCCGGCCCAAGGGCTCGGTGGAGAACAGCGAGCAGATGTGGCAGGTGCAGGCCAACGACCAGCTGGAGAAGGCCAAGGACTACGAGCCGCTGATCATCCACTACAAGGACGGCGCGGCCCTGCGCCTGAAAGATGTGGCCAAGGTCAGCGACGGCGTCGAGGACCGCTACAACAGCGGTTTCTTCAACGACGACGCGGCGGTGCTGCTGGTGATCAACCGCCAGGCCGGGGCCAACATCATCGAGACGGTCAACGAGATCAAGGCGCAACTGCCGGCGTTGCAGGCGGTGCTGCCGGCCAGCGTCAAGCTCAACCTGGCGATGGACCGTTCGCCGGTGATCAAGGCCACCCTGCATGAGGCCGAGATGACCCTGCTGATCGCCGTGGCCCTGGTGATACTGGTGGTCTACCTGTTCCTCGGCAATCTGCGCGCCTCGCTGATCCCGACCCTGGCGGTGCCGGTGTCGCTGGTGGGCACCTTCGCGGTGATGTACCTGTACGGTTTTTCCCTGAACAACCTGTCACTGATGGCGCTGATTCTCGCCACCGGGCTGGTGGTGGACGACGCCATCGTGGTGTTGGAGAACATTTCCCGGCACATCGACGAAGGCATCGCACCGATGAAAGCGGCCTACCTGGGAGCCAAGGAAGTCGGCTTCACCCTGCTGTCGATGAACGTCTCGCTGGTGGCGGTATTCCTGTCGATCCTGTTCATGGGCGGGATCATCGAAAGCCTGTTCCGCGAGTTTTCCATCACCCTGGCGGCGGCCATAGTCGTGTCCCTGGTGGTGTCCCTGACCCTGACCCCGATGCTCTGCGCCCGCTGGCTCAAGCCCCATGTGCCGGGCCGGGAGAACGGCCTGCAGCGCTGGAGCCAGCACGCCAACGACTGGATGGTGGCCAGATACGCCAGCAGCCTGGACTGGGTGCTGCGCCACAAGCGCCTGACCCTGCTCAGCCTGTTCGTGACCATCGGCGTCAATATCGCGCTGTACGTGGTGGTGCCCAAGACTTTCATGCCGCAGCAGGACACCGGCCAGTTGATCGGTTTCGTGCGGGGCGACGACGGCCTGTCGTTCACCGTGATGCAGCCGAAGATGGAGATCTTCCGCCGCGAAGTGCTCAAGGACCCGGCGGTGGAGAGCGTGGCTGGTTTCATCGGTGGCAATAACGGCACCAACAACGCCTTTATGCTGGTGCGCCTCAAGCCGATCAAGGAACGCAACATTTCCGCGCAGAAGGTCATCGAGCGCCTGCGCAAGGAAATGCCCAAGGTGCCCGGCGCCCAGCTGATGCTGATGGCCGACCAGGACCTGCAGTTCGGCGGCGGCCGCGAGCAGACCACCTCGCAGTATTCCTACATCATCCAGAGCGGCGACCTGGGGTCGTTGCGCGAGTGGTACCCGAAAGTGGTCACCGCGCTGCGTGCCTTGCCGGAGCTGACCGCCATCGACGCCCGCGAAGGGCGGGGCGCCCAGCAGGTGACCCTGGTGGTCGACCGCGACCAGGCCAAGCGCCTGGGAATCGACATGAACATGGTCACCGCGGTGCTCAACAACGCCTACAGCCAGCGGCAGATTTCCACCATCTACGACAGCCTCAACCAGTATCAGGTGGTGATGGAGGTCAACCCGAAATACGCCCAGGACCCGGTCACCCTCAACCAGGTGCAAGTGATCACCGCCGATGGCGCGCGGGTGCCGCTGTCGACCATCGCCCACTACGAAAACAGCCTGGAAGACGACCGGGTCAGCCACGAAGGCCAGTTCGCCTCGGAAAGCATTTCCTTCGACATGGCCGAAGGGGTGACGGTGGAGCAGGGCACGGCGGCCATCGAACGGGCGATCGCCAAGGTCGGCATGCCCGAAGACGTGATCGTCAAGATGGCCGGCACCGCCGACGCCTTCGCCGCGACCCAGAAGAGCCAGCCGTTCATGATCCTCGGCGCGCTGCTGGCGGTGTACCTGGTGCTGGGCGTGCTCTATGAAAGCTACATTCACCCGCTGACCATTCTCTCCACGCTGCCGTCGGCCGGGGTCGGCGCCTTGCTGTCGATCTATGTGCTGGGCGGCGAGTTCAGCCTGATCTCGCTGCTGGGCTTGTTCCTGCTGATCGGCGTGGTGAAGAAAAACGCCATCCTGATGATCGACCTGGCGTTGCAGCTGGAGCGTCACCAGGGCCTGGGCCCGCTGGAGTCGATCCGCAGCGCCTGCCTGCTGCGCCTGCGGCCGATCCTGATGACCACCCTGGCGGCGATCCTCGGCGCCTTGCCGTTGCTGCTCGGCAGCGCCGAAGGCGCGGAAATGCGCCAGCCCCTGGGCCTGACCATTATCGGCGGCCTGGTCTTCAGCCAGATCCTGACCCTCTACACCACCCCGGTGGTCTACCTCTATCTCGATCGCCTGCGCCATAAATTCAACCACTGGCGTGGGGTCCGTACCGATGCCGCTCTGGAAACGCCGCTATGACTGACTGTTCGCCCCGCAACCTTCCTCAGCGCCTGGCCCTGGCCCGCGGTTCGCGGCTGCTGAGCCTGAGCTTGAGCCTGGCGCTGCTCAGTGCCTGCGCCATCGGCCCGGACTACCAGCGCCCGACCGTCGCTGAGCCCGCGCACTACAAGGAAGCAGCAGGCTGGCGCCAGGCCAGCCCCAGCGATTCCCTGGCCCGTGGCGCCTGGTGGGAGCTGTACGGCGACCGCCAGCTCAACGGCCTGATCGACAAGCTCAATAGCGCCAACCAGAGCGTGGCGCAGTCCGAGGCCCAGTACCGCCAGGCCCAGGCCCTGGTGCGCAGCGCCCGTGGCTCGCTGTTCCCCACGGTGGACCTGAGCGCCGGCAAAACCCGCGCCAGCCAGGGCACCGGCAGCAGCAGTTCGGCCCTGAGCAGTTCCTCCAGCGGTATTCGCGACACCTACAACACCCAGCTCGGGGTGAGCTGGGAGGCGGATGTCTGGGGCAAGCTGCGCCGCGGCCTGGAAGCCAACGAAGCCAGCGCCGAGGCCAGCTTCGCCGACCTCGCGGCGATGCGCCTGAGCCAGCAGTCGGAGCTGGTGCAGAACTACCTGCAACTGCGGGTCATCGACCAGCAGAAGCGCCTGCTCGAAGCCACGGTGGCGGCCTACCAGCGCTCGCTGACCATGACCGAGAACCAGTACCGCGCCGGCGTCTCCGGCAAGGACGCGGTGGCCCAGGCGCAAACCCAGCTGAAAACCACCCAGGCCGACCTGATCGACCTGATCTGGCAGCGCGCCCAGCTGGAAAACGCCATCGCGGTGCTGATCGGCCTGCCGCCGGCCGAGTTCAGCCTGGCCGAGACCCAGGACATCCCGGCCTTGCCCCAGGTGCCGTCGCAGCTGCTGGAACGGCGCCCGGACATCGCCTCGGCCGAGCGTTCGGTGATCGCCGCCAACGCCAATATCGGCGTGGCCAAGGCCGCCTATTACCCGGACCTGACCCTGAGCCTGGCCGGCGGCTACAGCAGCAGTACCTACGCCGACTGGATCAGCCTGCCGAACCGCTTCTGGTCGGTGGGGCCGAAACTGGCCATGACCCTGTTCGACGGCGGCCAGCGTTCGGCGGAAGTCGACCGCACCGAGGCGGCCTACGACCAGACCGTGGCCAAGTACCGCCAGACCGTGCTCGACGGCTTTCGCGAGGTGGAGAACTACCTGGTGCAGCTCAAGGTCCTGGAAGACGAGGCCGCGGTGCGCCAGCAGGCCCTGGATTCGGCGCGCGAGTCGTTGCGCCTGACCGAGAACCAGTACAAGGCCGGGGTGATCGCCTACCTGGACGTGGTGGTGGTGCAGGCCACGGCGTTGAGCAACGAACGCAGCGTGCTGAGCCTGCTGCAAAGCCGGCTGGTCACCAGCGTGCAACTGATCGCCGCCCTCGGCGGCGGCTGGGACGGCCAGCTGCAGGCCAGTAAGGAATAACAGACAGAATCCGCGATCCGCCTGTTTTCGCAGGCTACGGACAGCCTGTAGCCGCTGCCGAGCCCGCGAGGCTGCGAACGGTTCGCGCAGCGACCGCAAACCCTGAATCCGCGCGCCCTCTGGCCTCACACGTTGTCCGCTTTGCGAGCGCTACGCGCTCGATCGCAGGCTGCGCCAGCGGCTACGTCGATAGCGGCGTCCCTGGCGTTGTGTCACCGTTGTCAGCGGTCGAGTCGCTGTAACCGGTTTGTTTTATCAACCGGTTACTTTCGTCCGACTGATGGCTTTTTGCTTACTTTGTGAGTGTGTTTCTGTACGCAAGCAGTACAATTGCGCCTTTTTACCGCCGGGCATGGACGCTTCCGGCTAACGCCACGAGACGTTCATGCTCACCGGTACCTACTCTCCCGCCCTGGTTCTGATTTCCCTGTTTGTGGCGATTCTCGCCTCTTACACCGCACTCGACCTGACCGGTCGCATCGCCACCACGCGTGGTCGGGCGGCACTCTTGTGGATGGCCGGCGGCGCCCTGGCCATGGGCATCGGCGTGTGGTCGATGCACTTTATCGGCATGCTCGCCTTCAGCCTGCCCATCGACCTGGGCTACGACACCGGCATCACCGCGCTGTCGCTGCTGATTTCCGTGCTGTCCTGCGGTTTCGCCCTATGGCTGGTGAGCCAGCAGAGCCTGCCGCTCTGGCAGCTGGCCTTCGGCGCGCTGGTCATGGGCGCCGGGATCAGCGCCATGCATTACACCGGCATGGCGGCGATGCGCATGCAGCCGGGCATCGACTACGACCCGAGCCTGTTCGGCGCCTCGCTGCTGATTGCCGTCGGCGCCTCGGCCGCGGCGCTGTGGATCGCCTTCCGCCTGCGCCGCAATACCCCTTATGTACGTTTGGCCCGCTGTGGGGCCGCGGTGGTGATGGGCATCGCCATTGTCGGCATGCACTACACCGGCATGGCCGCGGCGCGGTTCGCCGACGGCAGTTTCTGTGGCGCGGCGGTGGATGGCCTGAGCGGCAAGGGCCTGGACAACCTGGTGCTGATCACCACCCTGGCGGTGCTGATCATTGCCTTGCTGACCTCGGTACTCGACGCGCGCCTGGAAGCGCGCACCGCGGTGCTGGCCGAGTCGCTGACCGTGGCCAACCGCGAGTTGACCCAACTGGCGCTGCACGACACCCTGACCGGCCTGCCGAACCGCACGCTGCTGGCCGACCGTATCGACCAGGCGATGCAGCGGGTGACGGAGCAGGGCGGTTGTTTCGCGCTGATGTTCATCGACCTGGACGGCTTCAAGCCGGTCAACGATGCCTTCGGCCATCACATGGGCGACCAGTTGCTGCGCGAGGTGGCGGTGCGCCTGCGCGAAGACCTGCGCAGCCAGGACACCCTGGCGCGGATCGGCGGCGATGAGTTCGTGCTGCTGGTGCAACTGAACGAGGCGGACGATGCCTTGCGCCTGGCCGCGCGCCAGGTGGGCCTGATCGGCCAGGCATTCCGGGTCGCCGAACACGAGTTGCAGATCTCCGCCAGCGTCGGCATCGCGGTGTACCCGGGCAACGGCCTGACGCCCCAGGAACTGCTGATGAACGCCGATGCGGCGATGTATCACGCCAAGGGCACCGGCAAGAACGGCTACAGCTTCTTCGACGCCTCGATGAACAGCGACGCGCGCCGGCAACTGCAGTTGCTGCAGGACCTGCGCCATGCCGTCGAGCACGGCGAGTTCAGGCTCTATTACCAGCCCAAGTTCGATGCCGCCAACGGCTTGCCGGTAGGCGCCGAGGCCTTGTTGCGCTGGGAGCACCCGCAACTGGGGCTGCTGCTGCCGGATAAGTTCATTGACCTTGCGGAAAAGACCGGGCTGATCATCCCCATCGGCGAGTGGGTGCTCAACGAGGCCTGCCGGCAGATGCGCGAGTGGTACAGCGAAGGTTATGAAGGCTGGCGGATCGCGGTGAACATCTCGGCGTTGCAGTTCTGCCATGCCGGGCTGGTCGACAGCGTGGCGAAGGCGCTGAGCCTGCACCGCTTGCCGGCCAACAGCCTGACCCTGGAGATCACCGAGACCACGGCCATGAGCGATGCCGACGCCAGCATGACCGTGCTCAAGCAACTGGCGGAGATGGGCGTGGACCTGTCCATCGACGACTTCGGTACCGGTTATTCGAGCCTGATGTACCTCAAGCGCCTGCCGGCCAACGAATTGAAGATCGACCGCGGTTTCGTCCGCGACCTGGAGCACGACAGCGACGATGCGGCGATCGTCTCGGCCATCGTCGCCCTGGGCCAGGCCCTGGGCTTGCGGATCGTTGCCGAGGGCGTGGAAACCGACGTGCAGCAGAACTTCCTGACCCAGCTGGGCTGCGATTCGCTGCAAGGTTATTTCCTCGGCCATCCGCTGCCGGCCGCACGGTTCATGCAGAACATCCAGCAGGCCGAACAGCTGGCACTCTGAGCGCCTCGAAAAGCCTGCCTGCTTCGCCGGTTCGCAGCCTGCGGCAGCGGCTACAGAGACTTCTGTAGGAGCGGCCGGTCGACGCTCGATTGACCAGACAGCGTCGACCCATAAGGATTTGCTGGCGTGAGAACGCCACGGCCGTACCGGCCGATCGCAGCCTGCGGCAGCGGCGACATCGATCGCGTTGCAGCCGACTCCCGTAGCCGCTGCCGAGCCTGCGAGGCTGCGAACGGTTTGGGCGGCACTCCGACGCAGCGAGCGCAAACTCCAAGCCCGCGATCTGCCTGGATAGACACGCCGACCGGCGACCAGCCACGGGGCGGAGAAGGTTTGCAACGCTCGCCCCAGGGTGTTTAATTGGCGGCGTTCAAAGATCAGCGAGGGAGTTGGCAGCATGGACAAAGTCATCCTCATCACCGGTGGCGGTCGCGGTATTGGCGCGGCCACCGCGCTGCTGGCCGCGCAACAGGGCTATCGCATCTGCATCAACTACCAGGCCGACGAACAGGCGGCCTTCCAGGTGCTGGAGCAGGTGCGTGGCCTGGGCGCCCAGGCGATTGCCGTGCGGGCCGATGTCAGCATCGAGGACGAAGTGATCGCCCTCTACCAGCGGGTCGATGCCGAGTTGGGGCGGGTCACCGCGCTGGTGAATAACGCCGGGACCGTCGGGCAGAAGTCGCGGCTCGACGAAATGTCCGAATTCCGCATTCTCAAGACCCTCAAGACCAACGTGCTCGGGCCGATCCTCTGCGCCAAGCACGCGGTGCTGCGCATGTCGCCAAGGCATGGCGGGCAGGGCGGCAGCATCGTCAATGTGTCCTCGGTCGCCGCCCGCCTGGGCGCGCCCGGCGAGTACATCGACTACGCCGCCTCCAAGGGGGCGCTGGACACCTTCACCATCGGCCTGTCCAAGGAAGTCGCCGGAGAAGGCATCCGCGTCAACGGCGTGCGCCCGGGCTACATCTACACCGACTTCCATGCCCTGAGCGGCGACGCCGACCGCGTCAGCAAGCTGGAGTCCGCCATCCCCATGGGCCGCGGCGGCCGCCCGGACGAAGTGGCGGAGGCGATCATCTGGCTGCTGTCGGACAAGGCCTCGTATTCCACCGGGACCTTTATCGACCTGGGCGGCGGCCGCTGACCGGGTGCTAGAGCCGGTCTTGCAGGCGCCTACCGGCCTGGAATCGGTGGCGGGCTGAAGCGGCGGGCGTACTCGAGCATGTCCCGAGGGAAGACCATGTGCCGCACCGCGCTGTCGTTGAGGCCGTACAGGTAGGCGATGGCCGCCGCTTCGAACGCCCAGTAACCAAAGTAACCGCCGTCCTCGTCGTCCAGGTGGCTGTCGTGCCAGGAGGCGTGCTCGAACGCCAGGTACCACTGGTTGCAATACTCCACCAGCAACTCGCGGGCCTCGCTCGGGTCCTCGACATAGATGGCCTTGACCAGGGGCGTGTAGACCTCGTGGTTCCACTGGTCCACGTCCTCGCGGTCGGGCAGGTAGGCCGTGAGCAAGTCTTCGACCAGGGTGTCGTCACCTTTATAGCCGGCGCGGTCTTGCAGCAACGCCAGGCGTGGCAGCAGGTCGCCGCGTTGCAGCAGGATGCACAGGCCGATGACTTGCACGTACTCCTCGAAGTCGTGTGGGTAGTCGTCGATGGCCAGGGGCGCGATGTCCGGTATCTCCTCATGGAGCGCCAGTTTGCGCTGATAGTCTTCGTAGGCCTCGATCACCCCATCCAGGGCCTGGGCCAGTTGCTCCAGCGGCTCGCCGCCGGTGTAGCCCAGGATCAGGCGGTGCAGCCGTGCCTGCTGGACTTCCCAGGCCTTGAGGGAGGCCTCCTGAAGCGGGCTGTCGGCCATCATCGAGTGGCTCCGCCAGTGGGCTTCGACGCCCTCCAGGCTTTCGCGCTGCTGCTGGTACTGCTGGTGGCTGAGAAACACTTGTCTGCGGTTCATGTCGGGGCCTGGGTTCAGTAAACGGGAATCAGGGTGAAGGGCGCCTTGCGCTGGGAGGCTTCGAGCAGAAGGGTCGGCAGGTCCACTTCGGTCGGTTCCAGCTCAAGGGCTTCCAACTCTTCTTCCAGCTGCCGCAGGTCGGCTGGCAGGGCGCGGATCGGCAGGCGCTGGTAGGGCCGCGGGTCTTCGCCGTAGTACACCTGGGCCGGGCCGGGAGGAATGCCTTCCAGGCGGGCGAAGCCTTCGTCGTCCAGGCTGCCTTCGGCTTGCGAGCCGTCACTGAAGACGACCCGGTAGGCGGCGCCGGACACCGGTTCCAGGTTGGGGTAATGCAGGTTCAGTTCCAGCCAGTGGCCTTCGCCGGTGAGCGGTTCGAGGCCTTGGTTGATCGCCTGGGTGGTGCGGGCGGCGTCGCGGGATTCGGACTGCGGTGCGCTGCGGACGACTGTCTTGCCCGGCTCGAGGGAAGACTGCGGCTTGGCCAGCAGGGCCGGGCCGCGGCTGTGGGCGGCGGCCGAGTTGTTGCGCTGTGCGGCGACCCAGGGCGCGATGCGGTTGCGCACCGACTCCATGAGAAATTCGCTGTGTTCCCGGGCTTCATCGAGGTTGTGGATCACCAGCCGCTGTTGCTGGGGTGTCAGGCCATTGAAGGTGGAGGAGGCGCGCACGGCACTGACGATCTCGGGCATTTCCTCGCTCAGGTGCCGCGGGTCCAGGCATTTTTCCAGCAACTGCTCGGGGCTGGTCTTCAGGCGGCAGGCCAGCAGGGTATGGCGGATCAGGTCGAACAGGCTTTCGGCATGACGCTGGGGTGCGCGGTTGATCAGGCGCAGGATGATCTTCAACTCCTGGCCGGGGCCGGGGACCCAGCCGATCAGGGCCAGGGCCAGGTCGAAGAAGGCATCGTCCTCGTCCTGGGGATTGTTCACCGCGTCCAGCTCGAAGATCGCCTGTATACAGTCATAGGCGTTGAGCTCCTGGGCCAGCAGTGGCAGGCGCCCGCGCTGAATAGCCTTGGTCAGCTCGGCCTTGGCCTCTGGATAGTCGTCGTAATACAGGTCTTCGACCATGCCGCGCTCCTTCCCTGGAAAATTGGAGCGCGGATGCTGCAGCAATTGTGAAGGGGCGGCAAGGCCTCTGATTAGAACGACCGCACGATCCGTCCCAGGGTTTCCATGGCCTGTTCCGCCGCTTCGTTCCACGGGCTGCCGTAGTTCAGGCGGATGCAGTTTCGAAAGCGCTGGGTCGGCGAGAAGATCGGTCCCGGGGCGATGCTGATGCCCTGGGCCAGGGCCATCTGGAACAGCTTCAACGAATCCATCTGCGCCGGCAGTTCCAGCCACAGGAAGTAGCCGCCGGCCGGCTGGCTGACCCGGGTCTGCGCCGGGAAGTAGCGGGCGATGGCGGCGAGCATGGCGCTCTGCTGTTCTTCCAGGGCGTAGCGCAGTTTGCGCAGATGGCGGTCGTAGCCGCCGTGTTGCAGGTAGTCGGCGATGGCCGCCTGGGCCGGCATCGAGGCGCACAGCGAGGTCATCAGTTTCAGCCGTTCGATCTTCTGCGCGTAACGCCCGGCGGCGACCCAGCCGATGCGATAACCCGGTGCCAGGCTCTTGGCGAACGAGCCGCAATGCATCACCAGGCCCTCGGTGTCGAAGGCCTTGGCCGGTTTCGGCGCCTGCTGGCCGTAGTACAGCTCGGCGTAGACGTCGTCCTCGATCAGCGGCACCTGATGGCTGCGCAGCAACGCCACCAGTTCCTGCTTCTTCGCCTCGGGCATGGTCGCGCCCATGGGGTTCTGGAAGCTGGTCATGCACCAGCAGGCCTTGATCGGGTGCCGCTCCAGGGTCTGCGCCAGCACTCCCAGGTCGATGCCGTCCCGCGGGTGCACGGGGATTTCCACCGCCTTGAGTTTCAGGCGCTCCAGCACTTGCAGGCTGGCGTAGAAGGCCGGCGCCTCGATGGCCACCAGGTCGCCGGGTTCGGTCACCGCCTGCAGGCACAGGTTCAGGGCTTCCAGGGCGCCGTTGGTGATCAGCAGTTCTTCCATGGGCAGCATCAGCCCGCCGACCATGTAGCGCAGGGCGATCTGCCGGCGCAGCTGCGGGTTGCCCGGCGACATGTCGGTGACCACCACGCGCGGGTCCATCTCGCGGCTGGCGCTGGCCAGGGAGCGCGACAGGCGCTGCAGCGGGAACAGGGTCGGGCTGGGAAAGGCCGAGCCGAACGGCACGGTGGTCGGGTCCTTGATCGAGTCCAGCACCGAGAACACCAGTTCGCTGACATCGACCTCGGTGGACTCGTTGACCTGGCTGCTGATCACCGGCTCCGAGAACGGGCTCGGCGCATGGGTGTTGACGAAGTAGCCGGAGCGCGGCCGGGCGCGGATCAGGCCGCGCCGCTCCAGCAGGTAATAGGCCTGGAACACCGTGGACGGGCTGACCCCATAGGTCTGGCTGGCGTAACGTACCGAAGGTACGCGCTGGCCGGGGCCGAGCACCCCGGAGCGGATCAGTTCAGCGATGTCGTCGGCGAATTTTTCGTAGCGTTTCATGGGGCGGCTCGGGTTGGGTTCTGCGGTGTCTGGGCGTTTACCGCGGACAAGCCTCGCTCCATTGCCGGAGCGAGGCTCGTCCGCGATAGCCGCAAAGCGGCGCCCAGTCTAAGGGATCAACGGTTCAAGGGCGCAACAAACCGGCTCTTGGCCACGCTGTAGATCTGCGGCTGGTCGGCGTCGACCACCTTGAAACTCAGCTCCTGGGAACTGCTCTGCGGCTGCTCGGCGATCATCGCCACCGACACCGGCAGGTCGACGATCTCGCCCGCGGCCAGGCTGACTTCGGTCTTGCCTTGCAGCTGGAAGCCGTCGCCGTCCACCAGTTGCAGGCGGTAATCCTGGCGTTGCTGGGTCTTGTTGATGATCTTCAGGCTGTAGATGTTCTCGATCTGGCCCAGGCTGTTTTCGCGGAACAGGCCACGGTCCTTGCTGACGTCCAGCGACACCATCGGCCGCTCCACCAGCGCCAGGGCCAGGGCGCCGATCATCACCAGCAGCACCGCGCTGTAGCCGATCAGGCGCGGGCGCAGCAGATGGGTCTTGCCACCCTGCAACTGGTGTTCCGAGGTGTAGCTGATCAGGCCCCGGGCATAACCCATCTTGTCCATGATCGAATCGCAGGCGTCGATGCAGGCGGCGCAGCCGATGCACTCCATCTGCAGGCCGTCGCGGATGTCGATGCCGGTCGGGCAGACCTGCACGCACAGCTGGCAATCGATGCAGTCGCCGAGGCCGATATCGCTGGGTTTCACGCCGCGTTTGCGCGGGCCGCGAATTTCGCCACGGGCCGGGTCGTAGGAAATGGTCAGGGTGTCCTTGTCGAACATTACGCTCTGGAACCGCGCATAAGGGCACATGTGCATGCACACCGCCTCGCGCAGCCAGCCGGCGTTGAGGTAGGTGGCGCCGGTGAAGAACAGCACCCAGAACAGGCTGACGCCGCCGATCTGCAGGGTCAGCAGTTCCTCGGCCAGCGGCCGGATCGGCGTGAAGTAACCGACGAAGGTCAGGCCGGTGAGCAGGCTGATGGCCAGCCACAGGCTGTGCTTGGCCGAACGGCGGATCAGCTTGTTCAGGTTCCAGGGCGCGGCCGCAAGCTTGATGCGCTGGTTGCGTTCACCCTCGGTGATCTTCTCGCACCACATGAACAGCCAGGTCCAGGAGCTCTGCGGGCAGGTGTAGCCGCACCAGACGCGGCCGGCGAACACGGTGATGGCGAACAGGCCGAAGGCGCAGATGATCAGCAACGCCGAGAGCAGGATGAAATCCTGCGGCCAGAAGGTGGCGCCGAAGATATGGAACTTGCTTTCCGCGAGGTCCCAGAGCACCGCCTGGCGGCCGCCCCAGTTCAACCACACGGTGCCGAAGAACAGCAGGAACAGGAAGCCCGCGCCGCTCATGCGCAGGGTGCGGAACAGGCCGGTGAAACTGCGGGTGTGGATCAGGTTGTCGCTGGATTTGGCCTTCGTCTTTGCGCGCGCAGGCTCGAATGTTTCTACTAATCGGACGGGGATTCTTTCGCTCATGGTCGTTCGCTCATCAGCCTCCATCAGGCAGACGAACTATGCCCAGCGATCTGTTTGCATAACAGACTCAGGTATTGCAATAAAAAGCAGATCAGATGGCCGCGAAGGGCCGCCCTGCGACAACTTGCCATACCCGGCCAGGCGCCCGTTATCGGGCGCCGTCGGCGTCTGGCACAGGCCTGCGTGGGGCGCCGTGATGCAGATCAGTCAAATCACCGAATCACTGTCGCTGGCGTGCAGGTGACGCCGGCCGTCGGTGGCGCCTGCTACGGTCAATGCGTCGGCTTCTGCTTCGGTGATGTAGAGGCGCCGGCCTTCGAGGTCGACCGCCGACATCGACTTGGCCGCGTCGGTGATCACGGTCACGGCGCTGGCTGGCAGGCGGGCGTGAAGGTCTTCGGTGTCGAAATGGCAGATCCGGTTTTCGATGCGCAGGCTCATGGTCGAATCCTGTTGTGTGGTGGGTACGGTTTTTAGGGCCCGGCTGCCGTCCGGGGTTCTGCCCGACCGATCAATGGTCGCCGGGCGGCGGATCGCACCTTTTGTCCGGCGTCGCTGTCCTTTCATTAAGGAGGGGCTGCCTTGTCGCCGTCCGCCAGCCAAGAACCTGAGAACCCGAACGGAAAGGACCTGCGCATGAACGCTTGGTGGCATGAAGTCTGGGTCACCCTGCAAGCGGAGTTCGCCGACATCGGCGATGCCCGGCAACTCACCCAGATCACCGTACGCCTGCTGATCGCCGCGCTGCTGGGCGGCATTCTCGGTTTTGAGCGCGAGCACAAGGGCAAGGCCGCCGGGGTGCGCACCCATATGCTGGTGGCGCTGGGGGCGGCGTTGTTCGTGCTGGTGCCGCAGATGTCCGGCGCCCAGGCCGATGCCATGAGCCGGGTGGTGCAGGGGGTGATCGCCGGTATCGGTTTTCTCGGCGCGGGCACCATTCTCAAGGGCACGCAGGACGAGGGGCGCGTCAAAGGCCTGACCACCGCGGCCGGGCTGTGGATGACCGCGGCGATCGGCGTCTCGGTGGGCGTTGGCCGCGAAGCCACGGCGGTGCTCAGCACCCTGCTGGCCCTGGCGGTCTTCAGCGTGATGCCCTGGATAGTGCACAAGCTGGAAGGCGATGAGGAACCGCCCGGAGGAACGCCCTGAAGCGTCGCCGACACGCTCGCGACCAGCAACGAAGGGAGGCCCGCGGCCGGTTGGCGAAGGCAGCGACGGGCAACCGATTGTCTACGCTTGTCATGATTTGGGCGTAATGCTGTGACCGCAAGCAATGACCGGCGCCGGATCGCTCGGCGGCTCCTCCTTGGGCGGCGGGGTCGTTTCCGGTGGATCTTCTTCGGGCACCGGTTCCGGCCCTGTTGGGGGCACGATTGGCGGCAAGGTCGGGCGATCGATGTTCGGATCGGGCGTTTCCGCGGGGATCGGGATACTCATCGGCATGGCCTCCTTTGTGCTTGGTTTTGCACAGTCTCCCAAGGTGGACCCTCGCCCCGGCGATTTGATTCCCGGTGCGAAGGGAGGCAAATCCGGGTGAACTTTCCCGGCCCTGGTGTCTCGGAACCTAAGTGCTTCGCTGATCCGCGCGGGTGGTTGCCGACCCTGGGGGCCGCTCCCAAGAGAGGGCCCGCGCCGGAATAGACCAGCAACAGAGCGTCCATGGGGCGTAAGGAGTGATGCTCGATGACTGCCGAAAAAAGACCGACTGAACTGCAATACAACCCGAACCTGCCCCTGTCGCAGGCCTTGCTGCTGCCACGCATCGTCATCGAGAACACCCGGCCGCTGATCGACGGTGGCCAGTTCGCGGTCAAGGCGGTGGAGGGGCAGGTGGTGCGGGTCAGCAGCAAGGTGTTCGCCGACGGCCACGACAAGCTGGCCGTGCGCATCCGCTGGTGCGCCGAAGCCGACAGCCACTGGCACAGCGAAACCATGGAAGACCTCGGCAACAATAGCTGGGAAGGCCAGTTCACAGTGCCCAGCCAGGGCCGCTACCTGTATTGCATCGAGGCCTGGATCGATCAGTTCGCCAGCTTCTGCTACGAACTGCAGAAAAAACACCAGGCCGGCGTCGCGGTCAGCCTCGAATTGCAGGAGGGCCGCAGCCATGTGCTGCACGCCGCCGAGCGCAGCGAAGGGCCGTTGCGCGAGCAGTTGCTGGCGCTGCACCATGAGCTGGCGACGCTGCTCGAAGCCGAGCAGGTGGCGCTGTTCCTGCACGAACGCAGTGCACGGCTGATGGCCGAGTCCGACCACCGTCCCTACCTGAGCCTGAGCCCGGAATATCCGCTGGACGTGGAGCGCGAACGCGCGCAGTTCGCCAGCTGGTACGAGCTGTTTCCCCGTTCGATCACCGATGATCCGGCCCGTCATGGCACTTTCAATGATGTGCACTCGCGCCTGGCGATGATCCATGACATGGGTTTCGACGTGCTGTACTTCCCGCCGATCCATCCCATCGGCCGCAGCTTCCGCAAGGGCCGCAATAACTCGCTGACCGCCGGCCCCGACGAGCCGGGCAGCCCCTATGCGATCGGCAGCGAAGAGGGTGGCCACGAGGCGATCCATCCGCAGCTCGGCAGCCGCGAGGATTTCCGCCGCCTGGTGGCGGCGGCCGCCGAGCACGGCCTGGAGATCGCCCTGGATTTCGCCATCCAGTGTTCCCAGGACCATCCCTGGCTCAAGCAGCATCCGGGGTGGTTCAACTGGCGCCCGGACGGCAGTATCAAATACGCCGAGAACCCGCCGAAGAAATACCAGGACATCGTCAACGTCGACTTCTATGCCATCGAGGCCATCCCCAGCCTGTGGCTGGAGCTGCGCGACATCGTGGTCGGCTGGGTCGAGGAGGGGGTGAAGATCTTTCGCGTGGACAACCCGCATACCAAGCCGCTGCCGTTCTGGCAGTGGCTGATCGCCGATGTGCGGGCGCGCTACCCGGAGGTGATCTTTCTCGCCGAGGCCTTCACCACGCCGGCGATGATGGCGCGCCTGGGCAAGGTCGGTTATTCCCAGAGCTACACCTATTTCACCTGGCGCAACACCAAGAGCGAACTGGCGACTTACTTCACCGAACTCAACCAGTCGCCGTGGCGCGAATGCTACCGGCCGAACTTCTTCGTCAACACGCCGGACATCAACCCGTTCTTTCTCCATGACTCGGGGCGCCCGGGGTTTCTCATCCGCGCCGCGCTGGCCACCATGGGCTCGGGCCTGTGGGGCATGTATTCGGGGTTCGAGCTGTGCGAGGCGGCGCCGGTTCCGGGGCGCGAGGAATACCTGGACTCGGAGAAATACGAGATCCGCCCCCGGGACTTCAACGCCCCCGGCAACATCATTGCCGAGATCGCCCAGCTCAACCGCATCCGTCGGCAGAACCCGGCGCTGCAGACGCACCTGGGCTTGCAGGTCTACAACGCCTGGAACGACAACATCTTGTATTTCGGCAAGCGTACCGCCGACCTCGACAACTTCATCCTGGTGGCGGTCAGCCTCGACCCGTTCAACGCTCAGGAAGCGCATTTCGAATTGCCGCTGTGGGAACTGGGCCTGCCCGACGATGCGCAGACCCAGGGCGAGGACCTGATGAATGGCCATCGCTGGACCTGGTACGGCAAGACCCAGTTCATGCGGATCGAACCCTGGCAGCAACCGTTCGGTATCTGGCGCATCAGCGTTGCCTGATTTTGCGGACGGCCCGGAACGGGACGTGTTCCTGGCGGCCTCGAAGGTCCTGCGGACCTTATCGCAGCCTCGCAGGCTCGGCAGCGGCTACAGAGGAGCGCGATCGATGTAGCCGCTGCCGCAGGCTGCGATCGGCCCGGAACGGGACGCGCTCTTGGGGCCCTTGAAGGTCCTGCGGACCTTGTCGCAGCCTCGCGGGCTCGGCAGCGGCTACAGGGCAGTTACACAGCCACGGATCAATGAATTTTTCAGGAGTTACCCATGGCGAAGAAACCCAGGTCAGCCACCTTCATCAAGGACCCGCTCTGGTACAAGGACGCGGTGATCTATCAGGTTCACGTCAAATCCTATTTCGACTCCAACAACGACGGGATCGGCGATTTTCCCGGGTTGATCGCCAAGCTCGACTACATCGCCGACCTGGGGGTGAACACCATCTGGCTGCTGCCGTTCTATCCCTCGCCGCGCCGCGACGACGGGTACGACATCGCCGAATACCGCGGCGTCAGCCCCGACTACGGGACCCTGGCCGACGCCCGGCGGTTTATCGCCGAGGCCCATAAGCGCGGGCTGCGGGTGATCACCGAGCTGGTCATCAACCACACCTCGGACCAGCACCCCTGGTTCCAGCGGGCGCGCAAGGCCAAGGCCGGCTCCAAGGCGCGGGATTTCTATGTGTGGTCCGATGACGATCAGAAGTACGACGGCACGCGGATCATCTTTCTCGACACCGAAAAATCCAACTGGACCTGGGACCCGGTGGCCGGCCAGTACTTCTGGCACCGCTTCTATTCCCACCAGCCGGACCTCAACTTCGACAACCCGCAGGTGATGAAGGCGGTCCTGTCGGTGATGCGCTACTGGCTGGACATGGGCATCGACGGCCTGCGCCTGGACGCCATTCCCTACCTGATCGAACGCGACGGCACCAACAACGAGAACCTGCCCGAGACCCACGACGTGCTCAAGCAGATCCGCGCCGAGATCGACGCCAACTACCCGGATCGCATGCTGCTGGCCGAAGCCAACCAGTGGCCGGAAGACACCCAATTATATTTTGGCGATGTGAAGGGCAATGACGGCGACGAATGCCACATGGCCTTCCACTTCCCATTGATGCCGCGCATGTACATGGCGCTGGCCCAGGAAGACCGCTTCCCGATCACCGACATCCTGCGCCAGACCCCGGAGATTCCCGCCAACTGCCAATGGGCGATCTTCCTGCGCAACCACGATGAGCTGACCCTGGAGATGGTCACCGACCGCGAGCGCGACTACCTGTGGAACTACTACGCCGCCGACCGACGCGCGCGGATCAACCTGGGGATTCGCCGGCGCCTGGCGCCGCTGATGGAGCGCGACCGCCGCCGGGTCGAGCTGCTCAACAGCCTGCTGCTGTCGATGCCGGGCACGCCGACCCTGTATTACGGCGACGAGATCGGCATGGGCGACAACATCTACCTGGGCGACCGCGATGGCGTGCGCACGCCGATGCAATGGTCGATCGACCGCAACGGCGGCTTCTCCCGGGCCGACCCGGCGAGCCTGGTCCTGCCGCCGATCATGGACCCGCTGTACGGCTACCAGTCGGTGAATGTCGAGACCCAGGCCGGCGACCCGCATTCACTGCTCAACTGGACCCGGCGCATGCTGGCGATCCGCAAACAGTCCAAGGCCTTCGGCCGCGGCAGCCTGAAGATGCTGTCGCCGAGCAACCGCCGGATCCTGGCCTATACCCGCGAATACACCGGGCCCGACGGCAAGCACGAAATCATCCTCTGCGTGGCCAATGTGTCGCGCAGCGCCCAGGCGGCGGAACTGGACCTGTCGGCGTTCGCCGGCATGGTGCCGGTGGAGATGCTCGGCGGGAATGCCTTCCCGCCAATCGGCCAGCTGAATTTCCTCCTGACCCTGGCGCCCTACGGTTTCTACTGGTTTGTCCTGGCGGCGGAAAACCAGATGCCGAGCTGGCATGTGGAGCCGGCCCAGAGCCTGCCGGACTTCACCACCCTGGTGCTGAAAAAGCGCCTCGAGGAATTGCTCGAAGCGCCGTCGCGCACCACCCTGGAGCAGAGTTCGCTGCCGACCTGGCTGCCCAAGCGCCGCTGGTTCGCCGGCAAGGACAGCGCCATCGAACAGGTGCACATCGCCTATGGCGTGCGCTTTGGCGATCCGCAGCATCCGGTGTTGCTCAGCGAGCTGGAGGTCAGCGGCGGCGGCCAGAGCGGGCGCTACCAGTTGCCGTTCGGCTTGCTCGGCGAAGAGCAGATCGGCGCCGCGCTGCCGCAGCAACTGGCCCTGGCGCGGGTGCGCCGTGGCCGCCAGGTGGGGCTGATCACCGATGCCTTTGCCCTGGAAAGCTTTGTCCACAATGTCCTGCAGGCGATCCAGACGCACACCGTGCTGCCGTGTGGCGAGGGCGAGATCCGCTTCGAGGCCACGGAGCAACTGGCCGAGCTCGGCCTGGGCGCGGAATCCGAAGTGCGCTACCTGTCCGCCGAGCAATCCAACAGCTCGGTGGTGATCGGCGGTAGCCTGGTGCTCAAGCTGATCCGCAAGGTGGCCAGCGGCGTGCACCCGGAACTGGAGATGAGCGCCTACCTGACCGCCGCCGGCTTCCAGCACATTTCACCCTTGCTCGGTTCGGTGATCCGCCGGGACGGGCAGGGCGAGGACAGCCTGCTGATGATCGCCCAGGGTTACCTGAGCAATCAGGGCGATGCCTGGGAGTGGACCCAGAACAACCTGGAGCGGGCGATCCGCGACGAACTGGCCGATGCCATGTCCGAGCAGGACCAGCATTACAACGCCCTGGGCGAGCTGCGCGACTTTGCCGGCATGCTCGGCCAGCGCCTGGGGGAAATGCACCAGGTCCTCGCGGCGCCGACCACCAACCCGGCTTTCCGCGCGCGGCCGAGTACCGACAAGGACGCCCAGGCCTGGGCCAGGCAGATTGGCGCGCAACTGGAACGGGCCTTGCACTTGCTCAAGCAGCATCAGACTGAGCTGACGGCCGAGGATCGACAGCGCGTGGCGTCGTGGAACCAACACAAGAAGGCGATCCTGGCGCATATCCAGGGCCTGGCGAAACAGGCGGTCGGCGGTTTGCGTATGCGCGTCCACGGCGACCTGCACCTGGGCCAGGTGCTGGTGATCAAGGGCGACGCCTACCTGATCGATTTCGAGGGCGAACCGGCCCGGCCGCTGGACGAGCGCCGGGGCAAGCACAGTCCGTACAAGGACGTCAGTGGGGTGCTGCGCTCCTTCGACTATGCCGCGGCGCTGGCCCTCGGCGGCCAGAGCCTCGACGCCTCGGCCCACGCCCTGGCGGCCCGGCAGCGGGTCACCGAGCGTTATCTGCGTGAAGCCCGCGAGTCGTTTGTCCAGGCGTACCGGCTGGCGGCAGCTAGTCTTGCTCATGCCTGGCAGGAAAAAAATGGCGAGGACGCCGCGCTGGCCTTGTTCAGCCTGGAGAAAGCAGCCTACGAAGTGGCGTATGAAGCGGAAAACCGTCCGGCCTGGCTCGCGGTGCCGCTGCGGGGGCTGCATAGGTTGTTGAGTGATGTGAAACCCTTTTCCGATACAAAAAGTGCTGGAGAGCAGTCATGAGTTTCTCGAACAAGGAACAGGGTGAGGTCAAACAGGCAATGCCTAGCGCCCGGGATGTCGAGGCGCTGGTGCGTGCCGAGCACCAGGACCCCTTTGCCGTGCTCGGCCCCCATGCCGACGGCGCCGGCGGCCAATTCATCCGTGCCTTCCTGCCGGGCGCCCTGAGTGTGCAGGTGCTGGCTCGCGATGGCGTGACAGTGCTGGGCAGCCTGGAGGGCACCGAGGTACCGGGGTTGTTCGTCGGGCACTTTGCCCAGGCCCAGCCCTATCTGCTGCGTACGCAATGGGCCGGTGGCGAGCATATTGGCGAAGACCCTTACAGCTTCGGCCCATTGCTGGGGGAGATGGACCTGTACCTGTTCGCCGAGGGCAACCACCGCGACCTCAGTGCCTGCCTCGGCGCGCAGCTGAAAACCGTGGAGGGTGTCGACGGCGTGCGTTTCGCGGTCTGGGCGCCGAATGCCCGGCGGGTCTCGGTGGTCGGCGACTTCAACGTCTGGGACGGGCGGCGGCACCCGATGCGCCTGCGTCATCCGTCCGGGGTCTGGGAGCTGTTCATTCCGCGCCTGGGCCCGGGCGAAGCCTACAAATATGAAATCCTCGGTGCCCACGGCATCCTGCCGCTGAAGTCCGATCCGGTGGCGCTGGCCACCCAGCTGCCGCCGGACACCGCCTCGAAAGTCGCCAGCCCGCTGAGCATCGACTGGCAGGACTTCGACTGGATGCAGGCCCGTGGCGAACGCCAGCGCGCGGACGCGCCCCTGTCGATCTACGAACTGCATGCCGGCTCCTGGCAATGCGAGGTGGACGATCTGGGCGAGGTGGCGCGCCAGTACGACTGGCACGAGCTGGCCGAACGCCTGATCCCCTATGTGCAGAACCTGGGGTTCACCCATATCGAGCTGATGCCGATCATGGAGCATCCCTTCGGCGGTTCCTGGGGCTATCAGCCGCTGTCGCAGTTCGCCCCCAGCGCCCGCTACGGTAGCGCCGACGACTTTGCGGCATTCGTCAACGCCTGCCACCTGGCGGGCATCGGGGTGATTCTCGACTGGGTGCCGGCGCACTTTCCCACCGACGCCCACGGCCTGGCGCAATTCGACGGCACCGCGCTGTACGAGTACGGCAACCCGCTGGAAGGTTTCCACCAGGATTGGGACACCCTGATCTACAACCTGGGGCGCACCGAGGTCCACGGTTTCATGCTGGCGTCGGCGCTGCACTGGCTCAAGCATTTCCATGTCGACGGCCTGCGGGTGGATGCCGTGGCCTCGATGCTCTACCGCGACTATTCGCGCAACGCCGGGGAGTGGGTGCCCAATCGCCATGGCGGGCGCGAGAACCTCGAAGCCATCGATTTTCTCCGTCACCTGAATGACGTGGTGTCCCTTGAGGCGCCGGGCGCCCTGGTGATCGCCGAGGAGTCCACGGCCTGGCCGGGCGTCAGCCAGGGTACCCAGCAGGGCGGCCTGGGCTTCGCCTATAAATGGAACATGGGCTGGATGCACGACTCGCTACATTACATCCAGCAGGACCCAGTGTACCGCGCCCATCACCACAACGAACTGAGCTTCGGCCTGGTGTACGCCTGGTCCGAGCGCTTCATCCTGCCGATCTCCCACGACGAAGTGGTGCACGGCAAACGCTCGCTGATCGACAAGATGCCCGGCGACCGCTGGCAGAAGTTCGCCAACCTGCGGGCCTACCTGAGTTTCATGTGGACCCACCCGGGCAAGAAGCTGCTGTTCATGGGCTGCGAGTTCGGCCAGTGGCGCGAATGGAATCACGATCAGCAACTGGACTGGTACCTGCTGCAATACCCCGAGCACCGCGGCGTGCAGAAGCTGGTGGGCGATCTCAACCGGCTGTACCGCGAGCATCCGGCGCTGCACGACCAGGACGACGCGCCCCAGGGCTTCCAGTGGCTGATCGGCGACGACGCGATCAACAGCGTCTACGCCTGGCTGCGCTGGAGCAAGGACGGCAAGCCGCTGCTGGTGGTGGCCAACTTCACCCCGGTGCCGCGCCAGGCCTACCGGATCGGCGTGCCCTTCGCCGGGCGCTGGGGCGAGTTGTTCAACAGCGACTCCGATACCTACGCCGGGTCCAACTATGGCAATGGCGGCGGGGTGTTCACCGAGGACGTGGCGAGCCACGGCCAGGCGTTGTCGCTGGCGTTGAACCTGCCGCCGCTGGCGGTGCTGATCCTGCAACCCGAAGCGTGATATCGACTGGCCGCTGCGCGCAGCGGATCGCGAGCAAGCTCGCTCCTACAGAGGTTGCGCGTTCCCTGTAGGAGCGAGCTTGCTCGCGATGACATCCGCCCAGACACCCTCAAGTTGTCCCTGAAAACCCAATCCCCTGTAGCCGCTGCCGCAGGCTGCGATCGGGCTCGCAGAGCCCGCAACCCGGACGAGGCGTATGGCTGATGCTCCCTTTGCGTCGGCTGCGCCGCCGATCGCAGCCTGCGGCGGCTACAGGTTTTTACCAGCGCATCCGCACACCCAGGCTGCCGATCAGCCCGTTGAGGTCGTTGTCGTCCACGTCGCTGCTGTAGTCGGCGCTTACATATAGGCTGACGGCGGGGGTGAGCCTGGCCACCAGGCCCAGGCCGACTTCAACCGTGGAGGACTTACGGCTGCTGCTGATCTTGTCGACCTTGTCCAGGGTCAGGGTGTCGCCGCTGTACACCGTGTGCCACAAGCTGGTGCGCACATAGGGTTCCACCGAGTGCCCGGCGATGTCATAACGGCCTTGCAAGTTGGCCCCGACGCGGCCGCTCCAGGCGTTCAGGTTGCCGGCGGAGCGGGTGCTGCTGTCGGCGTTCGGGTTGTCCAGGCTGACGCGCTGGTTGATCAATTGCGCCTGGGGTTCGACCACCCAGTTGTCGCTGATGCCGATGGGAATCCCGCCTTGCACCGACAGGGTCACCGCGCTGCCTTCGGCGGCTTGCCGCTGGCCTTGCTCGGTGCGGCTGAAGCCGCTGACCCGGGCGCCGCTGGCCGACAGATCGACGTGCCAGCCCTGCGGACCGGTCAGGCTCCAGAACGCGCCAAGACTTTGACCCTGGACACTGAAACGATCGTTACGCGGGTCGCTGAAACCGCGGGGCACGCCCTGGTCGTTGGCCTGGAACTGGCTCTGGCCGCCCAGCAGGCCGATGCGCTGGGTATGCCCGCTGCTGCTTTCCAGGGTGTAGAGCACCGGGCCGCCGGGCGTGCCGTTGATGCTGCTGGCAAAACGCGAACCGAGGTAGCCGGCGTCGGTCTGCCGCGCTGCGGGCCCGTACAACGGGTCCCAGACCTGCGGGCTGCCTTGCACGATACCCAGGCTGTTGCCCAGGGGCTGGCTGGCCGGCATGGGCGTCGCGGAGGGCGCGGGTGTCAACAGGCGGTTCAGGAGCAGGTCCTGGCGATACCAGAGCTGCGCCTCGTCCTCGGCAGGGGACGCTTGTACCTCCATGGAAGAACACAGCAATACCGAAGCGGAAACTGTGCACAGAATGATCTTGATCTCTTGTGGGGTGAGTGAGGTTTTCATGGAGGGCTACCTTGCAATCGCATGCCGTGTCTCGCCGTGGCGTCTCTCCTACCCCGAATGAGGGGCGACCGAGTTCGTTGAGGCAAGGCTCGGCGACCCGCTCTAGAGCAGGTATCCGAGGCTTGCCCCTGGTTGTATTTCCGGGGGTAGTAAGCTGTAGCTAAGGAGACGACTCCGCGATCGTCAAGAAAATGACCGACCAATGGCGTAGGTAATTCAGGCGGTGTAACCGACTGAAAAAACGTGATTCTCTAAGTTCTTGTTTGTGCGGAAAAACGTCGGCAGAGGCGGGGAAAAGCGATTTTCGGTAGCCCACTACCGACTCGTCCTTTGCGGGCGAGTCGGGGATTTTCCTGGGCCAAGGGCCGCGTCAGGCCTTGGCCAGCGCGCTGGACGCTTCGTCCATCAGGCCGGCGACCGCGGTTGCCGGAGACGCGAGAGTGGCCTGGTTAGCCGCCAGGCAGATGATCCGCGATGCCTGGGCGAAGGCATCAGAGGTGCACTTCCACCGCCAGCGGCAGATGATCCGACAGGTGAGTCCAGGGCTTGTGCCCGAGAATCCTCGGTGCGTGGCTGCTGGCGTTGCGCAGGTAGATGCGGTCCAGGCGCAGCAGTGGCCAGCGTGCCGGGTAGGTCTTGGCCGGCTTGCCATGGTGGCGTTCGAAGGCTTCGTGCAGGTCGTCGCGGCGGGCGAGGGTGGCATTGCCCTGCAGCTGCCAGTCGTTGAAGTCGCCGGCGATGATCACCGGTGCATCGTCCGGCAGCGACTCGAGCAACTGGCACAACAGCGCCAGTTGCAGCTGGCGATGGCTTTCCAGCAGGCTCAGGTGCACGCAGATCGCGTGCACTTCGGCATGCCCCGGTACATCCAGCACACAGTGCAACAGCCCGCGGCGCTCCGGGCCGGTGATCGAGACATCGAGGTTGCGGTACTGGCGGATCGGGTATTTCGACAGCAGGGCGTTGCCGTGATGACCATCGGGATAGACCGCGTTGCGCCCGTAGGCGAAGTCGCTCCACATGCTGTCGGCGAGAAACTCGTATTGCGACTGCTGGGGCCAGTTGCCGTAGCGGCTGGCGTGGCGGTCGTGCTCGCCCAGCACTTCCTGGAGAAACACCAGGTCGGCCTGGGTGCTGCGGACCGCGTCGCGCAATTCCGGAAGAATGAAACGGCGGTTCAGGGCGGTGAAGCCCTTGTGGGTGTTGACGGTCAGGATGCGCAGGCGATGGATCGCCGGGGTTTCGTCTGGCGCTGCCGACGTGACCGGACGCCTGGTTGAATCGGTGCTCACGCTCACTCCTCGTAATCAGGGCGGTTACTCATGCGACTGACACTTTGCCGGTCAGTTCAGGTTTTCCCCCGGCCGGTCTGCATCGGGGCAGGCCTACATGAAAAAGATTTCGTAGGACTGGCGCAGCCGCTCCAGCACCACCGGCGTCAGGGTCGGGGCCAGGCCGATGCCCGGATCGCCCTGCAACTGGCTGGCATAGGCATGCGCCGCGTGGCGCTTGCGGGCCACGGTCCAGGTGTCGAGGCGCAACTTGCGGGCGCGATGCCAGGGCAGCA
Source organism: Pseudomonas sp. LAMO17WK12:I10 (assembly GCF_900215185.1). NCBI lineage: Bacteria > Pseudomonadati > Pseudomonadota > Gammaproteobacteria > Pseudomonadales > Pseudomonadaceae > Pseudomonas > Pseudomonas sp. LAMO17WK12:I10. Next base: position 171,428 of record NZ_OBDX01000008.1, on the reverse strand, counting down.
GTTGTTCATCGCGCGCCGGCCAGTGCCAGGCCCACACCGGCACTTCGTGGAACGCCACGCCGGCCTGGGCCGCGGCCTTGGCGCTGGCCCGGCCGACGGCGTCGTGATCGTCGTTGCCGTCTTCGCGCCAGGTGCTGAACACCACGTCATCGGGGCGCAGGTAACGGCCAATGAACTGGCTCAACTGATGCTCGCGTTCCTGCAGCCCACTGTCGGCAAAGCCGCCGCGAATCCACTGCAGGCTGTGCAGGGGCAAACCCAGGCGGCGCAGGGCCTCGACACTTTCCTGGGGGCGGAACACGCTCAGGCGCCGCTCCGACCACAGGTCGGAGCCGGGGTGGCTGGCGCTGCCGTCGGTGATGGAAATCAGTTGCAGCGGATGGCCATGGTGGGCCAGTACCTGCAGCAGGCCGCCGCAGGTCAGCACTTCGTCGCCGGGGTGCGGGGCGATGACCACCGCGCGAAATCCGGGCGGCACCAGGCTGGCAAGATTGATGGAGGGGACGTCGAGCAGTTGGCGGGCGCCGTTCCAGACCTGCTCCGGCCAGTTGTCGCTCAGGGGTATGGATCTCATGGGTGTCACATCCTTGTTCCGGGGCAGTCGGCGCGCGGTGATGGACCGGGCCGCTTGGGTTCGCACCCGGTATCGGTCCGGGTGCCGGCGCTCCATACCTTGGATTGCCGTCCTGCAAGAGCGTTCAATCATACACAGCCATTGGCCACCATCGCAGGGGGCAGCGATTTTTTCCGATGGCGACGCTCAGCTGTTCAAGATAGCGGGGAATGGATATCCGGCACCATCGTACATATGTCTGATGGGCTGGCCACTGCCCGTCATGCAATCCGGCAAATGGCCAATGACCTGCTCAATCGTCATCCTCGTGCTGCAGTTCGAACAGCAGCAGCGAGCGCCCGGTCACCGAGTACCGGTGGCCGAACTCGAAGCGTTCCTGGCCTTTCACCGAGGGCTGGTTGGTGTCGATCATGCAGGTCCAGAAGCCGCCGTCGGGCACTTCCGGCAGGCTGAAGTTGACGATGTCGTGATGGGCGTTGACCACCAGCAGCAGGGTCGCGTCGGCGCCGGGGCGGCGTATCCCGGTTTCCTGGGCGCGGCCGTCGAGCAGCATGCCCAGGCAGCGGCCGTGATTGTCCTGCCATTGTTCGATGGTCATCTCGCTGGCGTCCGGGGCGAGCCAGGTGACGTCCTTGACTCCGATATCCTCGTTGTAGTTGCCCACCAGGAAGCGTCCGCGGCGCAGGATCGGGTAGGTCATGCGCAGCTTGACCAGGCGCTTGACGAACTTCAGCAGCGACTTGCCGTCCTCGTCCAGGTCCCAGTTGACCCAGCCGATTTCGCTGTCCTGGCAATAAGCGTTGTTGTTGCCGTGCTGGGTGCGGGCGAACTCGTCGCCGGCGACGAGCATCGGCGTGCCCTGGGCCAGCAGCAGGGTGGCGAAGAAATTGCGCATCTGGCGCAGGCGCAGCGCATTGATCTGCGGGTCGTCGGTGGGGCCTTCGACACCGTGGTTCCACGACAGGTTGTGGTTGCTGCCGTCCTGGTTGTCCTCGTCGTTGGCTTCGTTGTGTTTGTCGTTGTACGACACCAGGTCATGCAGGGTGAAGCCGTCGTGGGCGGTGACGAAATTGACAGAGGTATAAGGCCGCCGGCCGCGCTGGTTGAACAGCTCGCCGGAGGCGGTCATGCGCGCGGCGAAGTCGGCGAGCTGGCCGTCGTCGCCTTTCCAGAAGGCGCGCACGGTGTCGCGGAACTTGTCGTTCCATTCCACCCAGCCCGGCGGGAAACCGCCCACCTGATAACCGCCGGGGCCGATGTCCCATGGCTCGGCGATCAGCTTCACCTGGCGCAGCACCGGGTCTTGGCGGCAGGCTACGAGGAAACTGTGGCGCTCGTCGAAGCCATCGTGGTAACGCCCGAGAATGGTCGCCAGGTCGAAGCGAAAACCGTCCACATGCATTTCCGTGGCCCAGTAGCGCAGCGAGTCGGTGACCATCTGCAGCACGCAGGGGTGGCTCAGGTCGAGGGTGTTGCCGGTCCCGGAATCATTGATATAGAAGCGTTTGTCGTCGGGCCTCAGGCGGTAGTAGGAGGCGTTGTCGATGCCGCGCATGGACAGGGTCGGGCCTTGTTCGTTGCCCTCGGCGGTGTGGTTGTAGACCACGTCGAGTATCACTTCGAGCCCGGCTTCGTGCAGGTGCGCCACCATCTCCTTGAATTCGGCGATCTTGCCGCTGGCCAGATAGCGCGGGTCGGGGGCGAAGAAGGCGATGCTGTTGTAGCCCCAATAATTGGTCATGCCCTTGTGCAACAGGTGCTGGTCGTTGACGAAGGCATGGATCGGCAACAGCTCCACCGACGACACCCCAAGCTTGCGAATGTGCTCCAACACGTCGTCGACCATCAGCCCGGCGAAGGTGCCGCGCACCGCCTCCGGCACCGAGGGATGACGCATGGTGAAGCCGCGCACGTGAGTCTCATAAATGATCGTTTTATCCCAGGGCACGCTGACCCGATGATCGTGGCCCCAAGTGTGGGCCGGGTCGATCACTTTGCATTTGGGCACGAAGGGCGCGCTGTCGCGCTCGTCGAAACTGAGGTCGGCGTCGGGGTGCCCGATGGTGTAGCCGAACAGCGCCTCGGACCATTTCAGCTGGCCCACCAGTTGCTTGGCATACGGGTCGATCAACAGTTTGTTGGGGTTGAAGCGATGACCGTTGGCCGGGTCGTAGGGGCCATGCACCCGATAGCCGTAGATCAGCCCGGGGTGGGCGTCGGGCAAGTAGCCGTGGAAGATCTCGTCGGTGTATTCCGGCAGTTCGATGCGCTCCAGCTCGACTTCGCCCGTGGCATCGAACAGGCACAGCTCGACCTTGGTGGCATTGGCCGAGAACAGGGCGAAGTTGACCCCCAGGCCGTCCCAGGTCGCGCCGAGCGGGAAGGGCAGGCCTTCGCGGATGCGCGAGGGCTCGGTGGCTTGCGGGGTTTTCGGCGTGGCGGCTGCTTTGGCGGTGGTCATGGGTGCTCCTGCGAATCAGATGGGCGAATGGGCTCCCTGTGGCGCTCGGGTGCGCCACGCACATGGGCAAGGTCGGCAGTGGAGGGTGGCGCGAACGCCTCGCGGCAGAGGCGTCAGCTGGCCGCTGGCTTGCGCGGTGCCCGCGGCTTTTTCGCCGCGCTGCTTTTGCTCCCGGGTGGCAATCCTTTTTCTGCGGGAGGCCGCTTTTCTCCAGGAGGCACCCTTTCTCCAGGAGGTACCAGGGGTGCTGCCGCCGCGGGTTTGGCGACGGCCTTGGGCTTTGCCGCGGGCTTGCCAGGCTTGGCGCTGGCGGCACGGGTCGCCCTGGGCGGCTTGCTCGGGGCCAGGGCCTCGGCTTCGGCCAGCTTGCGGGCCATTTCCCAATGCCGGTGTTCCTGGCCGTCGGGCCGGCCTTCCGATTCCCAGATTTGGTAGGCGAACTCACGAATGCGTTTGTCGTCGGTACTCATCGCAATGCTCCTGAACTGAACTCAAGTTTGGATGAAGAGGTTGACCGGGAAATCCCGCAATGCGCTGCTGATCATCAGATCCTTGTGGGGTGTGACTGCCCCCGTGGAAAAAAGTCCCTTCAGGTTTTGTCCTGGCGCGGCGAATGGCAGATGCACACGCGTATCGCCCCAATCCGGCGCGTCGACCCGGGGTTGCGCGCCGCTTTCCAGCAGCCCGGCGACCAGCCTGGGCACGATCACCACGGCGCGCTGGCCCTGGTGTTCGCGCATGAAGGCCAGCACCTTGTCGGCGTGTCGGCCCTGTACCGGCAGCGGCTGGTAAGTGCCCCGGCGAAACAGCTGCGGGTATTCGCCCCGGCGCGCCAGCGTGGCGGCGATCAGGGCCTGCTTGATGCGCCCGTCGCGCCAGTGGGCCAACAGTTCCATGGTTTCGCCGCAAGGGTCCAGAGCCTGCTGTCGGGCGGCGAAATCCACCGGGCGACGGTTGTCCGGGTCCACCAGGCTGAAGTCCCAGAACTCGTTGCCCTGATACAGGTCCGGCACGCCGGGCACGGTCATGCGCAGCAAGGATTGAGCCAGGCCGTTGAGGGCGCCAGCGGGCGCGATGACCTGGACGGCTGTGCCTATGGCGCTGCGCAACGGCAGGCCCTCGGGGCTGAGCAACAGGCGCTCGATGAAGTCGTGCACGGCACTTTCATAGGCCTCGTTGGCCGCCGCCCAGCTGCTGTGCAGCTTGGCTTCGCGCAGGGCTTTTTCCTGCCATTGCCAGAGGCGCTGCGCATAGTCTTGCAGGCCCTGGCGGTCGTCGCTGTGCAGTTCCAGTGGCCAGCTGCCGAGCAGGGCCTGATAGAGGATCAGTTCGTCGCCGGCAGCGGGCGCCTGGGGATCGCTGCGCAGGGCCTGGGCCAGGCCGCGCCAATGTTCCACCTGTTCGACGTACCAGGGGCTGAGTTCGCTGAGCACCGCCAGGCGCGCGCGGGCATCTTCGCCGCGCTTGTGGTCGTGGGTGGCGCTGGCCAGCAGGTTGTCGGGGAAAGCCTCCAGGCGTTCGCGGCAGGCGGCGTGGAAGTCTTCCACCGGAGCGCAGAACTGCTCGGTGGAAAAGCCGACGTCGTTGCGTGACAGCAGCACCGCCGAGCGATAGAGCGCGGTGTCTTCCACCGCCTTGGCCGCCGCCGGCGAGGTCAGTTGCTGGAAGCGCACGCAGGCATGCTTGAGCACCTTGCGCGGGCGCCCCGGTGGCAGCTGGCGCCAGCCGCGGCCGCCAAGCCACTGTTGCAGGTAGGCCAGCACCGGCCAGTCGGCTTCGCCCAGGGTGTCGCGGGCGCCTTGCAGGGCCTGCTGGAAAAACCCCTCGTCCGCCGCCGAGCGCCCGCAGGCGCCGATGTAGGTGCGGTACACCGGGAAGTGCACGATCAGTTCCTGCAAGGCACGGCGGATGGCGCCGAGGGTCAGGTCGCGGCTCATCACGTCGTTGCGCGCCACTTGCAGCAGGGCCTGGGCCACGCTTTCGAAGTCGCTGGCCAGCGAGCCGTTGAGCAATTGCTGGCGCGCCAGCCGGGCCTCTTCGAGAAAGGCCGCCGGGCGTTCGCTGTGCCGGCTCCAGAGTTCGGCCAGGGGGGCGGCGCCTTGCGGGTCGTGTTGCAGCAGCGACAGCTGGTTCATGAATTCATAGCCGGTGCTGCCGTCCACGCCCCAGTCGCGGCGCAGGGTTTCGCCAGCGCCGAGGATCTTCTCGACGTAGATCGGCAAGTGCTGGCCGGGGCGCAGGGCGTCGACCCGGCGCCGCAGTTTGCGGCAGTAGCCGCGGGGATCGGCCAGGCCGTCGATATGGTCGATGCGCAGCCCGTCCACCAGGCCGGCGGCGATCAACTGGAAGATTTTGCCGTGGGTGGCCTCGAACACCGCCGGGCGCTCGACCCGTAGCCCACCCAGTTCGTTGATGTCGAAGAAGCGCCGCCAGTTGATGTCGTCCGCCGCGGTGCGCCAGCTGGCCAGGCGGTAGCTCTGCTGCTCCAGCAGGGCGTGCAGGCGGGCGAAACCCTGCGGCTGGCGTGAATCGTAGCGCGCCAGGTGCTGCTCGATGGCCGCGCGGACCTGCGGTTCATGGGCGGCTTCCTGCAGTTGCTGTTGCAAGGGCCCGGCCTGGGTGTGGGCGTCGGGCTGGTAGCGCAGGGTGCTGAAGGCATCGGCCAGTGGCTTGAGGCGTTCGGCCGGCGCGGCGTCGGTCTCGCCCTGGAGCCGCAGCAGTTCGCCATAGTCGCTGGGGCAGATCGGGAAATGATGCTGGTAATGCTCGACATGAAACTCGCCCCGTTCGGCATCGAAGCACAGCCTCAGCGCGCCTTCCTGCAGGGCTACGCCGTAGTCGCTGCCGAGGAACGGCAGCAGCAACTGGCCTTCCATCAAGGGGTCGGGGGAGTGCCACTGGATATCGAAAAATTCGCCGTAGGGGCTCAGGCGCCCCCAGCGCAGCAGGTCCTGCCACCAGGGATTGTCCGCGCCGCCGACCGCCATGTGGTTGGAGACGATATCCAGCAGCAGGCCCATGTCGTGCTGGCGCAGGCTGCGGACCAGGCGCTCCAGGGCGGCCTCGCCACCCAGCTCGGGGTTGACCCGGGTCGGGTCGACCACGTCGTAGCCGTGCATCGAGCCGGCGCGGGCGCACAGCAGCGGCGACGCGTACAGGTGGCTGATGCCCAGGCGGGCGAAGTAGGGCACTAGCGGCACCGCGTCGTCGAGAGTGAAGCCGCGATGAAACTGCAGGCGCAGGGTCGCCCGCATGGGCGGGCTGTGGTGCGTGGAATCCTTCATCGGTCGCGCTCGTGGGCCTGTTGCCGGGCGCAGGCCAGCAGCTCCAGGCGGCGCGCGGCGTCCGGGTCGTCGAGCAAGGCTGCGCTGCTGCCGGCCAGGCGCCGACGCCAGTTGGGATGGCTGTCGAGGGTGCCGGGCAGGTTGGCCTGTTCGTCGATGCCCAGGGCGTCCTCCAGGGGCAGCAGCACCAGCGGTGCACGGGTATGGCCGAGGAAACGCACGCTGGCGTCCAGTACCTGGTCGGCTTCGTGGGTGGCTATGTGGGGAGCTTCGCGAAAGTTCTGCGGGTCGCGACTCAGGGCGTGGCGCAGGCCTTCACGTTCGCGCTGGCGATGTTCGCGCCAATGGGTTTCGCCGCTTTCGTCCACCAGGCCCAGGCGTGCGCTCCAGTCGATGTCGCGGCCTTGCCACCAGCCGTTGAGGGTCGGCAGGTCATGGGTGCTGGTGGTGGCCAGGGCGTTGTCCGGCCAGTCGAGGATCGGCCGGAAATGCGTGCCGTGCTCCTGCTCGAACAGCAGCACGCGCATGCCGAGCATGGCCCGCGCACTGAGTTTTTCCCGCAGGCCGTCGGGCACCGTGCCGAGGTCCTCGCCGAGGACGATCGCCTGGTGCCGGTGTGATTCCAGGGTCAGCAGGCGCAGCAGGTCGTCCACCGGGTAATACAGGTAGGCGCCGTCGCAGGGCGGGGCGCCGAGGGGGATCACCCACAGCCGCTGCAAACCCATCACATGGTCGATGCGCAGGCCGCCGGCATGGGCGAAGTTGGCCCGGAGCATTTCGATGAAAGCGTGGAAGCCGTTGCGCACCAGGCCTTCCGGGGAAAAGGCGGAGATGCCCCAACCCTGGCCCTGGCGATTGAGAATGTCCGGCGGCGCGCCGACGGTCAGCGCCGCCAGCAGTTCGTCCTGGCGGCTCCAGGCCTGGCTGCCGCCGCCGTCGGCGCCCACCGCCAGGTCGGCGATCAGGCCGATGCCCATGCCGCTGCTGCGGGCGGTGGCCTGCACGCGCTCCAGGCAACGGGCGATCAGCCATTGGCAGAAGGCATAAAAGCCGATATCGGCGGCGTGCTCCTCGGCGAACTGCGCCAGCGCCGGGCTGCGTGGGGTGCGCCAGGCGTCGGGCCATTCGCGCCAGTCGAGGCTTTCGCCACGGGCCGCGCGCTGGGCCTGGATGGCTTCGAAGCGGCAATGGTTTTCCAGGGCCTCGCCGCTGGCATGGCGGAAGCTGGCGAAGTCCTGGTGCAGCGGATGCTCGCCCTGGCAGAAGCCGTCATAAAGCGCGCGCAGGACTTTCTGCCGGGCCTGGGCCGCCACCGGCCAGTCGACCATCGGCTGTTGTTCCAGCTGTTGCAGTTGCGGCCCGAGGCCGCTGGCATCGATCGCGCTGCGCCAGGCCCGCTCGCCGAGAATGGTCCCGGGCGCGGCGTACAGGCTGTTGAGAAACAGCCGGCTGGACGGCGAATAGGGGCTGTAGCGGTCGGTGTCGCTGCTGAACATGGCGTGCAGCGGGCTGATGGCCACGGCCTCGGCGCCCCGTTCGCCAGCGACCCGGACCAGGTCTTCCAGCGCTTGGGTGTCGCCAAAACCACCGTCGCCGCTGCGGCGCAGGGAATACAGCTGCACGCTCAGGCCCCAGGCGCGGGGCGTGGCCTGGTCCACGGCGTCGGCGACGCTGTAGCAGCGCTCGGGCGCCACGGCCAGGGTGAAGTGCTGGCCGGCGATGCTCACCTCCTGGTAACCCACCGGCACCAGGCCCGGCAGCATGGAGTTGGCGTCCAGCCTGAGGTTGAGCACGCCGCCGTCTTCGAGGTGGATTTCGCAGGGCGTGTCCGGGGCGAAGTAATGCCCCAGGTCCAGGCCCAGGCCGGCGTCGGCGGTCAGCAGCGGCGGCAGTTGCCGGCTCTGCTGCACCTGTAGCAGCTGGCGCAGGCTGGCTTCGATCTGCCGGTCGTTGTCGGCCGGATGGCCGAGGCTGGCCAGCACGGCTCGCAATACCCGTGGCTCGACCCGTTGCGGGCGGCCGTTGGCGTCGATCCAGTCGACGGCCAGGCCGGCCCGGCTGGCGAGGATTTCCAGTTGCGCGTCGCTCATGGGTGTTCTCCGTCAAGGTCTGGCGTGGGGGCGACTGTGCCGAGGCTGACCAGCGCGCTATAGGGGGCGAGAGTGCCTTGGCGCAACCTCTCGAACGCCTGGGCCGGGTATTCGAACAGGCGCTGCGCCGCGCTTGGCGGCTGTTGCTCGACATTGTGCGGGCTCAGGTTGAGGTCGATGCGCAGTTCCTGGCCATTGCCCAGGCGCCAGCGGGCACAGAGCGCGCCTTCGGCCAGCACCTCGGCGCCCAGGGCTTCGGCGCCGGGCAGGTAGGGCACGATGTGCTCGCGGCGCAGTTGCAACAGTTGGCGATACAGCGCCAGGGTCTGCTCGCCCTGGGCCGGGTCCGCCTGCGGCCTCGACGCGAGGAAGGTGTCCGGCGCGTTCGGGTCGGGAATCTGCTCGCGTTTATGCGGATCGGCGAAGGCGCTGAAGGCGGCGAATTCGTCGCGCCGGCCTTCGCGCACCGCGTCCGCCAGTTCGCCGTGGTGGCTGGTGAAAAACAGGAAGGGCTGCGGCGCCGCCAGTTCGTCGCCCATGAACAGCAGCGGGATCATCGGCGACAGCAGCAACAGCACCGTGGCCGCCTGCAATGCCTGTGGCTCGGCCAGGCGCACCAGGCGCTCGCCGAAGGCGCGGTTGCCGATCTGGTCGTGGTTCTGCAAAAACAGCACGAAGGCGCTGGGCGGCAAATGGCTGCTGGGTTCGCCGCGAGGGGTGCCGTGGCGGGTGACGTGGCCCTGATAGACGAACCCCTGGCTCAGGCAGCGCGCCAGTTTCTCGGTGGGGCGCTCGGCGAAGTCGGCGTAGTAGGCGTCGGTCTCCCCGGTGAGCAGCACATGCAGGGCGTTGTGGCCATCGTCGTTCCACTGCGCGTCGAAGTGCTGCTCCAGCAGGCTGGCCTGGTTGTACTCGTTTTCCACGGTCAGCCAGACGTGCCGCGCCGGGTCGATCCGGCGGCGCACCCGATGTGCCAGCTCATGCAGGAAGTCCGGGTCGTCGATGGCATGCACGGCGTCCAGGCGCAGGCCGTCGAAGCGGTACTCCAGCAGCCACATCAGGGCATTGTCGATAAAGAAGTCGCGCACGGGCTGGCGGCGAAAGTCGATGGCCGCGCCCCAGGGCGTGTGCCGGTCTTCCCTGAAGAAGGCCTTGGCGTAGTGGTGCAGGTAATTGCCGTCGGGGCCGAAGTGGTTGTAGACCACGTCGAGTATCACCGCCATGCCCAGGCCGTGGGCGCTGTCGATGAGGTGCCTGAGGTCGTCGGGCGAACCGTAGGAGGCTTCCGGCGCATAAGGCAGGACGCCGTCGTAGCCCCAATTGCGATCGCCGGGAAACTCCGCCAGGGGCATCAGCTCGATGGCGGTGATGCCCAGCTCGGCCAGGCGCGGCAGGTGTTTTTCCACTGCGCGGTAACCGCCGAGCACGCCCACATGCAGCTCGTAGATCACCGCTTCGTGCCACGGCCGGCCTTGCCAGTGCGGGTGCCGCCAGCGATAGGCCCGGGGATCGACCACCAGGCTGGGGCCGTCGATGTCGCCGTCCTGGGCCCGGGATGCCGGGTCGGGGACGCGCAGGTCATCGTTGATCTTAAAGCGGTAGCGGGTGCCGGGCGGGCACTGGCCGATGACCATGAACCAGCCGTTGGCCTGGGGCTGCATGGGCAGCGACACGCCGTCTTCGAGTTCGACGCTGACGTGCTGTGCGTCCGGCGCCCAGAGGGCAAAGCGGGTGCGCTCGGTATCGAGCGCAGTAGCGCCGTGGGGCCAGGTTTCCAGAGTCCTTGACGGCATCCAGGGTGCCCTCTCAGGGTTTGGCCGATTTTCCCAAGGCCTTGGCCACCAGCTGTTCATAGAGTTCGGCGTAGGGTTCCACCGCCTTGCACCAGTTGAAGGGCGCGGCCATGGCCCGGCAGCGCATGGCGTTGAGCAACTGCGGATAGGCGAACACCTTGAAGGCGCGGCCCAGGGCCTCTTGGTAGCTGGCCACGGTGGATTCGTCGAACAGAAAACCGGTGACGCCGTTCTCGATGGTGTCGGCCAGGCCGCCGGTATTGCGCGCCACCGGCAGCGAACCGAAGCGCTGGGCGTACATCTGGCTCAGGCCACAGGGCTCGTAGCGCGAAGGCATCAGCAGGAAGTCGCTACCGGCGAACATGCGCCGGGCGTCGGTTTCGTTGAAACCGATGTTCACCCCGATGCGCCCGGGGAAACGCGCGGCCAGGGCGCGCATGGCCTGTTCTTCCTCCGGCTCGCCGCGGCCGATGATGGCGATCTGGCCGCCGGACTTGACGATGTACTCGGCCACGCCTTCGGTAAGGTCCAGGCCTTTCTGGTAGACCAGGCGCGAGACCACCGCGAACAGCGGGCCGCTGCTGGGGTCGAGGCCGAACATCCGCCGCACATGGGCGGCATTGGCGGCCTTGCCTTGCCAGTCGCCGATGGCGAAGGGGGTGGACAGGTGCGGGTCGGTGGCGGCGTCCCAGCTTTCGTCGATGCCGTTGGGGATGCCGCTGAGCTGGCCTTGCTGGGTCTTGCTGGCGAGGAAACCGTCAAGCCCGCAGCCGAAGGCCGGGGTGGTGATTTCCTGGGCATAGGTGGCGCTGACGGTGGTGATGTGGCTGGCGTAGGCCATGCCGGCCTTGAGGAACGACAGCTTGCCGTAGAACTCCATGCCTTCTTGTTGCAGGGCATGTTCGGGGATGCCCAGCTCCGGGCAGGAAGCCAGGCTGACCACGCCCTGGTACGCCAGGTTATGGATGGTGAACAGGGTCGGCGTGCGTTGCCCGCGCCAGTGCATATAGGCCGGCGCCAGCCCGGCGGGCCAGTCATGGGCGTGCACCAGGTCCGGGCACCAGTGGATCTGCGCCAGGTTGGCGGCGATGTCGGCGGCGGCCAGGCCCAGGCGGGCGAAGCGGATATGGTTGTCCGGCCAGTCGCGGCCGTTGTTGGCGCCGTAGGGCGAGCCTTCGCGCTCATAGAGCTCAGGGCAGATCAGCACATAGATCACCAGGCCGTCGGGCATGTCCATGCGCCCGATCTTGCAGGCTGGCAGGGCCGCGTGGCCGCCCAGCTCGCCAATGATATGAATCGGGTTTTCGCTGTGCATCACCTGCCGGTAGCCGGGGATCAGCAGGCGTACATCGTGCAAGTGCGCCATGGCGCGGGGCAGGGCGGCCGAGACGTCGCCCAGGCCGCCGGTCTTGACCAGGTCGGCGATTTCCGAAGTGACGAACAGGACCTTCTTGCGATTGGGGTTGTGGCGGATCAAGGGCAGTGACGTCTTGCCACCAGGGGCGAGAATCGATGTGGAGACCGTTTCACCGGCCAGCGGCAGAGGATGCTTTCCCTGGGTTTGCAATACGGCACTGGTCATCTGTTTCTCCCGTTTTATTGATCTGTTCCTGGCATCTGCCGGCGGTGTCAAAAGGCCAATCCGCTGGCCGGGCACAAAAACGTTGCGCATGCGAAAGCCGAACGCAGCCTCATGCGTCGACGCAAAGAGGGTGAAGGGGCCGTTGCAAGGATTGCACCAGTCGCGAAGGCCCTACCTTTAACCTGACCCAAGGCGTGAGCCAAAAGTTTCGACTTTATTTCCCTGGGAGTGACTGTCCGGTCACTTTTCGAATTCCAGTCTAGGACAGAAGTTAGAGCGCGGGCGTGACGATTAGGTTTTCTCGGGGCGAAGGTTGCGCTGCCCCGGAATAAAGCCGACGAAAGGCAGTCTCGCGCACCGGCCGGGGGCGAGGCCTTTTCGCCTTGGCGCGAAAACGGTGAGAGGCTGCAAGGGAGCGGTGCGGGGCGAATGCGCCGGCGCTCGATGATGGTGCAGGGCAGTGCTGGCGCAATGCCCTGGCGTGGTTCAGCCCAACTGGCGGATCGGCTGGCCGGCGGCCCAGGCCTGGATGTCTTCGATCATCTGGGCGAAGAACTGCCGGTAGTTCTGTTGGCTGACATAACCGACATGGGGCGTGGCCAGCACGTTGGGCAGGCGGCGAAACGGATGATCGAGGGGCAGCGGCTCCTGCTCGAACACATCCAGCGCCGCGCCGGCCAGGCGCCCGCGTTCGAGGGCGCTGATCAGCGCCGCTTCATCGACGATCGGCCCGCGGGCGGTGTTGACCAGCAGCGCCGAGGGCTTCATCCAGGCCAGCGCCTGGGCGTCCACCAGGCCGCGGCTGCGTTCGCTGAGCACCAGATGCACCGAGAGCACGTCGGCCTGTTCGAACAGCTGCTGCTTGTTCACGTAGGTCACGCCGGCCGCCGCGGCCCGTTCGGCGGTGAGGTTCTCGCTCCAGGCGATCACCCGCATGCCGAACACCTGGCCGAACTGCGCCACCCGCTGGCCGATGCTGCCCAGGCCGAGAATGCCCAGGGTCTTGCCGTGCAGGTCGCCGCCCAGTCCCTGTTGCCAGAGGCCGGCGCGCAGCGCGCTGGCTTCGCTGAGCAGGTTGCGGGTCTGGGCCATGATCAGCGCCCAGGTCAGCTCCGGCGCCGCGTGCTTGTAACTGTCGGTGCCGCACACCTGGATGCCCAGGCGGGTCGCGGCGGCCAGGTCGATGGCGGCATTGCGCATGCCGCCGGTTAGCAGCAGCTTGAGCCGCGGCAGGCTGCGCAGCAGGGCCGCGTCGAAACGGCTGCGCTCGCGCATCACGCAGATCACCTCGAACGGCGCCAGGCGCTCGCTCATGGCGGCGATGTCGCTGGGGTAGTCATGGATAAAGCTGACCTGGCCGATGCCCGCCAGCACCGACCAGTCGACGACGTCACGGGCGACGTCCTGCCAATCATCGATTACCGCGATCTGCACACTCATGAAGGCTCCGGGGAAAACGCATCAATGTACCCAAGACCATTAGTTATATCCGATTCTCAACAGGTAAACAGCTCAAGGGCAGCAGCTTAGAGCGTCAACAGTCTATGGTTCAGCCGTGGCTAGACGCAGACCTTAAGTACGAGTATTCAGACTTGATCTTCAAAGAATTGGGCGTGTCTGATTATAAACAGGAGCGAGGCTACCTCAAGAGAGTATCTACCAAAGGTTAAGGGGAGAGCGGATGAAGTCTGGAAGCACAATGCTCTTATGTAAAGACAGCAGCCAAGCAGAAGAGCTAAAATGTGATGGCTGAATTCTCTGGCAGGTACCATCCCTTCTGTGTTCAACTCGGACGATAATATCGAGTCAATAGCGACTTCTCCCATAGGGTAGTGAAGGGGGAATAGTCATGGGATGGTTCATTTGCTCGGTTGAGTTTCGGCTTTCAGAAATTCACTTTCAAAGAACATAAAGCCTTCTGTAGCTCTTGGAGAAAAAAGTACGCCTAAACGGTTCAATTTTTCGTTGTACCCAAGATCACGCACGCTCATGATGATTTCGATCTGCTCTCTGAACTTGGGTTCTAGCAGTGAAATCAAGTATGCAATAAAATCTTTGACCCTTGAGTGGTTTGATTCAATGTGCTCAAGCTTGACGCTCTCAATTCTTGTGCCAAGTGTGTTTTGCCACATGTCGCCGTACTCGTACATTATCGGCACTTTGCCGTAGAAGTACACCTCACCTGTCTTCAGTTTGTTGATATTAAAATTTCCATGCAGCAAATCATTTCTATCATTCATCAGTTGATAGAAATTTCGGCATGCAATGTGTGAATGGTCGACAGGCTGTTCAAAGCCTTGGCAGTTGGCATGTAGAAGTTGAAGGTGATTCGAAATTGTGTCCGAAACAAATTCTCTATACTTCGTCTCATCGTTTCTTAGTTCTTTCGTAGATAGTGTGAATATTAAGAGGTGGATAAAGGTTTCGGCCAGAACAGGAAGCATGCAACGCAATCCAAAAGCAAGTCCTGTGCCAAATGTGTACTTTTCTGCCATTGCAGAAAATCTCTGTTGGTAGGTTTGCATTTCCTCATGTGAGGTAGGGGTGTGCACTTTATCATCAGCAGGCGACAGGTTCAGTTCTCTCAATTTCTTGATTTGGATTTCAATGGTTGACTCTATGCTCTCAAAAGGGTTTACAAACTCAATCCACTTTTCAAGCTGAGTACGAATGGCCGTCATTCGCTTCCCGTAGTTCCTAAGGTCGCCTTTGATTTGTGCTATCAAGTTTGATTTGGTTATCTCCGGCCGCTCGAAGTTTCCTAGAAATTGAACCTCGGTGCGGTAGTTATGACCTTGAATCATGACCATTCCGTCATCATTCACTAAGGTCCACTCCCAGTGTATAAGATTGTCAGAGGAGTCATTCCTTAAGAAATTCATGAAGCCATTAGGAGGGCCGTACTTGGCATAGAGATAGCAATATATATCTACGGGTCTAATTTCATTTTTGAGTATCCAGCCCTTGAAACCTTTGGGTTGGCGCTTCTCAATCAAGATATTGGCTAATAGTTTAGGGTGAATTGCTTCTAATCTGAGGAAGTAATTCTGATCTTCATTGTCCATCATGATTTCCTTGTTGCTGTGATAGTTAAATTATCTTGGATCATGAGATTAGTGCTGGTGAAGTGCTAGCTGTTGATATTCTTGAAAAGATAACCCTTCAATTGGCTAGGAAGGAGGCTAAAGATCAGAGTGTTGAGCTGTCAGATGTAAAGGTGAAGACGCAGTATCTAACCATAACTGAGGGTGAAGCCTTCCTAAAGAAGTATGGGCCATCGGCATTCATCATTACTGGTAAGATACTCGAGTAATAGCAGCCAGCAAGACAGTCCATTACAAGCGTAGGCGCCAGTCTACCAATCCCGCCTCACCTGCAAGGTGATCCCTAGAGGGGCCAGTGCAGGTCGTACATTAGACGCAGGAAAATTGGATATACCAGTAGTTGGACTGTGCCCAATAGGTGCCACTCCCCGAAGTGAAGGCTGTCCCGCCTTCAGGGTTACTCCCTTCGCTCTCAATCCTATATCTTCCCTTACAGGCTGCATGCATCTGCTTGTAAGCATCTTCACGACGCATTTTGCGAACGGTGTCCGCACCATCATTGAGGTACTTGATCACTCCTAATCGTGTCCCTTCATTAACTGGTGCATACGCTGCCCCTGAGTCAGGCGAGGAAACCATCTGAGCGCCAGTGCAGCCGGCGATGCCCGCCAACATGATTCCGCCTAACATCATTTTCAACTCAGGCATCTGACATAACTCCTTTTGTCTAGGGACGAGAGCGAATCAACCGGTCAGTAACATCACGCTGCTCAATGAAAACGCGGGAGATGTGGCGTAGAGGTCGATTTCAGTGTGCATGCAGAGCTCTGAGTCAGTTCTTGAAGCCCGGCATTCCGTTATCTGCCCGCCATTTCTTAACCGTCTGGGTAATGCCCGCCGCTGAGTCATCCGCCCCGTCTTCCGGGTAGAAGATCAGATCGGAACCGGCAGGGTGCTCACTGACTTCTTCAAAGAGGTACACCAGTTCGTCCACTTCCGGTTCGGTGCCATCGTGGTCAATGATGCGCTGTAGCAGGGCTACGAATTCGCTTTCTGTGTACTCGCTGAATGCGCTTTTCATGATTTTTGCCGGTCTTCCTTGTGAATTTCAGCATGGCGTTTTGGAGTCGCAACGGAGAGGTTATCAACATCATAGACGGCGCCGCCATGTTGAATGTGTTCTATGTGGTGAAGCTCATAGCGACCATTCTTGCCATTGCGTTCCGCTTTGGGCACGAAAGGCGAATTACCCTTCGCTAACCAGCCTTGGTTGGTGGGTTTGAATTGAGCGAGTAGCTCAGGATCGTTACCTACGGCAGTCCAGAGGGCGGCCCTGAAATCATCGAAGCTTTTAAACTTTTGTCCGCGTAGCTGATCGGCAATCTGCGACGGTATCGGTGCACCGAGTCCTGCCCCAGCTCCGGCTAACCAGATGCCTGTCACGTCCTGCCCTTGTCCTGTGACAGTACCGGGCTTCTTGCGGACATTTATCACGATGTATAGCGGCTGGACTCCAGAGCCAATCGGGAAGACCAAAATGAAGTCTTTATACTCGGGCGGGTAGATCGGGTTGACGATGATGTTGTCCGCTCGCTCAGTGGGCGGATAAATCCAGATTTGTGGAGTCTGTGGTGCAGCTTCTAACGGCGGGATACCTGACGTGCTGGAGGGGTCAACAGCTGGCGTCCAGATCAGGGTCACCCCGTCTCCGAAGTCAGCCACCTGTTGCTGACCCTGAGCAACAAACTCGACTACAGGAATCATCTCCCAATCGGTGCGCTTCTCGGTGTTGTATCCGTAACCTTTCAGCGTACCGTCGGCCTGCTGTTCTACATGCAACCGGACACGTGTGCGGCCTACCTTGAGTACCTTGAGCTGTTCGGGTGTGTACAGACTGCTATCGCCCAAGCTCGATGGCCAGAGCAGTGCAACCATGCCCGCCAATGCACCAGTAACAACACTCGCCCCAGTGCCAACCCCTGTAGCAGCTCCAGCAGTAGCAACCGTTCCAGCAGTACATAGACCGCCACAGGACGCTCCGGCAGAGGCAAGAGCCTTTCCACCAAGCGCAAGTGTTCCTAGTGACGCCGGTATGCTTCCGCTGATCTTGCCGAGCTTGATATTCCCCGAAGCATCGGTTTCACGGCCACCCAACAAGGCGAATTCGCCGAACTCTTTGATGGCATCGGTGGGGATGACACGAGTTGCGTAATTGATAACCCCGTCAGGGAGCTTGCAGGGTTTGGTAAAGGTGCATCCGACAGTGTTGGGCTTTTCTTCTGCTTTTGGCGGTAGGTCTGGATATTCTGCCCAGCGTTGGGCGCCGATATCGACAGGTTCAACGCCCTTATTGCGATAACCCTTCGGGCCATTGGAGACGTAGCCGCTCATCCGTGTTCGCTTCCGCATTGTCCATAAAAAGCCTCCATGAGGAGACGAGTAATTTGCAGTTGGCTTCGGGACGTTACTGATAGAGGCGGTTTGTGATCTATAGGGAAAACCTGAAATAAGCAGAGGCCATCGCCAGGGCGAAACGTTCCCTTCGTGGTCATGCTTATGAGCCTGGAGGCGTGCCCCGTCAGCTCAACCGAACCAGCCGAGGGTCATCCAGGCCAGCACGCCATAGCGCGCACCCTTGGCCAGGGTGACGATCAGCAGGAAGCGTTTGAGCGGTTCGCCCATGATTCCGGCCACCAGGGTCAGCGGGTCGCCGATGATCGGCAGCCAGCTCAGCAGCAGGGACCAATGGCCGTAGCGCTGGTAATGGTTGCGGGCCCGTTGCAGATGGCGTGGGCCGACGGGGAACCAGCGGCGGTCCTTGTAGTGTTCCAGGCGCTGGCCCAGCCACCAGTTCACCAGGGACCCCAGGACATTGCCGAGGGTGGCCACGGCCAGCAGCAGCCAGACCGGGTGCTGGCCGTTGAGCAGCAGCCCCACCAGCACGGCCTCGGATTGCAGCGGCAGCAGGGTGGCGGCGCCGAAGGCCGCCAGGAACAGGCCGAGGCAGGCGGTGAAGATCAATGGGCCGGGTAGTCCGCGACCACCACGTCCTTGCCGTCCCTGGTCAGGCCGATGACCTGGTAGGCGTCGGCGGGCATGCCGTCCATTTCCATGCCGGGCGAGCCCATGGGCATGCCGGGGGCGGCGACGCCGAGCAGGTCATCGCGCTTGCTCAGGGCCAGCACCTGGTCCGCCGGTACATGGCCTTCGACGAATTTGCCGTTGATCACCGCGGTGTGGCAGGACGCCAGGCGCGGGGCCACGCCCAGGCGCTGCTTGACTTCGCTCATGTTGCTTTCGACGTGGTCGTTGACCTTGAAGCCGTTGGCTTGCAGGTGCTCGATCCATTTCTTGCAGCAACCGCAGTTGGCGTCGCGGTGCACATCGATCGGGATCAGGTCGGCGGCCTGGGCCAGGGAGCCGACGAGCAGGGCAGACAGGGCTGCCAGGCGCAGAGTGTTGTGCATAGGAAGTCTCTTGATCATCAGGGCGCCTCGGGGGCGCGGTGTTGGGCCGACAGGGTGGTGTATTTTGCTACTTTTCTCGAGCGCGGCGCTTGTGTTTCAACGTTATACCAAGTGCTGGCCATTCGGGTTGTCTGGTCCTGCGCGTTATCGTTCATCGCGGGCAAGCCTCGTTCCTACAGAAGCATGCCCGCGATAGGCGTTCATTCGGGAGCCGGGCTCAGGATGCCGAGCATGGCCACCAGGCCGACAATCAGCAGGGCCGCCGCCAGTTCCAGGAGCATGCTGCGACGCAAGGCAGGCAGGGCCGCTGCGGGTGAGCCATGGTGCAGCGCCAGTTCCAGCTGCGGGACCAGATGGAAGCGGTTCAACGCGGCGAACACCAGCATGCTGGCGAACACCGCCACCTTCAGGCTGAGGAGCAGGCCATAGGTGCTGGCGCTCAACGTTGCCGGGTCCGGGCCGACGATCAGCAGGTAGTTGAGCACGCCGCTGATGGTCAGGACGATCACGATCAGCGTGCCCAGGCTGGCAAACCCCTTCAGGGCATCGAGCAGGTGGCCTGCATGCGGTTCGTCTTCGCAGGCGTCACGACGCAGCAGCAGGGCGAAAGCCGCCAGTGCTCCCAACCAGGCGCCGGCACCCAGCAAATGCAGGATGTCGCTGCCCAGGTGCAGGTAATGCCGGCCACCTTCGCTCATCGCCCCGTGGCCGCCCCAGGCCAGGCTGGCCAGGGCTGCCGCCGTGCACAGAATCAGGCTGTAGAGGGTGAACCTCGGCCAGCCACCGCTGAACAGAAGCAGCACGCCCGCCAGCAGCAACGCCGCCAGGCGCAGCAGCCAGCTTTGGCCGACAGCGGTTTCCAGCATGAGCGCAGACAGCAGCGCCGGGTCCAGTTCGGCCAGGCTTGTCGCGCCACTCATCGACAGCGCCAGCTGCAGCAGCGCGGCGCCCGACAGCAGCGCGCCCAGCACCAGGGCGGTCGCCAGGGACCGGCGAAAACGCCATTGGCTCTGCGCGCCACGCAGCCCGTAAAGGCTGAACAGCGCCAGGCCGAACAGCAGCGTCAGGTCGAGGTACAGGGCAAAACGCAGGGCGACGTTGATGAGTTCGCCCATGGCTCAGTTGACTTCGAAGGTCAGGTTGCCGGTGATCGGATGGGTGTCGGCGGACACCGCCCGCCACTCGACTTTGTAGCTGCCCTTCGATAGCGGGGTGGTGGGGCTGATGATCATGCTTTTCGGATCGCTGCCGCCGGCCACGCTGGCCTTGACCGGCATCGGTGCGTGGCTCATCCCGGGCATGCCGGTCATCAGCAGCCGAGCCCCGGAAAACTTGGTGGTGAGGGGTTCCGAGAATTGCAGTTCGATCTTCGCCGGTGCCGCGCCCTTGGCGCCTTCGGCTGGGGTCGAGGCCAGCAGCTTGGGGTGCGCCTGGGCGACGCCGGCGAGGGTCAGGCCGGCACCGAAAGTGACGGCGATGGCGAGATGCTTGAGGTAGGACATGCAAGGCTCCAGGCGGCATTGGCCGCGTGATGTTTTTAGTTATCTATTGAAGGGAAGTCAGAACCACAGGCGCACACCGAGCACCAGGCGGGCTTCGCTGTTGTCTTCGCCTTCTTCTCGGGCGTAGTCCGCGGTCTTGCCGTAGCTGCGGCTCCAGGTCACGCCGACGTAGGGCGCGAACTGGCGGTGCAGCTCATAGCGCAGGCGCAGGCCGGCCTCCAGCGAGGAGAGCCCCGAGCCGATGCCCCGTTGCGGGTCGTTCTTGCCGTACAGGCTGACCTCCGCGTTGGGTTGCAGGATCAGGCGGTTGGTCAGCAGGATGTCGTATTCGGCCTGGAATTCCAGGGCGCTCTGGCCGCCTTCGCCGAGGTAGGCGGTGGCCTGGCTTTCGAAGTTGTACAGGGCCATGCCTTGCAGCCCGAGGGCGGCCCAGGTCTGCGGCGCGCCGGGCTTGAAGTCCTGGCGCACGCCACTGACCACATCCCACCAGGGGCCGATGGCATGGCCCCAGAGCGCTTCGACCTGGGCGTTTTCGGTCCGGCCGTTAGTGCGCTCGCCCTCGCTGCGCAGCCACAGCCGGTCGATGTCACCGCCGATCCAGCCGTTCATTTCCCAGGCCAGGGCACTGCCGTCATCGGCGTCCTGGTATTCCAGGCGATCGACCAGCCACAGCGAGTTGATGGCCTTGTCGTGCACGCCGTGGCCGGCCACCGGCGGGAAGGCGGCGCGGCGGTCGGCATCGGTGAGTACCGGGATCGGCGTGCGGCTTTGGCTGGGCGCCGCGGGTTCCATGGTCTGCAGCGGTTCGCCGTCCATGCCGGTCATCTGGCTGTGGTCCATGCCCGGCATCGGGTTGCCTTGCATGGAGGAGGCCGGCATGGACGAATGGTCCATGCTGGAGTGATCCATGCTTTCGGCGGCCTGCAGGGTGGCGGTGCCGAGGCCGAGCAGGGTGGCGAACAGGCTCAAGGCATTTTTCGGCATCATGCGGCGCTCCCGGCTTCGTCCACGCGTACTTCGCGAAACATGCCCATCTCCATGTGGAACAGCAGGTGGCAGTGATAGGCCCAGCGTCCCAGGGCATCGGCGGTCACTCGGTAGCTGCGCTTGCTGCCCGGTGGCATGTCGATCGTGTGCTTGCGCACCAGGAAGCGCCCCTGTTCGTCTTCCAGGTCGCTCCACATGCCGTGCAGGTGGATGGGGTGGGTCATCATGGTGTCGTTGACCAGGGTGATGCGTACCCGCTCGCCATAGGTCAGGCGCAGGGGCTCAGCGTCGCTGAACTTGATGCCGTCGAACGACCAGGCGAATTTCTCCATGTGCCCGGTCAGGTGCAGCTCGAGGGTGCGGCTCGGTTCGCGCCCGTCGGGGTCTTCGAAGGTGCTGCGCAGGTCGGCGTAGGTCAGTACCCGACGCCCGTTATTGCGCAGGCCGATGCCCGGGTCGGCGAGTTTCGGCGTCGGGCTCATGGTCTGCATGTCCACCAGCGGGTTGCCGTCTTCCGAGGCCGGGTGGCTTTGCATGGCGCCACCCATGGCGCCGTGGTCCATGCCCGACATGCCGGCCATGCCGCTGTGGTCCATGCCGGTCATGTTGCTGGAATCCATCCCCTGCATCTGGCTGTGGTCCATGCCCTGCATCTGGCCATGATCCATGCCGGGCATGGCACCCATGCCAGCCATGCTGCCATGGTCCATGCCCATGTCGGCCATGCTGATCAGCGGCCGCGGGTCGAGCGGCGGCACGGGCGCACTCAGCCCCGGGCGCTGGCTCAGGGTGCCGCGGGCGTAGCCGCTGCGGTCCATGGCCTGGGCGAACAGGGTGTAGGCTTCCTGCGAACCGGGCTCGACCAGCACGTCGTAGGTTTCCGCCACGGCGATGCGCAGTTCATCGACGCTGACCGGCTGCACATACTGGCCGTCGGCGGCGACCACGGTCATCTTCAGGCCGGGAATGCGCAGGTCGAAGTAGCTCATGGCCGAGCCGTTGATCAGGCGCAGGCGCAGCTTCTCGCCCGGTTTGAACAACCCGGTCCAGTTGCCGCCGGGGCTCTGGCCGTTGATCAGGTAGGTGTAGGTATAGCCGCTGACGTCCGCCAGGTCGGTGGGGGTCATTTTCATCTGCGCCCACATTTTGCGATCGGCGAGGGTGGCCGCCCAGCCGTCGCGGCTGACGTCCTCGATAAAGTCACCGACCGTGCGCTTGTGGAAGTTGTAGTAGCCGGGCTGCTTTTTCAGGATGTGCATCAGGCGCTCGGGCGCCTCGTCGCTCCAGTCGCTGAGCATCACCACGTAGTCGCGGTCGTACTGGAAGGGTTCCGGCTCGCGGGCCTCGATCACCAGTGGCCCGTAGACTCCGGCCTGTTCCTGCAAGCCCGAGTGGCTGTGGTACCAGTAGGTGCCGTTCTGCCGGACCTTGAAGCGGTATTCGTAGAGGCCGCCGGGGGCGATGCCGTGGAAGCTCAGGCCCGGCACGCCGTCCATGTTGGCCGGCAGGATCAGGCCGTGCCAGTGGATCGAGGTGTCCTCCTTGAGGCGGTTGCGCACCCGGATGGTCACGGTGTCGCCCTCGCGCCAGCGCAGCAGCGGGCCGGGCAGGCCGCCGTTGATGGTCATCGCGGTGCGCGACGTGCCGCTGTAGTTGACCTGGGATTCACCGATGAACAGGTCGAACTGCTGGCCGCTGAGGGCGGGCAGCTGACCGTCCTCGCTGCGTGCCCAGAGCGGCTGTTGCCATAGCCCGGTGCCGGCCAGTACGCCACCGGCGGCCAGGCCCTTGATAAAACTGCGTCGTGTGGGTTTCACATGCATGCCCCAAGGCTCCCTCGATCCTGCTGGTCAGGTATGAGGCGACCTTAAGCGGCGCGGCCTGTCAGAAAACTGAGGTGAAGATTACAGATTTGTCAGCCAGCGCCGCGCCACCCGTTGCCGGATCAGTGGGCGATCTTTTCCAGGTTGCGCTTGAGGTTGGCCATGGCCAGTTGGGACAAGTGCTCGATACGCGGGCGCAGGCTGAGCAGGTTGAGGTCGGAGCAGTAGTGCAGGGTGCGCTTGAACAGGGGTTCCGTCCCCGTATTTGCACAACTGATAGTGGATCGAGCCGTCTGCTGGCGCAGAGCTGAAGACGATCTTGAACTCCTTGGGAAATACCGCGACCAGTACCCGGCAGCTCATGTGGATCTGCAGGCCGAGCAGATCGATGGTTTTGCTGAAGCGATGCCCCGCCGGCAACGAGCCAGCCAGGCCGGTGTCGGCGCGCAGGGAAGCGGGATGCCACTCGTGCCAGCGATCCGGCTGAGTCACGTAGTAGTAGACGGTATCGATCGGCGCGTCGATGTAGAGCTCATGGAAGATGAGCTCGTCCAAAAGGTGCTGCTGACGTTGTTCCATGATGCACCTCCTTGCAGTAGGAGCATCAAATATAGTTGCCTGCGCGCCTGCCATGGAGGCGCGTAAATCGACCATTCAGCGGGCTTCGAGGTGGCTCATCAAGAGGGTGATGCACGGCTTTTCTCGTTGTAAGGGGAGGGCACCATGCACAGTTGGGGCGTCGCGCGGCAATGTCGTGGAAGATCCCCGCAAGATAGCGTCATAAATGCTTGGAAGATCATCTGATCGCAACTAACCATTCGGTACATTAATAGCTGTAAGTTGTCGCTTAGTTGTCACGGGTTGGATTGTTAAACAATTGTTTCAGCTAGAAAAACCGTGGCTTCCAGGCATTTGTATCGGAAATGTACAAAAATTGTAAAAAGCCGAAATATTTGTTGGAGAGGTGCTTTGGCGCGCCGATACTCACGGGCATCGTTTTCCCTCAATCAGGCTTTTCAGACGCTTATTAGTTGAATTTGCGCAACCCTCTAGTTGGCTGTGCAAGTGGATATAAGGCCATGGAAAAGCCCGTACACAGGAGTCTTTTATGACAATTGGATATGTCGGCGGCTGGACCAGCAAAGCCGGTCTGCTGGTGCAGGACACTGGCACCCGCGGCAAGCCGGTCAGCCAGAGCGTCAAGGTCAAGCAGATGCTCGCCCTGGTCGGCCAGAACCCGCTGGCGCTGAACGTGTTCAAGATGGACGAAATGAAGCTGCACAAGCAGATCAAGGGTTTCGATCCGGAGAATGTCAGCGCCAAGCAGCTGGGCAACATGAGCACCTTCCTCAAGCAGAAGGGGCTGATCAGCGACGTGACGGCGATGACCCTGCTCAACGCCGGCGACAAGTTCGACCGCTTCGGCGTGCAGGCCGACCCGGATGCCAAGTTCAATGCCCTGGAGTACTTCGCGATCCAGCTGGACAACATCCAGACCAACAACCTCAAGGGCAACAAGTACGCCAGCTACCTGATCCCCGAGTACAAGAAAGCCATCTACGTGCTGCAGAACCTGCAAAGCTACGGCAAGGGCAACGGCACCACGGTGACCGACAAGAATCACTCCGCCAAGGCGTGAGGCGACAAACAAAGGCCCTCGACCGATCAACCGGTCGAGGGCCTTTTTTGTGGCGGGCTGTTTACCGGTCGAGCAAGGCCATCACCGCTTGCGGGTAACGCTCGCCGGCGGTGGCGTCGGGGCTGAAGATCCGTTCCAGGGTCCGCAGTTCGTCGGCGCCGAGGCGGACCTGCAGCGCGGCGACATTCTCCTCCAGGTACTTGCGTTGCTTGGTGCCCGGGATCGGGATCAGGTAATCGCCCTGCGCCAGCACCCAGGCCAGGGCCAGTTGCCCGGCGGTGATGCCCTTGGCCGCCGCGAGTTGCTTGACCTGTTCCACCAGCAGCAGGTTCCTGGTGAAGTTCTCACCCTGGAAGCGCGGGCTGAAACGCCGGTAGTCGTCGGCGGCGAAATCCTCCGGGCTCTTCAGGGCGCCAGTGAGAAAACCTCGCCCCAGCGGGCTGTAGGGCACAAAGGCGATGCCCAGGCGTTGGCAGGCCGCCAGGCAGCCGTTGTCTTCCTGGTCGCGGCTCCACAACGAATATTCGCTTTGCAGGGCGCTGATCGGATGCACCTTGTGGGCCCGCTCCAGCGTTGCCGCCGAGGCTTCGCTGAGCCCCAGGTAGCGGACCTTGCCGGCCCGCACCAGCTCGGCCATGGCGCCGACGGTTTCCTCAATGGCCACGTCCGGGTCGATGCGATGCTGGTAATACAGGTCCAGGGTGTCCACGCCCAGGCGCTGCAAGGTGCCGTCGATCGCCTGGCGAATGTAGTCGGGGCGGCCGTTCACTCCGCGCGCCGCCGGGTCGCCGGGGTTGCGGACGATGCCGAACTTGCTGGCCAGGAATACCTGGTCGCGTTTGCCGCGGATCGCCTGGCCGATCAGGATTTCGTTGCTGTGGGGACCGTACATGTCGGCGGTGTCCAGCAGGTTGATCCCCAGTTCCAGGGCGCGATGCAAGGTGGCGGTGGCTTCCCGGGTATCGGTGCCGGTGGTATAGAAATCGGTCATGCCCATGCAGCCAAGGCCGATGGCTGACACTTGCGGTCCGTTCTTGCCCAATTGACGGGTTTGCATAGGAAAAGCTCCAGTGGATGGGGTGGCGGCCATTGTTCTTCTCGACAAAAACAAGATAAACCGGCTAAAAGCGCTATCACTATTCGTGATTTCTAAATAATCCGTGACAGGCCAAGCCAATGGACCGTTTTAATGCCATGCGTGTGTTCACCCGAATCGTCGACCTCGGCGGTTTCGCCAAGGCCGCCGACAGCCTGCAGATGCCCCGGGCCTCGGTGACGGTGCTGATCAAACAGCTGGAGGCGCATCTGGGCGTGCAGTTGCTGTTGCGCACCACCCGCCAGGTCACGCCGACCCTGGACGGCGCCGCCTATTACCAGCGCTGCGTGCGGCTGCTGGCGGACCTTGAGGAAACCGAGGCGGTGTTTTCCGTGGCGCGCCACAACCCGCGTGGCACCTTGCGCATCGACATGCCGGCGGGGATCGGGCGGCTGGTGGTGATCCCGGCGTTGCCGGCGTTCTCCGAGCGCTACCCGTTGATCGACCTGGAAATCGGCCTCAACGACCGGCCGGTGGACCTGATCCGCGAAGGGGTGGACTGCGTATTGCGCGGCGGCCTGTGCCTCGACGACTCGCTGGTGGCCCGGCCGTTGCTGGCGCTGGAGCAGGTGACGTGCGCCAGCCCCGCCTACCTGCGCCAGCGCGGTGTGCCGCAGAGCCTGGACGACCTGGCCGGGCATCAGATGATCGAGTATTTCTCCAGCGTCAGCGGCAAGCGTTATGGCCTGGAGTTCGAGGTGCAGGGCCAGGTGCTGTTGCCTGAGTTGCCCAAGCAGGTGTCGGTCAACAGCGCCGATGGCTACCTGGCCGCCTGCGAGGCCGGCTATGGGTTGGTGCAGACGCCTTACTATCACGTCGCCCAGCAGCTGGCCGAAGGTCGCCTGAGCGAAGTGCTCCGGCACATCCCGCCACCCAGGCTGCCGTTGAGCGCGCTGTACCCGCCTCACCGGCACCTGTCGACGCGGGTCCGGGTGTTCGTCGACTGGCTGGTGGAGCTGTTCGCCCAACCGGGGATTCACAACACCCGGCTGGTGTAGCTCGACAGTAAAGACAGACGCCCGCGGCGAGGCGGGCGTCGGGCAATTTCGTGGTGGGTTACAAGGGGGGAAATACAGGCGGACTGGATGACTTAGCGGTGGTAGTAGTAGCCGGGGCCGCCATCGTAATGGCGGTGATGCCAGCCGTCGTGAGGGAAGATGATGCAGCCGGACAGGGCCAGCATCGCCAGCAGGGGAATCAGCCGGGTGATTCGACGGAACATTGCGCAGTCCTCAAAGGGCTCTCGGGTTAAAACCGCCGCGATGCAGCGAAAACTCTTCGGCGGCTGTAACATGAGACCCCGTTCGCCCGCGTCCATCCCCGATTCTCGGTAGGCGTTTGGCATCTGTTTCGATACAGAGTCGATACATTTACACGCGGCATTTTCAGGCCGCACCTTACAGGTTCAGGAACCCGCAATGACCCAGAAGCAACGCTTGATCTATTCGATTGTGATTTCCCTGGTGGTACTGGGAATCATGCTTGGCCTTTCTTACCTGCAGAACGCCGGAATGATCACCGAGAAAATGTTCCAGTACATCGCCATTGGCGTGGCGGTGACCGTGGTCGTGATCAATGGCGTGATGCGGCGCAAGGTCAAGCCTTGAGAGACACCCCCCGGCGGCCTCAGTCGCGGCCGTCGAGTATGGCTTCAGCCTGTTGATGCAGGCTGAAGCTCTTGTCCGCATTGAGGGTGATCACGCCTTCGCTGCACAGCCGCTTCAACACCTCGCGCACGCTGAGGAACGACAGCGGGATATCCAGCTCCAGCAAATGACTGTGAATGCCTCGCACCCCCAGGGCGCGCTGGCTTTCGGCTGCCTGCAGCAAGGCATCGATGACTTTCAGGCGAATCAGGCTGGTGCGCAGGCCGAAGCTCTTGAGCAGGTGCCTGATGCGTTCGTTGCGGTTGCGCTCGGCTTGCTTGCCGAAGACACCGGCGCCGGCGTTCAGGGAGGACGCGGGTGATGCGGTGCGGCCATCCGTTGGCAGTTGCGGGTCGTACATGCAAAAACTCCTTTTCAGAGCCTGATCAGGAAAATGACGGGTGCTCTCACATAACTAGACGAACGAGCCGCGCAAATCATGAGGAATCAGTTGTAGAAAATTTGTGAGGGCTTTGTCGTCGCCAGGTTGGCCGGGCGATCGGCGCCTGGCGCGAGGGCGTTAAATTTTCCGTGGCGGTTTCGTCTGTAAGGGCAGGCGGGCTTTGGCTGATGCCGGGCGGTGCCGTCCTTTCCAGGCTGGAATCCGTGTCCTTGTGCCGCATCTCGCGCCAGCTCGGGTTCTGCGTTTTTTTCGATCAGGAGTCGGCGTGATTATTTCCAGGCAGTTGCCCAGGTTTTGCCTTGCGGGTTTGTTTCTCGGGTTGAGCCTTGCGGCTCAGGGACGCGAGGTCCAGGGCGGCGAGGCAAGCGCCGATATTCGCCGCACCGGTTTTGGCGTCCCGCATATTCGCGCCGCCGACGAGCGCGGGCTGGGTTACGGCATCGGCTATGCCTATGCCCAGGACAACTTGTGCTTGCTGGCCAACGAAGTGCTGACGGTCAATGGCGAGCGTTCGAAGTATTTCGGCCCGCAGCGGCAGACCGTCGAGCAACGGGAAACCCTCACCAGCGATTTGTTCTTCAACTGGCTGAACACGCCCCAGGCGGTGTTCGGCTTCTGGCAGGCGCAGACGCCGCAGGTGCGGCAACTGATCGAAGGGTATGTCGCCGGCTATAACCGCTCCCTGGCCGAGCGCCGGGCCCAGGGCCTGCCCGAGCAGTGCCAGGGTGACTGGGTACGGCCGTTGACCGCCCTGGACCTGGTCAAGCTGACTCGCCGGCTGTTGGTGGAGGGCGGCGTCGGCCAGTTCGCCGAAGCCCTGGTGGGCGCGACCCCGCCATCCGCCACGGCGCAACTGAAGCCATCGGTCCAGGCCTTCGCCCAGGCGGATGCCCGCGGCCAGCGGTTCGCCCTGGACCGCGGCAGCAACGCGGTGGCCGTGGGGCGCGAGCGCTCGCTCAATGGTCGCGGCATGTTGCTGGCCAACCCGCATTTTCCATGGGTGGGCGGCATGCGCTTCTACCAGATGCACCTGACCATTCCCGGCAAGCTGGACGTCATGGGCGCGGCGCTGCCCGGCTTGCCGATGATCAATATCGGCTTCAGCCAGCACCTGGCCTGGACCCACACGGTGGACACCTCCAAGCATTTCACCCTGTACCGCCTGCAACTGGACCCCAAGGACTCGACCCGCTACCTGCTCGACGGCAAGTCCCTGCCGCTGGAGAAACAAACGGTCAGCGTCAAGGTGCAGGGCGAGGACGGCCAGCTCACGACTGTCAGCCACAGTGTCTACAGCTCGCAATTCGGCCCGCTGGTGCAGTGGCCCGGCAAGCTGGACTGGGACAACCGTTTCGCCTACAGCCTGCGCGATGCCAACCTGGAAAACGACCGGGTGCTGCAACAGTGGTACGCGATGAACCAGGCCCGCAGCCTCAAGGAGTTGCAGGCGTCGGTGCATCAACTGCAGGGCATTCCCTGGGTCAATACCCTGGCGGTGGATGACCAGGGCCAGACGCTGTACATGAATCAATCAGTGGTGCCCAACGTCAGCGCGGAAAAACTCGCCCACTGCAGCGACCCGCGAATCGGCACCCAGCTGATCATTCTCGACGGTTCCCGCGCGGCCTGTGCCTGGGACATCGACCCGGCGGCCGCGCAAAAGGGCATCTACCCGGCCAGCCAGTTGCCGCAACTGTTGCGCAGCGATTACGTGCAGAACTCCAACGACTCGGCGTGGATGGTCAATCCGGCCGCGCCGTTGCAAGGCTTCTCGCCGCTGATCAGCCAGCAGGACCTGCCGCTGGGGCAGCGCGCGCGTTTTGCCCTGAATCGCCTGATCGGCACGGGCAAGGGCGAGCCGCTGAGCGCCGCCGACCTCAAACACATGGTGATGGACGACCAGGTGTACCAGGCCGGGCAGGTGATGCCGGACCTGCTGCAGTTCTGTGCCGGCGACCTGGGCAGCGATGCCCAGGCCCTGGCGCCGTTGTGTGCCAGCCTCAAGGCCTGGGACCGCAGCGCCAACCTGCAAAGCGGGTTGGGCCTGGTGCATTTCCAGAACGTCATGGAACAGCTGGAGGCGGTCGACGACCGCTGGCGCGTGGCCTTCGACGCGCGGGACCCGCAGCACACGCCGCGCGGCCTGGCGATCGACCGGCCGCCGGTGGCCAAGGCGCTGCGCGCGGCGATGCTGGCCTCGGTGCAACAGGTGGCCGAGTCGGGCCTGAAGGCCGACAGCCGTTGGGGCGATATCCAGGTGGTCAGCAGCGGCGGCCGGCAGACGCCGATTCATGGCGGCCCGGCCAGCCTGGGCGTGTACAACGCGATCCAGAGCATCCCCGCGGCCGACGGCAAGCGGGAGGTGGTCAGCGGTACCAGTTACCTGCAAGTGGTGACCTTCGACGAGCAGGGCCCGCATGCCCAGGGCCTGCTGGCGTTTTCCCTGTCCAGCGACCCGGCGTCGCCGCACTCGCGGGACCAGACCGAGGCGTTCTCGAAGAAGCAGTGGAGTGTGTTGCCGTTCACCGAGCAGCAGATCCAGGCGGACCCGCAGTATCGGTTGCAAGTGATTCACGAGGTGGACGATCGGTTGCGCAAGGTCGCGACCCAGTAAGCGTGTTCAATCTGCCGTCAAGCGCAGGCCGCACCCGCGAGGGTAGCGGCCTTCAGCTTTTTGGCGCGGTGCCTGGCAGCGAGTTGATGACCGGATTGCCGTCCTGGTTGCGGGTCAGGTACACCGGCAACACCTTGGGCAGCGTGGTCACCAGGCTCTTGACCGCGGTGACGTCGTAGATGCCGCCGACCCGAATGTTGCCCGTGGCGCTGTCGGCCAGCATCACCGGCTTGCTGAGGTAGCGGTTGATCAGCGGCAGCGCCTCGCCGAGCGCCAGGTTGTCCAGCACCAACTTGCCCTGGCGCCAGGCCAGTGAACTGTCGTTGGCAGCGGTCTGGCTGATCAGTGGCTGGTAATCGCCCTGGCGATAACGTGCCTGCATGCCCGGATCGAGAGGCAAGCCTGCGTCGGGGTGGCTGTTGTCGCTGTTCACCAGCACCGAACCTTCGAGCAGGGTGACCCGCACCTGATCCTCGTACATCCAGACATTGAACTCGGTACCGGTGACCCGCACCTGGCCGCTGGCCGCCTTGACCACGAACGGATGGGCGCTGTCGTGGCTGACCTTGAAGAAGGCTTCGCCTTTTTTCAGGGTGACCCGGCGCTGGTCCTTGTAGTTGCTGTAGGTCAGCTCGGTGCCCAGGTTGAGTTCGACCTGGCTGCCGTCGGCCAGGGTTACCTGGCGCATGCTGCCGTCGGCCTGGAAATGTTCGTAGGAGGAGGGCAGCCAGCCCAGGTTCCAGCCGCTGTAGGCGGCCAGGGGCAAGGCCAGGGCGCTGATCGCCGCGGCCATGCCGTAGGCGCGCCAGGGTTTGCGCGGCGCCGGCAAGGGCAGGACGGTGGTGGCTTGAGGGCGTGGCAGATGGTCGGCGACTTCCCAGATTTCCTGCATCGCTTCGTATTCGAAGGCATGCAGCGGGTGGGCATCGCGCCATTGCTCGAAGGCCTGGCGTTCGGCGGCCGTACAGTCCGCGGCATGCAGACGCATGCACCACTGCGCGGCGGCATCGGTGATGGCGTCGTATTCGGCTTCTGTGAGGTGCTGTTCGCTCATTGGCTCTTCCTGGTTTCGCGCATTCTACCCTTCGCAGCCAGGCTTGTAGAACCGCCGTCATGGCTAATGCATATCAAAGTGCGGGTTATTTTTGGAGCAAAGCCTCTGAAGCACAGGACTTTTGTCAGCAGTATCCACAGCGGGAGTGAAAAAATGATCAAGAATACCCTGGCCGCTGTCATCGCCACTGCCACCTTGCCGAGCTCCGGCGCGCGATCCTCGGCTGACGGCGTGTCGGTGGCGGCTCTGTCTCTTCCTGGCATCGCCTGTGCAAGGCCATGGCCGAGGTTGACAGGGCGCGCGCAAAGCGTTGTTTAATCGTCGGGCGCACCCACCTGGGTGCCTTCTCATGCGCTGTAGCCCATTCCAATAATTAATCCGGAGCTCCAGATGTCTGTATCGCCCCCGGTTGTTGCAACACCGCAGGAACACCTGTCGCTCGAAGCACTGGTGAAATTGCTGGAAACGATCTTCCTGCGCCATGGCACCAGCGCCGAAGTGGCGCGCAGCCTCGCGCAGAACTGTGCCGCTGCCGAGCGCGACGGCGCCCACAGCCATGGCGTGTTCCGTATTCCCGGTTATGTGTCGACTCTCGACAGCGGCTGGGTCAATGGCAAGGCTGTGCCGGTGGTCGAAGACGTGGCCCCGGCCTTTGTCCGGGTCGATGCCGGCAACGGTTTCGCCCAACCGGCGCTGGCGGCGGCGCGGGCGTTGCTGGTGGAGAAAGCGCGCAACGCCGGGATCGCCATTCTGGCCATCCGCAATTCCCATCACTTCGCCGCGCTGTGGCCGGACGTCGAGCCGTTCGCCGAGGAAGGGCTGGTCGCCCTGAGCGTGGTCAACAGCATGACCTGTGTGGTGCCCCACGGCGCCGATCGGCCGTTGTTCGGCACCAACCCGATTGCCTTTGCCGCGCCCCAGGCCGGGGGCGACCCCATTGTCTTCGACCTGGCCACCAGCGCCATTGCCCATGGCGACGTGCAGATCGCCGCGCGCAAGGGCGAACGCCTGCCACCGGGCATGGGCGTGGACGGCCTCGGCCAGCCCACCGACGATCCGAAAGCCATTCTCGAAGGCGGCGCGCTGCTGCCGTTCGGCGGGCACAAGGGTTCGGCGCTGTCGATGATGGTCGAACTGCTGGCGGCGGCGCTGACCGGTGGAAATTTCTCGTTCGAGTTCGACTGGTCCAACCACCCGGGCGCGAAGACGCCCTGGACCGGCCAGTTGCTGATCGTCATCGATCCGAGCAAGGGCGCCGGGCAGAATTTCGCCGAGCGCAGCCAGGAGCTGATTCGCCAGATGCATGGCGTGGGGCTCAAGCGCCTGCCGGGGGATCGCCGGCATCGCCAGCGGGAAAAGTCCCGGCAACAGGGGATTGCCCTGGACGCCGGAGAGCTCAAGCAGTTGCGGGAGCTGGCGGGGCTTTAAAACGCGCGTTCAACACGCAAGGACCAGGCAAGCATGCTGCAAGCCTGGTCCTTTTTTTAGCGGTCGCGGGTGGCGCTGGTCGTTACAGAAAACCGGTTACGAACGACGCCCCAGCAACAGGCCCACCACCAGGCCGACGCCGGCGGAGATGGCCACGGTCTGCCACGGATGGCCGCCGATGTACTGCTCGGTAGCGTCCACCACCGGCTTGCTGCGCTCACGCACGCTGGACACCGAGTCCAGTGCCTGCTTGAGCTTCAACCCGACCTGTTGACGCAGGTTCTCGCCTTCCTCACCCACCAGCGATGCGCTGCTTTTCAGGAGCTTTTCCGATTCCTCGATCAACGCTTGAAGCTCGCTGAATTCCTGGTCCTTGATTTGTTCGTCAGCCGCTTGCGCAGCAGTTTTACGAGCCATTGAGTTACTCCTTGCGGGTCAGTGATGCGATGAACAATGGAGTCGCGGGGCCGGCGAAAAGTTGCAGATATTTTCTCCACCGGCTCCATGCCGGCGGGAAAACCCCAGCCGTCACAGTGTAAGATGTCGGCTATTTTACGCAGCAGGAAATTCCCATGAGCTTCAATCTGGCCAACAAGACTCTCGCCGAGCGTGCAGAGATCGAAGATGAAAAGTCCCGTCTGTTCGAGCTGTGGCAGAGCAACCTGGGCAAGGCCAAGGGCGAAGCCGCACGGTTGTTCGGCGAGCGCGGCAAGCGCAAGGGCAAATGGGCCGAATGGGTGCGTGCCGAGCTCGACGGCATGTCGCCGCCGGAATACGCCAACATGGTGCGCAGTGAAGTCAATCGCCTGATGGCGGCGAACAAGTAAGCTCGAAGCTGGCGACTATCGCCTCGCGCACTTTCAGCACCACCGGATCGATCTGCGCGCTGGTGCGCCAGCCCAGCTCGATGGGGTAGCGCGGCAGGTCCAGCGGGCAGGGCAGCAGCGCCAGCCCGGTCAGTTCGGCGATGCTCCGCGCGGCGTGGGCCGGAATGGTCGCCACCGCCTGGCTGCCCTTGAGCAGATGGGGCAGCGCGGCGAAATGCGTGGTCGAGGCGCAGACCTGGCGACTCAGCCCCAGGGCCGCCAGGCCCTCGTCGGTAATCCCGATAAAGCCTTGCGACGACACCAGCACATGCTCGCGGGCGACGAATTCGTCGAGGTCGATGGCCTGCTGTCCCGGGCCCATGCTCGCCGGGTCCGCCAGGCACAGATAACTGCCTTCCCCCAATACCTGACGGCTGAGCATGCGTTCGGCGAAACCGCCGGCGCTGATGGCCAGGTCGATGCTGCGCTGCAACAGCGCTTCACCGACGATCTGGCTGTGGCTCTGGCGAAAGATCAGCCGCAGCTTCGGCGCCCGCCGGGCGACTTCCTCGATCAGGCGCCGGCCGTAGGCAATCTCGAAATCGTCCGACAGCCCGATCGCCACCGAGCGACCCTGATAATGGCTGGCATGGGGATCGACCATGGCCAGGCTCTGCCGGCATTTGTTCAGGGCCTCGCTGACCACCGGCTTGAGCTGGTTGGCCCGCAGGGTCGGCGCCAGGCCGCGCCCGGTGCGCACGAACAACTGATCGCCGTACAGCTCGCGCAGGCGCCGCAGCGCCGCGCTCATGGCCGACTGGGTGACGCCCAGGCGCAAGGCGGCGCGGCTGGCGCTGGATTCGTCATGCAGGGCTTCGAAGGCCTTGAGCAGGTTGAGATCGACCTGGGCGATATTCATCTGGTTCATATCATTCAGTATCAGGAGGGGCTTTCTGCATGATCGGCGAGGGCCGGACAATGGGCAACACTTCATCGCCACAGGAGTTTCCCCGATGTCCAAGTCCGTTGTCGCCGCGTTGCAGATCGGCTCCCTGCCAGGGGGCAAGGCCGATACCCTGGAGCAGATCCTGTCCTTTGAGGCCGCCATCATCGAGGCCGGCGCGCAGCTGGTGGTGATGCCCGAAGCTTTGCTCGGCGGCTACCCCAAGGGCGAGGGCTTCGGCACCCAGCTCGGCTATCGCCTGCCGGAAGGCCGTGAAGCCTTTGCCCGTTATTTCGCCAATGCGATCGATGTGCCGGGCGCGGAGACCGAGGCCCTGGCCGGCCTGGCGGCGCGCACCGGGGCCAACCTGGTGCTGGGGGTGATCGAGCGCGCTGGCAGCACCCTGTATTGCACAGCGCTGTATTTCGATCCGCAGCACGGCCTGGTGGGCAAGCACCGCAAGCTGATGCCCACTGGCACCGAGCGACTGATCTGGGGCAAGGGCGACGGTTCGACCCTGCCGGTATTCGACACCCAGGTCGGCCGGGTCGGCGCGGTGATCTGCTGGGAAAACATGATGCCGCTGCTGCGCACCGCGATGTACGCCAAGGGCGTGCAGGTCTGGTGCGCGCCGACCGTGGACGAGCGCGAGATGTGGCAGGTCAGCATGCGCCACATCGCCCATGAAGGCCGCTGCTTCGTGGTCAGCGCCTGCCAGGTGCAGGCGTCACCCCAGGCACTGGGGCTGGAGATCGCCAACTGGCCGGCCGAGCGCCCGCTGATTGCCGGCGGCAGCGTGATTGTCGGGCCGATGGGCGAGGTCCTGGCGGGGCCGCTGGTGGGACGCGCCGGCCTGCTGACGGCGCAGATCGATACTGACGAGCTGGTGCGGGCCCGCTACGACTACGACGTGGTCGGCCACTATGCCCGTCCGGATGTGTTCGAGCTGACGGTGGACGAGCGGGCCAAGGCCGGGGTGCGTTTCATTTGAGACGACGCCACTCTTCGCGGGTGATTTCCCAGATATCACGGGGCAATCGCCCGCAGACGAAGTCGTCTTCGTCGCTGCGGATCAGGCGCATGCCGGCGCGTTCGGAAATCCGCCGCGAGGCCAGGTTCGGCGCGGCCTTGGGCACCCGCATGACCTCACGCCCCAGCACCTCGAACCAGTACTCGGTGACCGCCGCGCTGGCCTCGCTCATATAGCCCTGGCCCTGCCACGCCGGAGCCAGCCAGAAGCCGCGGTTGTTGTCGGTCTGGTCCATCAGGCTGACATTGCCGATCAATTGTTCCGGTGCGCTTTTCAGGCGGATCGACCAGTGCCATTCCTCACCGCGCTCGATGGCCGGCAGCGCCAGATCGCGCAGATACGTCAGGGCACCATCGGCAGGATAGGGCCAGGGCACCCGCGCGTTGAGATATTGCACCACTTGCCAGTGCGCAAACTGCTGCTGGACGGCCTCGGCATCGGCCAGTTCCAGCGGACGCAGGATCAGGCGTTCGGTGTACAGGGTGGGTATCGGTTGCATGCTTGCGGCACATTCCTTGTGATTGGCCTTATAAGGGCGTTTCAGCGTCCGCCCAGCACCAGGCGTTCGCTGAGAAAGTCGACGAACACTCGCAGTTTCGGCAGCAGATGTCGACTGCCGGGCCAGAGTACCGAGAACTTGCCGCTGTCGATCTGATAGTCGTCCAGCACCGACACCAGCGAGCCGTCGGCCAGGGCGTCACGCACCACGAAGTCCGGAACGAAGGCGATGCCCAGGCCCTGGGTGGCGGCGTGGATCAGTGATTCCAGGTTGTTGCTGGTCAGGGCGCTGCGCAGCAGCAGCGGTGGGGCGTCGGCGGGCAGGCGCAGTTTCCATTCCTGCAATTGCACAGTGCCGGGAAACTTGTAGCGCAGGCAGGCATGTCGCTCCAGGTCCCGGGGGCACTCGGGCAGGCCATGGCGGGCGAAGTAGTGGGGGGCACTGACCAGCACGAAACGGAACGGCCCCAGGGTGCGCGATTTGAGCTGGGAGTCCGCCAGCTCGCCGCTGCGGATCACCGCGTCGACGCCTTCGGCGATCACGTCGATCAGCCGGTCGTTGAAGTCCAGGTCCAGTTCGATCTCCGGGTAGCGTTCGGCGAACTCCGGCAGGATTGGCAGCAGCATGCGATAGCCGATGGCGGGCAGGCTGACCCGCAGCTTGCCGCGGGGCTTGTCGCTGATACGCGCCAGCTCGGCTTCGGCGTCTTCCACCTCGCCGACGATGCGCTGGCAGCGCTCGAAGAACAGCGTGCCTTCGTCGGTCAGGCTGATGCGCCGGGTGCTGCGATTGAGCAGGCGCACGCCGAGCCGTTCTTCCAGGCGCGCCAGGCTTTTGCCCACCGCCGAAGCGGAGATGCCCAGGCGCTCCGCCGCGCCGACAAAACTACCGGCCTGCACCGTGCGCACAAAGGCCAGCATGCCACTGAGGTTGTCCATGGGGATCTCGATTAGAGCGTTAATATCCGTAAAGAACGGACTTTAGCCCTGTTTGTGGGCGATTGCGGCGAATCTACCATTGATCGCACCCTAACGTTCCCCCTGAGGTACCGATGAATTCGCCAACCGATGTGCCTGCTGCCTTAGATCACACTGTCGCCGGCGGTTCTTCCTACGCCGTGCTGGCCGCGGTGTGCCTGGCGGCGCTGATCCTGCCGCTGACCTTCGTCGGCGTGGCCGTGGCGACCCCGGCCATCGGCCGCGAGCTGGGCGGCGGCCCCCTGGCCCTGAGCTGGATCACCAATGCCTTCATGCTGAGTTTCGGCAGCGCGCTGATGGCTGCCGGCACCCTGGCCGACGAGTACGGGCGCAAGCGCGTGTTCAGCCTCGGTGTCGGCCTGTTCGCCCTGACCTCGCTGGCCCTGGCTTTTGCGCCTTCGGTGCTGTGGCTCGACCTGTTGCGGGCGGTGCAGGGGCTGGCCGGTGCGGCGGCGCTGGCGGGCGGCTCGGCTGCATTGGCCCAGGCGTTCGAGGGCCCGGCGCGGACTCGCGCCTTCAGCCTGCTGGGCACTACCTTCGGCGTCGGCCTGGCATTCGGGCCGATCCTCGCCGGGGTGCTGATCGAAGCCTACGGCTGGCGCTCGATCTTCGTCTCCGGGACCTTGATCGGCGGCCTGTCGCTGCTGTTCGGCGTGCCGCGCATGCCTGAGTCCCGCGACCCGGACGCGGCGGGGGTCGACTGGCCCGGCACCTTGAGTTTCACCGCGGCGCTGGTGGCGCTGACCTGGGGCATTTTGCAGGCGCCGCAAAGCGGCTGGGGCAGCCCGCTGGTCTGGGGTCTGCTGCTGGTGGCGCTGTTGGCGTTGCTGCTGTTTATCGTGATGGAGCTGCGGGTCAAGCGGCCGATGCTCGACCTGTCGCTGTTTCGTTACCCGCGCTTTGTCGGCGTGCAGCTGCTGCCGATCGCCACCTGCTATTGCTTCGTGGTGTTGCTGATCCTGCTGCCGATCCGCTTTATCGGCGTGGAAGGCTACAGCGAGATCGATGCCGGCTTGATGATGATCGCCCTGTCCGCGCCGATGGTGGTGGTGCCGTTGCTGGCCGCGTGGCTGACCCGCTGGTTCGGTGCCGGGACTCTGTCCAGCGTCGGCCTGGTGATTGCCGCGCTCGGGCTCTATCTGCTCAGCCGGATCGCCCCGGGGCAGGCACCGGCGGCCAATGTCTTGCCCATGCTGTTGATCGGCTTCGGTGCCGGTTTGCCCTGGGGCTTGATGGACGGACTGTCGGTCAGTGTGGTGCCCAAGGAACGGGCGGGGATGGCCACCGGCATCTTCAGCACCACCCGGGTGGCGGGCGAGGGCATTGCCCTGGCCCTGGTGGTGGCCCTGCTGGCCGGCTTGCTGCAACTGTCCATGGCCGCGGCGCTGCCGGAACATCCGCAGCTGTCGCTGGCCGCGCAGCAACTGGCCAGCGGCAACCTGCAGGCCAGCGCGGCCTTGTTGCCCGAGCTGGGCCGGGAGCTGCTGCTCGGGCTCTATGCCAAGGCCTTTACCTGGCTGCTGTATGCGCTGATCGCCATCACCCTGGTCGCGGCGCTGGTGGTGCGGCTGATGCTGCATGAGCCGCGCCGGACTTGAGGGCGTTCAACGAAACTCGAAGAACTCGTAGTGCAGGTTGCGCTCGGGAATCGCGTATTCGCGCATCAATGCCTTGACCCGCGCGAGCAAACCCTTGGGCCCGCAGAAACTGATCTGGATCTGTTGCGGATCGGTTTCGCTGGCCAGCCGTTGCAGGGTTTCGCCCAGGCGGTCGGCGCCGTCGGTGTGGCCGATGAAAGCCACCCCGCGCTGCTCGGCCAGGCCCTGCAGGGTTTCGAGGCTGGGGAAGGCCCGTGACGGGTTGCAGCAGTACACCAGGGTCGCCTGGTCGAAGCGCCCGGCGGCTGCATCCTGCAGCCACGAGATAAAGGGTGAGATGCCCACGCCACCGCCGATCCAGATTTCCCGGCCGGCATCGAGCCGGCGCTTGAAGCGGCCATAGGGCGCGTAGAGGTCGGCGAGCATGCCGACCTTGACCTGCTGGCGCAGCTTCTGGGTGTAGTCGCCCAGGGCGCGGATCACGAACTCGATGCGCCCGTCGCTGGCGTGGGCGCTGGCGATGGTGAAGGGGTGCGGTTCGCGCAGGCCTTTTTCACGCATGGCGAGAAAGGCGAACTGCCCGGCCTTGAAGGCGAAACCGCGGTGCAGCGGAGTCAGTTCCAGGTGCAGGGAGTTTTTCTCCAGGGTCACCGCGCTGACCCGGTATTCGCCGGCCTTGGCCAGCAACGGATAGAGCAGCAACTTGTACAGGGCGCCAAGCAGGCCCAGGCCGCAGAGCGCGGTGAGCCAGATACCCGAGGGGTTATCCAGGGCAATCGGCGACTTGAAGCTCAGCCAGTGCAGGATGACGATCACGAACAGCGGCCCGGACAGCTTGTGCCACCAGCGCCACTGGCCGTAGGGAATGTTGCGGTTCAGCGCCAGCAGCACGATCAGGCCGAGGGCGACGTAGCTCAGTTGGCGCACCATGCGCGTCCAGTACTTGGACAGCTCGATGATCGGCACGCTTTGCCAGAGATCCAGGTTGGCCTTGAACACCAGGTGATAGCTGGCGAAAACCAGCGCCCAGATGCCCAGCCACTTGTGGCTTTCATAGACCCGGTCGAGGCCGCCGAACAGCCGCTCGACCCAGCGCCAGCGGCTGGCCAGCAGGCAGGACAGGGCCATATAGGCCAGCGCCGTGGCGCCGAGGACCAGGCTCAGGGTAGCGGAGGTCAGCCAGGTATCGCTGGGGATTTCCAGCAGCACGGTGAGGGTGGTGATCAGCAGGACGCCGACCACCGAGTACCAGGTTCTCAAGGGGGACACCTCCAGAAAGATGGCGCCAGTGTCGGCGCATAGGATGGGTCGCGGGCTGCGGGCGGGTCAGGGCGCAGCCAGGTGAGGGCGCATTTTACTGGCGAAGCGGCAGTCCTGAGCTGATCTGCATCAGCGCCTGCTCAGTGCGGGTCGGGCAAGGGGTTTTCCACCAGCCAGGCCTGGGCGAAATCCAGGTAGGCGCGGACGATGTTCGAGGGCGGGCGCTGGTTCGGATACAGCAGGTGCAGCTGTTGTTCCGGCATCGGCAGGCGCGGCAGCAGGGCTTGCAGGCGACCGTCGCGCACGGCTTCGGCGGCGAGAAAGGCCGGCAGCTCGGTAACCACCTTGGCGGTCAGCGCCAGCTGGCGCAGGTGCAGGTAATCGTTGGCGGCGAACAGCGGGTCGGGGCTGTAGGACTGGTCGCCCAGTTGCCATTGTTCCCGAGCATCGGCCTGGCGCGACCAGACGGCACAGGGGAATCCGCGAAGGTCGGCGGGGGTTTGCGGGGTGCCGAGGCGCTCCAGCAGCAGCGGGCTGGCGACCAGCATATGCCGGTAGCTGCCGAGCAGGCGCGCCGGGCGCTCCTCGTCGAACAGCGGCCCGGCGCGCAAGGCGACGTCGATGCCGTCTTGCGCCAGGTCGCTTTCCCGCTCACTGGTATAGACCGCGACCTGGACCTCGGGATGGCGCCGCTGGAACTCGGCCAGCAGCTTCCACCAGCTCTCGAATGCCGCCGGCACCGACACACTCAGGCGGCCCTGCAAGTGCATTCGATCATTTCTGACAGCCTGTTCGCCCTCGGCCAGGGCTTCGATACCGCGGCTGGCGTGTTCATAGAGCTGGCTGCCGGCGGCGGTCAGCCGAGTGCCGCGGGTGGAGCGTTCCAGCAGTTGCACGTTGAGGCTGCGTTCCAGTTCACGAATGCCCCGGCGGATGGTGGCCAGCGGTAGTTGCAGCAGGTTGGCGGCGGACGAAATGCTGCCGCATTGGACCACGCTGACAAACATCCTGGCGGCGTTGAGATCCATGAGCGCTCCCTGTCGAATGTAGTGGAAAGCCTATCAGCTGCGGCTCTGCCCGATCAAAAATGCGCGGTCCGCGGGCGATTTTCATCGGCGGTTTTTCTCCCGCAGGGTGGGTGTTGGGAGGGGGTGTGCCAGGGATGGCCACGACAACTGTGTTCTCGACCCGGCGGCGTGCGTCTAGCAGCGGTAGCTTCGCGGCGGTGCGAGGCACGAAGTGCGAGTCTGAACATGCAAGCGTTGTTGAACGAGATCCTCGACGAGGTCCGTCCCTTGATTGGCCAGGGCAAAGTGGCCAGCTACATTCCGGCGCTGGCCGACGTGCCGGCCAACCAGCTGGGGATTGCCGTGTATGGCAACGATGGCCAGGTGTTCAGCGCCGGCGATGCCGATACGCCGTTCTCGGTGCAGAGCATTTCCAAGGTGTTCAGCCTGGTGCAGGCCATCGGCCATTCCGGCGAGGCGATCTGGCAGCGCCTGGGGCATGAGCCTTCCGGACAGCCTTTCAATTCCCTGGTGCAGCTGGAGTTCGAGCGTGGCCGTCCGCGCAACCCGTTCATCAACGCCGGGGCGCTGGTGATCTGCGATATCAACCAGTCGCGTTTCGCCGCGCCGGCGCTGTCCATGCGCGATTTCGTGCGGCGCCTGTCCGGCAACATGCAGGTGCTGGTGGACGGCCGCGTCGCCGATTCGGAGTACCAGCACCGCGCGCGCAATGCGGCGATGGCCTACCTGATGCAGTCCTTCGGCAACTTCCACAACGACGTCGAGGCGGTGCTGCGCAGCTACTTCAGCCACTGCGCGCTGCGCATGAGTTGCGTCGATCTGGCGCGGGCCTTCTGCTTCCTGGCCAACGACGGCTTCTGCAAGCACAGCGGCGAGCAGATCCTCACGGCGCGCCAGACCCAGCAGGTCAACTCGATCATGGCCACCAGCGGCCTGTACGACGAAGCCGGCAATTTCGCCTACCGCGTCGGCCTGCCGGGCAAGAGCGGCGTGGGCGGCGGCATCGTCGCGGTGGTGCCGGGGCAATTCACGGTGTGCGTGTGGTCGCCGGAATTGAACGCGGCGGGCAATTCCCTGGTGGGCATGGCAGCGTTGGAATTGCTGAGCCAGCGCATCGGTTGGTCGGTGTTCTAGGGGTGGCGGGACAAGGGCGGCCGGTTGCGGGTGCTGCGCACCCGATCGCAGGCTGCGCCAGCGGCTACAGGGGCGCGGTGTCTGTGTAGCCGCTGCCGAGCTTGCGAGGCTGCGCTCGGTTTGGGCGGCATTGCGACGTAGCGACCGCAAAGCCTGAGTCCGCGGTCTGTCTGGATAAACGCGTTGGCAGGCTTGGCGACGGCTGCGCCGCCGATCGCAGGCTGCGCCAGCGGCTACAGGGCTGCGGTGTCTGTGTAGCCGCTGCCGAGCCTGCGAGGCTGCGCTCGGTTTGGGCGGCATTCCGACACAGCAACCGCAAAGCCTGAGTCCGCGATTTGCCTGGATAAGCTATTTGCGAGCGCTACGCGTGCGATTACCAGGTGAAGTTGGCGGTCTTGGGCAGGCTCAGCTGGCCTTTTTCGACGAAACGCATCGTGCCGAACGGGCCGCCGGCGAGCTTGCCGCGCAGCACGTAGGGCAGGTCGTCGAGGCTTTGCGTCTGGCTCAGGCCCAGGGTCTGGCGCAGCACGGCGAAGGCCGAGACGCTGACCGGCACCACCAGCACGCCTTCGGAGAAACGCCCGATGCTGCCGCTCTGGTTGCTGACCCCGGAGGCCAGCGGCCGGCCGTTGACCTCCAGGTCCAGGGCCACGCCGTTGTAGTTGATCGCGGTTTCGTTGGGGTTTTGCAGGCGCAGCTTGACCGCGAAGCGCACTTCCAGGTCCTGGCTGGGCAGGGGTTCGATACCGACCACATTGATGTGCAACTGATCGCGCTGGGGAAACAGGGCGCAGGCGCTCAGGCTGAGCAACAGCAAGGAAAGGGTGAGGCCGAGGAATCTGCGCATTGGAAGCTCTCTGCAAGAAAGGAGGCAGTAGCGAATCTAACGCGACCAGGCCGCCGCCACAAACGTGGGATGTTTGGGGCTCCCTCTTCTGTAGGCGCCAGGCTTGCCGGCGATAAGGCCGGCAGGCCTGGCAATGTGCTTGAGGCCGGGCGTCTGATGGTGTCGCTACCGACGCCATCGCGAGCAATCGAGCGTCGACCGGCTGCTCCTACAGGAGGGACACGGTCGCTCAGGCGTTGGCCTTGGCGCTCACATCCGGGTCCTGCATGACCTTGAGGGTCGCCGCTTCCGGGTCGAACTCGTCTTCTTCCAGCTCGATGAACTCTTCCGGCAGGAAGATGTTCAGCAGGATCGCGCACATCGCGCCCACGGTGATCGGCGATTCGAAGATGTTGTGCAACGCCTTGGGCAGTTCGCGCAGGACTTCCGGTACCGCCGCCACGCCCAGGCCCATGCCCAGGGAGATCGCCACGATCAGCACGTTGCGTCGATGCAGCCCGGCCTCGGCGAGGATCTTGATCCCGGCCACGGCCACGGTGCCGAACATGATCAGGGTCGCGCCGCCCAGCACCGGCTTGGGCATCAGTTGCAGCACCGCGCCGATCACCGGGAACAGCCCCAGCAGCACC
This sequence comes from Pseudomonas sp. LAMO17WK12:I10, assembly GCF_900215185.1. NCBI lineage: Bacteria > Pseudomonadati > Pseudomonadota > Gammaproteobacteria > Pseudomonadales > Pseudomonadaceae > Pseudomonas > Pseudomonas sp. LAMO17WK12:I10. The sequence goes on along the minus strand of NZ_OBDX01000008.1, from coordinate 128,190 downwards.
AGCAGGCCGGCGATGAAGTACGCCACGTAGCGGCTGGCCACGCCGGTCAGCTGAATCACCCCGTTGTTCTGGGCGAAGGTGACCATTGGCAGGCTATTGAACACCGCCGCCACCATCGAGTTGAAACCGTCGGCCAGCAGCCCGGACTTGATGCGCTTGATGTACAGCGGGCCCTTGACCGGCTGCTGGGAAATCATCGAGTTGGCGGTCAGGTCGCCGGCCGCTTCCAGGGGCGAGATCAGGAAGATCACCGCCAGCGGAATGAAGGCGATCAGGTCGAAGGAGAAACCGTACTTGAACGGCACCGGCACGCTGACCATCGGCACGTCCGGCATCGCCGCCATATCGACCCGGCCCAGCAGCCAGGCGACCACGAAGCCCAGGGTCAGGCCGATGACGATCGAGCCCAGGCGCAGCATCGGGTGACTGAAGCGGTTGAGCACGACAATGGTCAGCAGCACCAGGGCGGCCAGGCCCAGGTTGCTGGCGGCGCCCAGGTCCGGCGCGCCGAAGCCGCCGGCCATGTCGGTGACCGCCACCTTGATCAGCGACAGGCCCATCAGGGTGATGATGGTGCCGGTCACCACCGGGGTGATCAGCTTGCGCAGCTTGCCGATGAACTGGCTGAGGAACATCTCGATAAAGGCCGCGCAGAAGCAGATGCCGAAGATGGTCGAGAGGATGTCCTCATTGCTACCGCCACGGCCCTTGACCATCAGGCCGGCGCTGAGCAGCACGCTGATAAAGGAAAAGCTGGTGCCCTGCACGCACAGCAGCCCGGAGCCGATTGGTCCCAGGCGCCGGGCCTGGACGAAGGTACCCAGGCCCGAGACGAACAGCGCCATGCTGATCAGGTAGGGCGTTTCGTTCTGCAAGCCCAGCACGCCGCCGAAGATCAGGGTCGGGGAAATGATGCCGACAAAACTCGCCAGTACATGTTGCAGCGCGGCGAAGATCGCCGCGCTGAAATGCGGGCGGTCCTCCAGGCCATAGATCAGGTCGGACTTGTAGCGCGGCGTGGAGCGATCAGGTGCGGTCATGGGAAAAAGCCTGCCAATGACGTGTCGATAGGGCATGAAACACGTGGAGAAAAGGGGCGCGACGCGGGCTGTCGGAGGACGTAAGGCAAAATCTGCGGACCCGGTCAGAAAAATGGAGGCGCAGGATGCCAGAAAGGTGCCCGGGCCAGAAGGGCCAGCCGCACAATCCCCCAGACACACCGGTCCCTGTAGCCGCAGCCTGCGGCAGCGGCTACGGGGTTTACTACTGACAGATCCTGACAGGGGGCTCTGCTAAGCTGCGCCGATCTTTCCCTGTCGAGCCTGATGCCGTGTCGCGTACCACGCGTTTGTTGACTCTGTTGCAGGTGCTGCGCGGCAAGCGCTGCCCGGTGACCGCCGCGGCGCTGGCGGCGGAGCTTGCGGTGTCCGAGCGCACCCTGTACCGCGACATCGCCGAGCTGACGGCGCTGGGCGCGCCGATCCATGGCGAGGCCGGGATTGGCTATGTGCTGCGCAGCGGCCTGTTCCTGCCGCCGCTGATGCTCAACGCCGACGAGACCGAGGCCATCGTCCTTGGCCTGCGCTATGTCGACCAGCGTGGCGACGAAGTCCTCGGCAAGGCCGCCGCCGATGCCCTGGCAAAGATCGCCGCAGTGCTGGCGCCGGCGGCCCAGGAAGCCTTGCACAACCCAACCGTGCTGCCCGGCCCGCCGGCGTATCGCTACCCGGAAAACGTGGTGCCACTGAACGTGTTTCGCCAGGCGATCCGCGAGCAGGCCAAGCTGCACATCGATTACGCCGATGTGAACAAGACACCGAGCCAGCGCCTGATCTGGCCGCTGGCCCTGGGCTTTATGAACGAGGCGCGGGTGATCGTCGCCTGGTGTGAGCTGCGCGATGATTTCCGCACCTTTCGCACCGACCGCATCGCCGCCGCGAGCGAGCAGGGCCAGCGTTATCCGGGACGGCGCAGCGACCTGTTGCGCACCTGGCGCCAGCGCATGCAACTGGACGATGCCGGGCGTTTCACTCCTGACAAGAATTGACGCGACGGCGTTTTAGCATGGCTCCAGCAACGATAAACAAGGAGCCGCAGCACCATGTCCAGCACAGCCACTTCTCTCGCACCGGCCATCGCCGCCTACCTCGCGGCCACCAATGGTCGGGACAGTTCGGCGGTCGCCAGTTTCTTCGCCGAAGACGCCCAGGTGTTCGATGAGGGCCAGCACCAGGCCGGCACCCGGGCCATCGCCCAATGGATGGAAGACACCGCCCGCCGTTACCAGCCCCGGCTCGAGGTGCTCAAGGTCCAGCAGCGCACTGGCAAGGTGCTGGTGGACAACCTGATCTCCGGCAGCTTTCCCGGCAGCCCGTTGGAACTGCGCTACGTATTCCGGCTCGACGAGCAGGGCAAGATCGCCCGGCTGGATATCTCGTTGTAGCCGTCGCGCCCGCGCTCGCTGTAGCCGCTGGCGCAGCCTGCGATCGGCAACGCAGTTGCCGCAAAACCTGGGCACGCGGTGTATCAGGTAGAACGCGCGGCCCGGATTACGGCAACGGGGTTGCCGATCGCAGCCTCGCGCTGCTCGGCAGCGGCTACACAGGCGCCGTGTTTCCTGTAGCCGCAGCGGTGGCAAGATGAGGCATGGCATACTGCGCGGCCCCTTTGCGGATGCGTGGACCCCATGCCTTTCGATTCCCCCCTCAGCGCCTATCAGTACGCCCTTCAGGAGCGCGGTTTTGTCGCCGACGAGGCCCAGGAGCGGGCGATGCTGGCCCTGCAGCAGTGCCATGTCGCCCTGCATGAAGGGCGACGCTCGATCACCGGGGTCTATCTGTGGGGCCCCGTGGGGCGGGGCAAGACCTGGCTGATGGACCAGTTCTATCAAAGCCTCGAGGTGCCGGCGCGGCGTCAGCACTTCCACCATTTCATGGGCTGGGTCCATCAGCGCTCGTTCCAGCTGACCGGCACCGCCGACCCGCTGCAGGCCCTGGCCCGCGAGCTGAGCGAAGAGGTGCGGGTGCTGTGTTTCGACGAACTGTTCGTCAACGACATCGGCGACGCGATCATTCTCGGGCGCCTGTTCCAGGTGATGTTCGAGCAGGGCGTGGTGATGGTCTGCACCTCCAACCAGCCGCCGCGACAGCTGTATGCCGACGGCTTCAACCGCGAGCGTTTCCTGCCGGCGATCGCCGCGATCGAGGCGCATATGCAGGTGGTAGCGGTGGACGGCGCCCAGGACCATCGCCTGCACCCGGGGGCGGCCACCCAGCGTTATTGGGTCACCCCGGCCGGCCAGCCCAGCGCCCTGGGCCCGGCGTTCGAACAACTGGCGGCGGGGCAGGCGGTGTCCAGCGCGGTATTGTCGGTGGGCTATCGCGAGGTCCGGGTGATCAAGGCCAGCGAGCGGGTGCTCTGGTGCCGTTTCGCCGACCTGTGCGAGCAGCCGTTCGCCGCCATGGATTTCATGGCCCTGTGCGACCGCTTCAGCGCGATCCTGCTCAGCGACGTACCCGAGCTCAGCGCGCAACAGCGCCCGGGGCGGATTGCCCGGGGCACCGAGGACGGCGCCGAGCGGGTGGTGGCGGGCGATCGCGAGCTGCCGCAGCTGTCGGTGCACGATGACAGCGTGCGGCGTTTCATCGCCCTGGTGGACGAGTGCTACGACCGCAAGGTGCCGCTCTACCTCGAAGCGCGGGTGCCGATGGAGGCGTTGTACACCGAGGGCTACCTGGAGTTTCCATTCCGCCGTACCCTCAGTCGTCTGAAGGAGATGCAGCTGCAGCGTTTCGGCTGAGCACGCCTGATCATTACAAGGGAGAACTGACCGTGAACCAGCCCCTGTCCCATCATCTGCTGACCATGGCTTACCAGAACGCCTGGGCCAATCACCGCCTGGGCAAGGCCTGGGAAATACTCACTCCGAGCGAGCTGGCAGCGCCGCGGGTGAGCTTCTTCCCCAGGCTGAAAGCCACCCTCAACCACATCCTTACCTGCGACTGGTTCTACGTCGACGCGCTGGAGCGGGAGCTGCGCGGCGAGCTGCCACGGCCTGACTGTTATGTGTTTTTCGATGACGAAGAACCTTTCGACCAGGCCGCCGACCTGCGGCGCGAGCAGGCGCTGGTGGACCGCCGGCTGATCGCCTACTGCGAACAGCAACGGGACGTGGACCTTGCGCGCATCGTCACCATTGCCCGGGAGAAACCGCAGCGCGATACCCGGCTGCGCATGCTCTCGCACCTGTTCGAGCACCAGTTGCATCACCGTGGCCAGGTGCACGCCATGCTCAGCGGCACCCGGGTGGCGCCGCCGCAGCTGGACGAGTTCTTCTGCGCGGGCGAGGCGGCCCTGCGCGCCGAGGACTTTGCCGAGCTGGGCTGGAGCGAAGCACAGATCTGGGGCGCGGAGGTGGTCGAGGAAAAAGAACGGTAGCGCTTGACGCGCTAGCCGTTCGTTTGGTCATGTGCCGATGTTTACAATCGCTCTCCCGGGGACCCGCCCGGATCAATAACTGTTGAGGACAAACATGGACGTTGCAGACGTATTGGTACTCCAGGCCAGCTACACCAACCCGGTACACGCCGAGGCGATCGCCCTGGTGCTCAACCACTATGCCCAGGACCCGATGGGCGGCGGCCAGCCATTGGACGCCGATCTGTTGCGGCAATTGCCCGGCGAACTGGCCAAGCGCCCCCACGCGTTCAGTGTGCTGGCCTTTGTCGGTGGCGAACCGGCCGGCCTGGTGAATTGCTTCGAGGGCTTTTCCACCTTTGCCGGCCGGCCGCTGGTCAATGTGCACGATGTGTCGGTGATCGATAAATTCCGCGGCCTGGGCCTGAGCCAGAAGATGCTGCACAAGGTCGAGGAGATCGCCCGCCAGCGCGGCTGCTGCAAGATCACCCTGGAAGTGCTGGAGGGCAACGCGGTGGCCCAGGCGTCCTACCGCAAGTTCGGCTTCGACGACGCCAGGCTCGACCCGAGCCATGGCCGGATGCTGTTCTGGAACAAAACCCTGTAAGCCCCTGGAGCCCGCCGCCCGATGAACTCATCTCCCCTGGATGCCCCCGTGACCCGCCGTGACAGTGCCTGGACGGTGTTCCTGGTGTTCCTGCGGCTGGGCCTGAGTTCCTTCGGCGGGCCGGTGGCGCACCTGGGGTATTTCCGCACCGAATTCGTCCAGCGCCGCGCCTGGCTGAGCGAGGCGGCCTATGCCGAACTGATCGCCCTGTGCCAGTTCCTCCCGGGGCCGGCCAGCAGCCAGGTGGGCTTTGCCCTGGGCTGGTCGCGGGCGGGGCTGGCCGGCGCGCTGGGCGCCTGGCTGGGCTTTACCTTGCCTTCGGCGCTGATCCTGATTGCCCTGGCCATGGGCCTGAGCGGTAGCGGCACAGGGTTGCCCGGCGGGCTGGTGCATGGCCTGAAGATCGTCGCGGTGGCGGTGGTGGCCCAGGCCCTGTGGGGCATGGCCCGAGCCTTGTGCCGCGGGCCGCTGCGCATGCTGATCACGCTTGTCTCGGTGATCAGTGTGCTGCTCTGGCCGACCACCCTTGGCCAGGTCTGCGTGATGTTGCTGGCAGGGGTGGTCGGCGCGGGCCTGCTCCAGCCGACTTTCGACAACCGCGAGGACGGGCTGGCGATCGCGGTCGGCAAGCGCACGGGCTATCTGGCCCTGGTGCTCTTTGCCCTGTTACTGGCGGGCTTGCCACTGCTGGCCGGGCTCTGGCCCAGCCTGTCGCTGCTGCTGGCCGATGGTTTTTATCGCGCCGGTGCCCTGGTGTTCGGCGGCGGCCATGTGGTGCTGCCGTTGCTGCAGAGCGAGGTGGTCGCACCGGGCCTGCTGAGCAACGATCTGTTTCTCGCCGGTTATGCCGCCGCCCAGGCGGTGCCGGGGCCTTTGTTCTCTTTTTCGGCTTTTCTCGGCGCGGCCATCGACGGCTGGCGCGGCGCGCTGCTGTGCCTGACGATGATTTTCCTGCCGGCCATGCTGCTGATCGTTGGCGTCCTGCCGTTCTGGCAGAACCTGCGCCACCTGGGCCGGGTCCAGGCCGCGCTGGCCGGCGTCAATGCGGCGGTGGTCGGCCTGTTGGCGGCGGCGCTGTACGACCCGCTATGGACCAGCAGCATCCTCAAGCCGCTGGACCTGGGGTTGGCCCTGCTGGCCCTGGCCGCGCTGATGCGCTGGAAGCTGCCGCCCTGGCTGGTGGTGCTCGCCGGTGGCGCCGTCGGCCTGCTGCTGGAGGCCTGAGGCCAGCGTCGTCAGGTGCGCGGCGGGTGATTGAGCCGGGCAAACACCAGGCGGAACAGGGTGAAGCTGCCCGGCACGCTGCTGACCTCGGTCCGGCCCTGATGCAGGTTCATGATCGAGCGCACGATCGCCAAGCCCAATCCCGTACCGCCTTCGGCGCGCGAGCGGCTGCTGTCGACCCGATAGAAACGCTCGAACAAATGCGCCAGGTGCTGCTCCGGGATACCGGCGCCGGGGTTGCCCACCGACAGCGACACACTCGATTCATGCTCCTCCACCAGGATCGAAATACTCGACGCCCGCGGGCTGTGGCGGATGGCATTGGACAGCAGGTTGGAGATCGCCCGCTGGATCATCAGGCGGTCGCCGTACACCAGGCCATCGCCGGACAGGCTGATGCCCAGGTGTTTTTCCTCGGCGCTCAGGGCGAACAGTTCCATGACCCGCCGCGCTTCATCGCCCAGGGATATTGCTTCGAACGCCACCTGGGAGGCCGGGTGGCTGACCTGGGCGAGGAACAGCATGTCGCTGACGATCCGGGTCAGGCGTTCCAGCTCTTCGGTGCTCGACTCCAGCACCGCCTTGTACTCGTGGGGCGGGCGCTCCCGGGACAGGGTGACCTGGGCCTTGCCCATCAGGTTGGTGATGGGCGAGCGCAGCTCGTGGGCCAGGTCGTCGGAGAATTGCGAGAGCTGCTGCACGCCGCCGTCGAGCCGGTGCAGCATGAAATTGATGCTGTGGGCCAGCTCGGCCAGCTCCCTTGGCAGGTTGTCCGGCGACAGCCGGTGGGTCAGGTCCTGGGTGGTGACCTTGGCGGCCACCCGGCTGAATTGCTGCAACGGCGCCAGGCCACGCTGCACCACCCACCAGGCGCCGATGCCGATCAGCATCAGCAGCAGGGGCAGGGCGATCACCGTGGAGCGCAGGTAGGCGCTGAGCAGCGCCTGGTCGTTGGCCCGGTCCAGGGACAGCACCACCCGCACCTGTTCGCCATTGCGCAGGCTGACCAGGCTGGAGGTGCTGAGCAGCCGGTTGCCGGCGCTGTCGAGCCAGTCGAGGAATACCGGGCTTTCCGGCCGGGTCAGGGCTTCGGGCAGCGGGCCCAGGTTGCGGTTGCCGATGTTCAGCAGCGCTTCGGCCTGGGGATCGGCGGCGAAAATGCTCAGGTGCAGGTTGTCGTGGCCCATCACCAGGTCCAGCAGCGAATGCGGGCGGGCGGCGATATCGCCGGTCTTCAGGTCGCTGGTCAGGGTGTGGCGGATCTGTTCGAGTTTGCTGTCCAGGCTTTCCCGCGCCAGGCTGCCCAATTCGTGGCTGAGGGCCAGGTAGGCCAGGGTCGCGAGCAGCAGCACCAGGCCGGCACCCATCAGGCTGACGGTCAGGCCCAGGCGCATGGACAGGCTGCTGGCGGTGCGTTGCGCGGCTTTCATTGGCGCACTTCCAGGACATAACCGACGCCACGGATGGTGTGGATCAACTTGATCTCGCTGGCATCGTCGACCTTCGCCCGCAGGCGGCTGATGGAGACCTCCACCACATTGGTGTCGCAGTCGAAGTTCATGTCCCAGACCAGGGAGATGATCTGGGTACGGGTCAGCACCTCGCCCGATTGGCGCATCAGCACCTGCAACAGGGTGAACTCCTTGGTGGTCAGGTCGATGCGCCGCGAGCCGCGATAGGCCCGGTGCCGGCGTGGGTCGAGCTCCAGGTCGGCGACCCGCAGGGTGTCGCTCGCCGGCAGGTTCTCGCTGCGCCGCAGCAGGGTGCGCACCCGCGCCAGCAGCTCGGGAAACTCGAACGGCTTGACCAGGTAATCGTCGGCCCCCAGGTCCAGCCCCTTGACCTTGTCGGCCAGGCGCCCGCGCGCCGAGAGCATCATCACCCGGGCGTTGCTGTCCTTGCGCATGTCTTCCAGCACCTGCCAGCCGTCCTTTTCCGGCAGATTGACGTCCAGAATCACCAGTTCGTAGTTTTGCTGTTCGATCAGGTAAAGCCCGTCGACACCGGTGGCGGCGCGGTCGACTACATAACCGCTTTCGGTCAGGCCCTGATGCAGATAATCGGCAGTTTTACGCTCGTCTTCGACAACCAGAATGCGCATGGAAAAGTGACCTCTTGATCATTAATACGATTTCAATGGCGCTGGATATGAAGTTGTTGTTGGACCAGCCATAAAACCCGCGAAGTTGCGGCTGATAAATAGCCTCAGCCGTTTGGGTCGGGGGAATGCTCAAGCCTGAAGTGGCTTTAGGGTCAAGATTTAAAGTGCCTGATATCAATGGCTTGTGCCTGTTTTCGACAGCCGGTTAGCTGGCTGGTCCAACAGTCAGCCAAATGAAGTGATTCAAACCGGTCATGTGTTATTTACTGTTTCAATATATGTCGAAGTTTGCTGGAAACTTATATTAATACAGCGGGCAATGACGGTTGCTTAGATGGCGTAATTGTCATTTTGACGTCAGAAAGTTGATAGCCCATGGTCATGTCGCTGATATCGAAGGCAATAAAAAAGGCGCCCGTGAAAGGGCGCCGGAAGATCCTCTCTGGCAAGGGAGCATGATCGCCAGAGAGGAGTAGAGCTCGGGGTGTTTCAGGTGTCCGGTTGCGCGCTGGCGCGGGTCGGGTCCTCGGCGGGTGCCTGGGGTTTTTTTCCGTTCTCGGAGGACGCCTGTTCGTTATCGGTGCGGGGTATCTGCTGGCTGATGGGGAAGTTGTCCCAGTAGTGTTTCATGCGTTCAGCGCCGCCTTCGGCGAACGCTGCACCCGAGCTGGCAATCATCAGACCGGCGAGCAGGAGTGTGGAGGCTTTCATATGCGGTGTCCCATTGACGGTGATCGGTATCCGTTGCGTCCCTGTCACGAAGCAGTGAGGGAAGTCTGGCGTGATCTTATTAACTAGGGGTTAACAGGACGCTGAAGGCGGGATGACAATGCTGTCATCCCGAATGAGAGGCGCTGACGGTCTACAGATATGAGCCGTGTAGGAAGAAGGGCGGGTTACAGCTTCCAGTCCAGGCTCAGGGTCAGGGTGCGCGGTTCGCCCCAGTAGACACCGTTATAGAAGCCGACCCGTTCGTAGTACTTCTTGTCGAACAGGTTGGTGACGTTGAGCGAGGCCGACAGGTGCGGGTCGAACTCGTAGCGCGACATCAGCCCGGCCACGCTGTAGGCCTGCTGATGGATGCGGGTGTTTTCGGTGACGATACGCCCGTTGCCGTCGCGCCCCACCGGCCGCCGGCTGCTGCCGTAGATCTCGCTTTGCCAGTTCAGGCTGCCGCCGACGGTCAGCGCCCGCCACTGGCCCGGCAGGCGATAGGCCGTCGACAGGCGCAGCATGTTCATCGGTTCGCCGCCGTTGGCGCGCTGCTTTTCACCGTCCAGGGCGTGGGTGTAGGTGTAGCCGGCGGTGAGGTTCCAGCCCATGAGGATTTCGCCCGAGACCTCGGCCTCGAACCCTTGCACCTTGCCGCCTTTGCCGCCCGACTTGTAGAACTCCTCGCCGGTGACCGGGTCCGGCGGCACCGAGCTGTCCAGTTCGGCGACGTTGTCCTGCTTGCTCCAGAACACCGCGGTGGCCAGGTTCAGGCGCTCCTCCAGCAGGCTGCCCTTGAGCCCCAGCTCGTAGTTACTGCCGATTATCGGCTCAAGGTATTTGCGGCTGGCGTCGCGCTCGGTCTGGGGCTTGAAGATGTCGGTGTAGCTGACATACACCGTGTATTGCGGGGTGAGGTCGTACAGCAGGCCGGCGTAGGGCGTCCACATGTCGTTGTGCTGCTGGCGGGTGTCCTCGAGGCTGGTCAACTGGTTGTTGGCGTCGTAGCTGCGGGAGCGGCTATGGGCGCTCCAACTGCCGTAACGGCTGCCGAGCACCGCATGCAGGTCGTCGCTCAGGCTCAGGCGGGTGGCCAGGTAGCCGGCCTTTTGCCGGGTGCTGTCGCCGGAACCGGGCAGGTTGGTCACGGTGTCGGGAAACTTGGCGATGCCGCCCATGTATTTCCAATCGGCGATGCTGGTGTAGCCCGGCGGCGTCGGGCCGTCGACGGTGTGTGGCGACGACTCGCGGCGCTCGGCCTCGCCGTAGCCCAGCATCAGTTCATGTTCGCGGCCCATCAGGTTGTAGGGACCGGCCAGGTTGAAGTCGTACACGCGCATTTTCTGCGTGCCGATCATATGGCTGGTCCAGGCGGTCATGCCCGAGCGGTCGGCCTCCGGAAAACCGGCGCCGCCGTAATAGACCTTGCCGTCGCTGTCGCTGTCGCGGTGGGTGTAGGCGGCTTTCAGGTGCCAGTCGTGGCCCAGGCGCTGATCGAGGGTGGCGAAGGCGGTCTTGTCCCTGAGCGGCCAGGAGCTCCAGTGCGCCGCCATGTTGGTGGAGCGCGGCAGGTTGGCCTTGCCGCCCGCGGCGTTCCAGTAGGGCACGGTGCCCCAGGAGGTGCCCTGGACCTGTTTGTCCTGATAGTCGTAGCCCACCGCCAGGGTGGTGCTGTCGCTCAGGTCGGCCTCGAGAATGCCGTAGCCGACTTCCCGCTGCAGCTGGTAGTGGTCGCGAAACCACTGGCTGTCGCGATAGGCCAGCACCGTGCGCCCGCGCAGGCGACCGTCGAACCCCAGGGGGCCGCCGACGTCGACGTAGCTGTAGTCGTTGTCGTAGCTGCCGCCGCTGACACCGGCCTTGGCCGCCCACTCGTGGGTCGGCCGCTTGCGCACCATGTTGACGGTGGCCGAAGGGTCGCCGGCGCCGGTGGTCAGGCCGGTGGCGCCGCGGACCACCTCGATGCGGTCGTAGATGATGGTGTCCGCATCGGACTTCATGCGGTTGAAGGTATTGAGCATGCCATCGATCTGGAAGTTGTTGATGGAGTAGCCGCGGGAGGAATAGCTCACCCGGTCGGAGTCCAGGTGCTGGACCACCACCCCGGTGGTTTGCCCCAGCACCTCGGACAAGGTGTCGAGTTTGAAATCGTCCATCTGCTGGCGGGTCACCACCGACACCGATTGCGGGGTTTCCTTGATCGACAGGTTCAGGCGCGTGGCGGTGCTCATGCTGCCGGTGGTGTAGGACCCGGTATTTTCCGTGGTGGCGCCCAGGCCCTGGGCGGTAACGCTGGTGGCATCGAGCTCCAGGGTCCTGGCGCCGCGGTCGGGGTCCCGGGCGGGTTCGCTTTCGGCCAGCAGCTCGGGGCTCAGAACCGCGCCGCACAGGCCGAATGTCAAAGTCATGGAACGGGTGAATGGCGCGAGCATCGCTGCCGTCTCCTTGTCGTCGAGGGAAAAAATCCGTTTGCACTGAGACGAAAAGGCGGAAGGGTATTTAGCTTAAACGAGAATAATTATTATCTTCTGGATGCAAAAATGCCCCATGAAGGGGCATTGAGGGCCGGTATTACGGGGCTGCGTGAGCCCCGTAGGAAAAGGCTTATTCTGGCATCGCTTATTTCTGCACAACTTATTTTTGTACGACTTATTTCTGCACGACTTATTTCTGTACTACCGCGGTGGGTGGCGGTGCCTTGGGCTTCATCAGGCTGAAGTCGATCAGGGCTTTCTCGTTGCGTTCATAAGGGTTGCCGATCAGCAGCGGGCGCGGCTTGAAGCTGTCGCTGACCAGGCTCTTGCTGCGGTCCAGTTCGTCGGAACTCAGCCCGGCCATGTCGGCCCAGGTATGGATCAGGTGCGAGCTGCTGTAGGGGCGGCCGAGGTCGCCGGCGAAGTTCCAGTCATGGTCCTGCTTCCACTTCGGCGAAGCCCAGGCGATGAACGGAATGGTGTACATCGGCGCGGTCGGCTTGCCTTCGTTGCGGCCCAGGGTGTTGTGGCCGGCGGAATCGAACACGTCTTCGCCGTGGTCCGACAGGTACAGCAGGAAGCCGTTGGGGTCGGTCTTGGCGTAGTCCTTGATCAGGCTCGAAACCACGAAGTCGTTGTACAGCACGGCATTGTCGTAGCTGTTGTAGGTCGGCACCTGGTCGTCACGCACGCCGGCCGGCACGCCAGTGCGGTCGGTGAACTTGTCGTAGCTCGGCGGGTAGCGGTACTGGTAGCTCATGTGGGTGCCCAGCAAGTGGACCACGATGAACTTGCGCGGCGCGCCGTCGGCCAGGGCCTTGGAGAACGGCTCCAGCACGTCGCCGTCGTACTGGCGGGCGTTCTGGTTGCGGTTGTTGTTCAGGTAGACCTGCTCGTCCGCCTGCTCGGAGAAGGTGGTGAGCATGGTGTTGCGCTTGGTCATGGTCTGCTGGTTGGTGATCCAGTAGGTCTTGTAGCCGGCCTGCTTCATCACGCTGACCAGGGACGGGGTCTTGAGGTACAGGTCGGGGTTTTCTTCGTCGGCGAAGGTCAGCACCTGCTGCAAGGCTTCGATGGTGTAGGGGCGCGGGGTGATGACGTTGTCGAAGATCGCCAGCTGGTCCTTGAGCTTGTCCAGCTCCGGCGTGGTCTGGCGCGGGTAGCCGTAGAGGCTCATGCGTTGGCGGTTGGTCGACTCGCCGATCACCAGGACCAGGGTCGAAGGCTGGTTGGCCATGCTGTCCTTGAGGTTGTGCAGCGGCGGGATCTTGCTCACGTTGTCGAGCATGCCCTGCATGTTTTCCAGCTGCTCGCGGTAGCGCCGGTAGGCCACCACCATCTGCCACGGCACCGCGGGCTCGATGCGCGTCTCGAATTTCTCCAGGCCGCCGGCGAAGCTGCCGGTGCGCGCGGTCTGCTTGATCAGCGGGTAGCCGATGACGGCGATCAGGATGGCCATGGCCGCCACCAGCGCGCGACCGCGCGGCAGGTAGACCGGGCGCAGGCGGGTCCAGAGGAAGAGGGCGAAGGCGGTATGGGCGAGGAACGCCAGCACCATCCACCAGGCGAAGTACTGGGTCAGGTACTCACCGGCTTCGGAGGGGTTCGACTCGAACATGATGAAGATGACGCTCTGGGAGAACTCCTGCTGGTAAATGAAGAAGTAACCCAGGCTGGCCATGGAACAGGCCCAGAGCACGATGCCGATGACGGCGGCCATCGCTCGGGTGCGGGCCGGGAACAGCAGCATCGGCGCCAGCCAGATCGCGCTCATGATGAAGGCCTGGCGGAAACCGGCGAACCCAGAGGTGTCGGTCAGTTGGATCAGTAACTGGGTGATGCCGGAGAAGTACCAGAAGAACAGGAAGAGCCAGGCCAGGCCCGCCCAGTCAAACCCCTTCGCGGACGTCTTGTCGCGTTTAAACACTGCCATCGAGCGCTCCAGCTGCATTGAACATGACATTCGCCGGAAAGCTTCGACCACCTCGGCGAACGCGCGCCGCACCCGTGGGGGCGGCAATATTGCGCCGGAGTATCCATAAGCAGGTGTGAAAACTTTGTGAGTTGGTACCTGCGTGTCAGATAATGCCGTCGCCAGGAGGCGGGCAGGGTAAAAAGCGACGGGCAAAAAGAAGCCGGCGATCCATCGAGGACTCGGCCGGCTTCATTAATAACCTGTTGCAAGGACCGGCCACGGCGGGCGGGTTCCTCGGATTCTCAGGCGTGTAGCTGGGTGACGGCAGCCACCTGACCCTGGTTCTGCAATGCCAGGCGCAGTTGCGCCAGCTCTTGCTTCAACTGGTCGCGCTCGTTCTTCAGTTCGCGCAACTCGTCACGACGGATAGTGACGTAGAGGGTTTGTGCAGGTCGTGCCGGTAGTACTGTGCCCATTGCTCACCTCGCAAATGGCGTGCATCAACTGTGGTCCGGCCGCTCGAATTCCGGGGCCTGAAACACTATCGGCGGCAATTTTGATTTCTTTTGCCGGCAAAGGGAACTTTTTTATTTTCAGTGGTCGTTGTGCCTTCGAAGCGATTCGCGTCGTTATCCACTCACCGCTTGGGAAACACTGCTTTGGAAACTTAGTCCGGATGCTCTGGACTAACCCTCACGAGCCTCGTTGGGCTATAACCTTTTGACACAATTTAGTAGTAAGGAGCATCAGCACATGCAACTGGGGATTATCGGACTGGGCCGCATGGGCGGAAACATTGCGCGGCGCCTGATGCTCAATGGGCATGAAACCGTGGTCTATGACCGTAACAGCGCTTTTGTCAGCACCCTGAGTGGCGAAGGCGCCAAGGGCGTCGCCGACCTGCCGGCCCTGGTCGCCGGCCTGGAAAAGCCGCGCGCGGTCTGGGTCATGCTGCCGGCTGGCGCGCCCACCGAAGACACCATCGAAACCCTCAGCCAGTTGCTCGAACCGGGCGACGTGATCATCGATGGCGGCAACACCTACTATAAGGACGACATCCGTCGCGCCCAGGCGCTGGCAGAAAAAGGCCTGAACTACATCGACGTCGGCACCTCCGGCGGCGTCTGGGGCCTGGAGCGCGGCTACTGCATGATGATCGGCGGCGACGCCGAGGTGGTGCGCCGCCTGGACCCGTTGTTCGATGCGCTGGCACCGGGCATGGGCGACATCCCGCGGACCAAGGACCGGGTGGCTGAAGACGATCGCGCCGAGCGCGGTTACATCCACGCCGGCCCTGCCGGTGCCGGGCACTTCGTCAAGATGATCCACAACGGCATCGAGTACGGCATGATGCAGGCCTTCGCCGAAGGCTTCGACATCCTCAAGACCAAAGCCTCGCCAAGCCTGCCGCAAGACCAGCGCTTCGACCTCAATGTCGCCGATATCGCCGAAGTCTGGCGCCGTGGCAGCGTGGTCTCGTCCTGGTTGCTGGACCTGACCGCCGACGCCCTGGCCACCGATCCGCAACTCGACGGTTTCTCCGGCGAAGTGGCCGACAGCGGCGAAGGTCGCTGGACCATCGAAGCCGCCATCGAGCAGGCGGTGCCGGTCCCGGTGCTGTCGAGCTCGCTGTTCGCTCGTTTCCGCTCCCGCCAGCAGAGCACCTATGGCGACAAGATGCTGTCGGCCATGCGCTTCGGTTTCGGCGGCCACGTGGAGACTCCGAAAAAATGACCTCCTCGCGAAAGAAGTCCAAGGCTCAACCCGCTCCACCCACCACACTGTTTCTGTTCGGCGCCCATGGCGACCTGGTCAAGCGCCTGCTGATGCCGGCGCTGTACAACCTCAACCGTGACGGCTTGCTGGATGAGGGGTTGAAGATTGTCGGCGTCGATCACAACGCGATCAGCGATGTGGATTTCGCCAAGAAGCTCGAAGACTTCATTCGCACCGAGGCTGCCGGCAAGGTCGGCAACGGCGCGCAAGCGCTGGACCCGGCGCTCTGGGCCAAGCTGGCCAATGGCATCAGCTATGTCCAGGGCGACTTCCTGGACGACAGCACCTACGACGCGCTGGCGGCGAAAATCGCCGCCAGCGGCACCGGCAATGCGGTGTTCTACCTGGCCACCGCACCGCGCTTCTTCAGTGAAGTGGTGCAGCGCCTGGGTGCGTCGGGGTTGCTGGTCGAAGGGGACAACGCGTTTCGCCGGGTGGTGGTGGAGAAGCCGTTCGGCTCCGACCTGCACACCGCGCAAGCGCTGAACGAATGCCTGCTCAAGGTGATGAGCGAGAAGCAGATCTACCGGATCGACCATTACCTGGGCAAGGAGACGGTGCAGAACATTCTGGTCAGCCGTTTCTCCAACAGCCTGTTCGAGGCTTTCTGGAACAACCATTACATCGACCACGTGCAGATCACCGCGGCGGAAACCGTCGGGGTGGAAACCCGTGGCAGCTTTTATGAAAACACCGGCGCCCTGCGCGACATGGTGCCCAATCACCTGTTCCAGCTGCTGGCGATGGTCGCCATGGAACCGCCGGCGGCCTTCGGCGCCGACGCGGTGCGCGGCGAAAAGGCCAAGGTGGTGGGGGCGATTCGTCCCTGGAGCACCGAAGATGCGCTGGCCAACTCGGTGCGTGGCCAGTACGTGGCGGGCAAGGCGGGCGGCAAGCCGGTGGCCGGCTACCGCGAAGAGGCCAACGTGGCCCCGGACAGCAACACCGAAACCTACGTCGCCCTCAAGGTGATGATCGACAACTGGCGCTGGGTCGGCGTGCCGTTCTACCTGCGCACCGGCAAGCGCATGAGCGTGCGCGACACCGAGATCGCCATCTGCTTCAAGCCTGCGCCGTACGCGCAGTTCCGCGATACCGAGGTCGACCACTTGCAGCCGACCTATCTGCGCATCCAGATCCAGCCCAATGAAGGCATGTGGTTCGACCTGCTGGCGAAAAAGCCCGGGCCGACCCTGGAGATGGCCAATATCGAGCTGGGGTTCGCCTACAAGAACTTCTTCGAGATGCAGCCTTCCACCGGCTACGAGACGCTGATCTACGATTGCCTGACCGGCGACCAGACCCTGTTCCAGCGCGCCGACAACATCGAAAACGGCTGGCGCGCGGTGCAGCCGTTCCTCGATGCCTGGAAGGAAAAGGCCAAGGTGCATATCTACCGGGCCGGTGAAGACGGGCCGGCGGCCGGCGACGAGTTGCTGACCCGCGACGGTCGTGAATGGCACAGCCTCGGATGAGGGGAGAGGGGCAGCATCCCATCCAGTTCCTGCTCAGCGACATGGACGGCACCTTGCTGCTGCCCGATCACAGCCTGAGCCAGCGCACCATTGCCGCGGTGCGCGCGCTGCGCGAAGCCGGGGTGTTCTTCAGCCTCGCCACCGGGCGGCCGCCGCGGGCCATGTTGCAGCAGATCGAAGCCCTGGGCGTCGACCTGCCGACCGCGGCGTTCAATGGCGGCACCCTCGTCAATCCCGATGGCAGTTTCCTGGTGCGTCACCATGTGCCGGTAGCGGTCGCCAACACTGTCCTGGCGCTGCTGTCGCCGCAGCCGGAAGTGGAGATCTGGGTGTTTGCCGACGGTGAATGGCTGCTGCGCAATCCCCACGGGCCAATGGTGCCGCGCGAGCAGCATGGCCTGGGTTATCCGCCGGTGGTGGTGGAGAGCTTCGAGGACTACCTGCCGCGCATCGACAAGATAGTCGCCGCCAGTGCCGACACTGAACTGTTGGTGGAGCTGGAGGCGCGTTTGCTGGAGCAGGTCGGTGGGCAGGCGCAGGTCTCCCGTTCGCAGCCGGTGTACCTGGATGTGACGGCGCTGCAGGCCAACAAGGGGCAGGCGCTGGTTACCCTGGCGGAGTTTCTCGGGGTGCCGCTTGCGCGCACCGCGGCGCTGGGGGATGGCGGCAATGACCCGGCGATGTTCCAGCAGGCCGGGTTGTCGATTGCCATGGGCCAGGCCGAAGCGGCGGTGAAACGCCAGGCCGACCTGGTGACGGGCAGCAATGTCGCCGATGGCGCCGCCGAGGCGATCGAACGATTCATCCTGCCGCGCTAATGCAAAACCTGTAGCCGCTGCCGCAGGCTCGGGCCGCGTTCGGACGATAAGGCCGAAGGCCTTCAGCGATCTGGAGACCGCCGCGACCCTGCGGGTCGATCGCAGCCTACAGCAGCGGCTACATCCTTACAGCCAGTAACTCACCGCATACCAGCCCAGCACCCCCATCACCACGGTGTAGGGCAACGCCATCCACACCATGCGTCCATACGACAGGCGCACCAGCGGCGCGATCGCCGAGGTCAGCAGGAACAGGAACGCCGCCTGGCCGTTGGGCGTGGCCACGCTCGGCAGGTTGGTGCCGGTGTTGATCGCCACCGCCAGGGTTTCGAAGTGTTCGCGGCTCATCAGTCCGGAAGCGAAGGCCTGTTTCACTTCGGTGATGTAGATGGTGGCGACGAACACGTTATCGCTGATGGCCGACAACAGCCCGTTGGCGATAAACAGCATGCCCGGCTGCTGGCTCGCCGGCAGCGCCAGCACCCACTGGATCAGCGGGGTGAACAGCTGCTGGTCGTGAATCACCGCCACCACCGCGAAAAACACCACCAGCAGGGCGGTGAACGGCATCGCATCCTTGAACGCGCTGCCCAGGCGGTGCTCGTCGGTGATGCCGGTGAACGCGGTAATCAGCACGATCACCATCAGGCCGATCAGGCCGACCTCGGCGATGTGCAGGGCCAGCGCGGCAATCAGGATCAGCGCCGCCACACCCTGTACCAGCAGCGCCGCGCGTTGCCGGTCGGTGCGTTCGGCGTTGTCTTCGGCGGCGTAGTTGGCCAGCACCGCGCGCACGTTGTCCGGCAGCAGGGTGCCGTAGCCGAACCAGCGCAGTTTCTCCAGCAGCACGCAGGTCACCAGCCCGGCCACCAGCACCGGCAGGGACACCGGGGCGACCTTGAGGAAGAAGTCGGCGAAGTGCCAACCCATTTCGTGGCCGATCAGCAGGTTCTGCGGCTCGCCCACCAGGGTGCAGACACCACCCAGGGCGGTGCCCACCGCGCCATGCATCAGCAGGCTGCGCAGGAAGGCGCGGAATTGTTCGAGGTCCTGGTGATGCAGTTGCGGCAAGTGCTGGTCGTCGTTGAATTCGCTGTCCTGGCGCGGGTCGTTGCCGGACGCCACCCGGTGATACACCGAATAGAAGCCCACCGCGGCGCTGATGATCACCGCGGTTACCGTCAGGGCATCGAGAAACGCCGAGAGGAAGGCCGAAAGAAAGCAGAACAGCAGGCCCAGCAGCGCCTTGGAGCGCACCCCCAGCAACAGCCGGGAGAACAGGAACAGCAGCAGCTCCTTCATGAAATAGATGCCGGCCACCATGAACATCAGCAGCAGGATTACCGGGAAGTTGTGCACCAGTTCGTCGTACAGCGCCTGGGGCGTGGTCATGCCCAGCGCCACGGCTTCCAGCACCAGCAGGCCGCCGGGCATCAACGGGTAGCACTTGAGGGCCATGGCCAGGGCGAAGATGAACTCGGCCACCAGCATCCAGCCGGCCGCCACCGGGCCGAGCGTGAACAGCAGCAAGGGGTTGAGCAGCAGGAAGGCAAGGATGCTGGCTTTGTACCAGCGCGGTGAATGGCCGAGAAAGTTGTGGGCGAAAGCCTGGGCCAGTGAACCGGACATTGGCTGCTCCTTGTATTGAAGAAGCGCGCAACTTGCCGCAAGCACCGGTGAAGATCAAGAAACTCTGAAATCTTTTGCCACAAATACTGACCCGGGCTTTTGTAGGAGCCAGCTTGCTGGCGATGAGGCCCTTCGATGTCGTTCTGCAGGCCGTCATCGCGAGCAAGCTCGCTCCTACAAGTTTGAGGTGTGTCGGCGATCTGGGCGCGCGGTCAGTCCTCGCGTTTGACCACCAGGGTCAGGATGTCGTAGCTGGCCACCAGCTCGCCCAGCTGGTTGCTGACCTCCACGTCCCAGGCCACCACGCCCTGGGGGATGCCTTGCGGGCTTTGCTTGCCCTGGTCGATCTTGCGTTTGCAGGTGAGGCGCGCCTGGATGGTGTCGCCGATGCCCACCGGGTTGATGAAGCGCAGGGTGTCCAGGCCATAGTTGGCCAATACCGGGCCCGGCGCCGGGGAGACGAACAGCCCGGCCGCCGCCGACAGTACGAAGTAACCGTGGGCGATGCGCTTGCCGAACTGCGACTCCTTGGCCGCGATCTCGTCGAAGTGCATATAGAAGTGGTCGCCGGACAGGCAGCCGAAGTTCACCAAGTCGGCCTCGGTCACCGTGCGCCTGTGGGTCAGCAGCGACTCGCCGATCTGCAGGTCCTGGAAGAACCGGCGGAATGGATGCACCTCGGTCTCGATGACCTTGGCGCCGCGCACGTATTCGCCGGTGACCGCCGCCAGCATGCTCGGCGAGCCTTGCACTGCCGCCCGTTGCAGGTAGTGCTTCACTGCGCGCAGGCCACCGAGTTCTTCACCGCCGCCGGCGCGACCCGGGCCGCCGTGCTTGAGTTGCGGCAGCGGCGAGCCATGGCCGGTGGATTCGGCGGCGGATTCGCGGTCCAGCACCAACAAGCGCCCGTGCCAGGCCGCGGCCACCGGGATGGCCTTGGCGGCGATTTTTGGGTCGCGGGTCACCAGGCTGGCCACCAGGCTGCCTTTGCCTCGCGCGGCCAGGGCCAGGGCTTCGTCGAGGTCGTCATAGGCCATCAGCGTGCTGACCGGGCCGAAGGCCTCGATATCGTGGGCGCCGCCTTCGGCATGCGGGTCGCGGGCCTGCAGCAGGGTCGGGGCGAAGAACGCGCCCTGGCGGGTGTTTGCCCCGCGCGGCTCGAAGCCGTCGCGGGCGCCGAACAACAGGTCGCTGCTGTGCAACAGGCTCTCCAGGCGTTCGGCCACGTCCCGCTGCTGGTCGTGGGAGGCCAGCGCGCCCATGCGCACGCCTTCCACCGCCGGGTCGCCGACCACCACCCTGGCCAGCCTGTCGCGCAGGCGGCTGGCAACCGCGTCGATATGCCTGGCCGGCACGATGGCGCGGCGAATGGCGGTGCATTTCTGCCCGGCCTTGGTGGTCATTTCCCGGGCCACTTCCTTGATGAACAGCTCGAACTCTTCGTCGTCCGGGCTCACGTCCGGGGCGAGGATCGCGCAGTTCAGCGAGTCGGCCTCGGCATTGAACGGCACCGAATTGCGAATCAGCTGTGGGTTGGCGCGCAGCCTGGCCGCGGTATCGGCCGAGCCGGTGAAGGTCAGTACGTCCTGGCCTTGCAGGCGATCGAGCAGGTCGCCGGTGCCGCCAATTACCAGTTGCAGGCTGCCGGCGGGCAGCAGCCCCGATTCATCCATCAGGCGCACCACGGCTTCGGTCAGGTAGCTGGTGGCGGTGGCTGGCTTGACGATGCACGGCATGCCGGCGAGGAAGCTCGGAGCGAACTTTTCCAGCATGCCCCAGATCGGGAAGTTGAAGGCGTTGATATGCACCGCCAGGCCACCGCGGGGCACCAGGATATGGGTGCCGGCGAAGCTGCCGAGCTTGCTCAACGGCAGCGCCGGGCCTTCGTGGACGATATTGCCCGAGGGCAGCTCCCGCGAACCCAGGCTGGCATAGGTGAACAGGGTGCTGTTGCCGCCCTCGATGTCGATCCAGCTGTCGGCGCGGGTGGCGCCGCTGTGGTGGGAGATGGCGTACAGCTGTTCCTTGCGTTCGCTCAGGTACAGCGCCAGCGCCTTGAGCCGCTGGGCGCGCTGCTGGAAGTCCAGGGCCATGAGGGAGGCGATGCCCTGGCGCCGGCCATGGTCGAGCGCCTCGGCGAAATCCAGGCGCTCTTCGTGGGTGCGGGCCAGTTCGTGGCCGTCGATGGCGCTGCGCAGCACCTGGGCGCCGTGTTGGCCGATCCAGCGGCCGGCGATGAAGCTTTGCAGGGTAGGGGCGTGAGGCATCACGATTCCTCCGGATGATGAATGAGGCCGGTGCGGCCAGCGACCGCGCCGGCGGGGTTTACCAAAGAGCCAGGGTGTAGCCGAGGATCAGGCGGTTCTCGTCGAGGTCGGTGGTCAGGCCGTTGCCCGAACGAAAGGTCACGTTGCGCCAGCGGATGCTCAGGTCCTTCAGCGGTCCGCTCTGGATCACGTAGGTGATGTCGGTGTCGCGTTCGCTCTCGCGGCCGTTGTCGATGTTGCCCGCCTTGACGTGGCGGCCGTCGGTGTAGCGGGTCATGAAGGTCAGGCCGGGCAGGCCCATGGCGGCGAAGTCGTAGTCGTAGCGCAGCTGCCAGGAGTCTTCCTCGGCGCGGGTGTAGGTGTTGTAGGTCACCAGGTTGACCACGTAGGGATCGCCGCCGTTGAGGAAGGGGAAGGCACTGTCGCCGGACAGCTGCTGCCAGGTGGCGCTGATTTTGTGCGCGCCCTTGATCAGACTGAACATACTGTTGAAGTTGCGGTTGTCGATCCGCCCGGCGCGCTCGGCGCCGTCGCCACGGCTGTCGAAGTAGCGCAGGTCGCTGCGCAGGCTGAAGCCGCCGCCCAGAGGCTGGGTATGCAGCAGGCCGAGGTAGTGCTGGCGATAGATCTCTTCGAGCTTGCCGTAGTAGTAGCTGAGGCTCAGTTGCGGGCTGAAGGCGTAGCTGGCGCCGGCGAAGTCGAAATGATCGCTGCGGGCGGCGCCATAACCGATATCGTCGTTGCTCGAGGAATCCCGCAGGTTGGCTTCGGTCAGGCGCCCGGCATTTACCGTCAGGCCGCTGATTTCCTGGCTGGTCAGCAGGCCGCCCTGGAAGGTCGAGCCCAGCAGGCGGGTGTCGTTGTAAGTCGCCACGGGCAGCAGCGGTTGCAGGGTGCCGATCTTCAAGACGCTTTTCGACAGGCGCAGCTTGCCGGTCAGGCCCAGCTCGCTGAATTCGTCCGCAGGTGTGTGGCTGTTGGGGCCGAACGGCAGCAGGCCGGTGCCGCGGCGATCCGCGCTGGAGTCGAGCTTGAGCCCGAGCTCGCCAAGGGCATCCAGGCCGAACCCCAGGGTGCCCTCGGTGTAGCCGGACTCGATCCGCGCGGTGAAGCCCTGGGCCCATTCCTCGGCCTTGGACTGCGCGGCATTGGCCTGGCGAAAGTCACGGTTGATGTAGTGGTTGCGCATTTCGATCCGTGCCTTGCTGTCGCCGATGAAGTCGGCTTGTACGCTGCAGGTGAACAGGCCCAGGCCCAGCGAGGCCATGGCCGGCAGCAGGTGTTTCGGTGAGGCGATGGAAACGGGGTTCATTGTTGTTATTCCCTGTCATCGATCGGAACGGGTTCAGTGTTTGCTGGCGCCGGAAGCGCCAATGCCGGTCATCGAGCGGATGAACTGCGCGAGGTAGCGGCCACGCTCCAGTTCGGCCCGCGCCGAGGTGTCGGTCACCGAGAACAGCCAGGCGCTGAAGAACGCCAGGCTCATGGAGAACAGCGCCGGGTTGGAATAAGGGAACAGCGCCCGTTCGTGATGCAGCACGTTGACCCAGACCGCCGGGCTCAGCACCAGCAGCACGATCGCCGACACCAGCCCGGCCAGGCTGCCGGTCACGGCGCCGCGGGTGGTCAGGCCTTTCCAGAACATCGAAAGGAACAGCACCGGGAAATTCACCGAGGCGGCAATGGCTAGCACCAGCCCGGAGAGGAAGGCGATGTTTTGCGACTCGAACAGCAGGCCGAGGACGATCGCCAGCACGCCGATGCACAGGGTGGCGATGCGCGACACGCGCATTTCCTGCTGCTCGCTGGCCTGGCCCTTGCGCAGCACGCAGGCGTACAGGTCGTGGGACACCGCCGAGGCGCCGGACAGCGCCAGGCCGGCGACCACCGCGAGGATGGTGGCGAAGGCCACCGCCGAGATGAAGCCGAGGAACAGGTTGCCGCCCACTGCCTGGGCCAAGTGCACGGCGATCATGTTGCCGCCGCCGATGATCGCGCCGCTGGCGTCGCGGAACGAAGGATCGGTGCCGACCATGACGATCGCGCCGAAGCCGACCACGATCAGCAGCAGGTAGAAGTAGCCGATGAAACCGGTGGCGTAGAACACGCTCTTGCGCGCTTCCTTGGCGTCGCTGACGGTAAAGAAGCGCATCAGGATATGCGGCAGGCCGGCGGTGCCGAACATCATGCCCAGGCCCAGGGAAATGGCGTCGATAGGGTTCGAGAGCAGCCCGCCCGGGGCCATGATCGCGCTGCCCTTGGCGTGCACGGCGCTGGCCCCGGCGAACATCGCCTCGGTGCTGAAGCCGAAATGCCGGAGCACCATGAACGCCATGAAGCTGGTGCCGAACAACAGCATCACCGCCTTGATGATCTGCACCCAGGTGGTGGCGAGCATGCCGCCGAAGGTCACGTAGAACACCATCAGCACCCCGACCAGCATCACCGCGTAGAGGTAGCTGATGCCGAACAGCAACTCGATCAGCTTGCCGGCGCCGACCATCTGCGCCACCAGGTACATCAGGGCCACGGTCAGGGTGCCGAAGGCCGAGGTCAGGCGCACCGGGGTCTGTTCCAGGCGGTAGGACACCACGTCGGCGAAGGTGTACTTGCCCAGGTTGCGCAGGCGTTCGGCGATCAGGAACAGGATGATCGGCCAGCCGGCGAGCACGCCCAGGGCGTACAGCAGGCCGTCGTAGCCGTTGAGGAACATCATCGCCGAGATGCCCAGGAAGGACGCCGCGGAGATCATGTCGCCGGCGATCGCCAGGCCGTTCTGCAAGCCGCTCATGCCGCCGCCAGCGGTATAGAAGTCGCTGGCCGAGCGGGTGCGCAGGGCGGCCCAGCGGGTGACGCCGAGGGTGAACAGGACAAACACCAGGAACATGCCGATGGCGTTCCAGTTCAAGGGGCGCGCGCTGCCTTCGGCGGCCAGCGCCAGGTCGGTGGCGAACAGGCACGGCAGGGCGAACAATGCCAGCAAGCGCTTCATTGGGCGCACTCCTGCTTGAGCTTTTCGTTCAGCGGGTCGATCACGTTATTGGCGCGATAGACGTAAAAGCCGGTGAGGGCGAAGGCCAGCAGCACGATCGCCACGCCCACCAGCATGCCCACCGTGGTCACCCCGCCACTGAGCGAGCGCCCCAGGGTGCTGGGGGAAAACGCCACCAGCAGCACGAAGCCGTAGTAGATCACCAGCATGGCCAGGGTCAGGGACCAGTAGAGGTTCTGTTTGCGCCGCACCAGCTGGACGAAGTCGGGGTGCTGGCGGATCTGTTCGATGTCTTGCGGGGTCATGGGAGCGCTCTCTTGATGTTGTTTTTGTTTTGCTTGAAACGCGGTGAGTTTTTTCTGTAGCCGCTGCCGGAGGCTGCGATAAGGCCGAAGGCCTTCAGCGATCTCAAGTCCGTGCGCCCGCTTCGTCGGAGCGCCGCCCAAGTCGATCGCCGCCTGCGGCAGCGGCCACAGGTCAGAGCTGGTCGAAGTCCAACACCACCTTGTCGCTGACCGGGAACGACTGGCACGACAGGACGTACCCGGCCGCCACTTCGTAGTCCTCGAGGGCGTGGTTGCTGTCCATCTCCACTTCGCCTTCGATCACCTTGCACTTGCAGGTGGAGCACACCCCGGCGCGGCACGAATAGGGCAACTCGGCGCCCTGGGCATTGCCGGCATCGAGGATGCTCTGGCTGTTGCGCGGCAGGTCGAAGGCCAGGGCGCGACCGTCGCTGATCACGGTGATCTGGCTGACCGCCGCATCGAGCTGCCGGGCCGCTTCGCGCGCCTCGCGCTTGTGCGGGCTGCCCGCGGCGGCGAACAGCTCGAAGTGAATGCGCTCGGCGGCCATGCCGTGGGCTTTCAGGCTGTCGCGCACGGTTTCGGTCAGCGCCTGCGGGCCGCAGATGAAGGCGGCGTCCAGGGCCTTGACGTCGAGCCAGCGGGAGAACAGCCGGGCGCATTTGTCGGCGTCGATCCGGCCGTTATAGAGGTCGACGTCCTGCTGTTCGCGGCTGAACACGAAGATCAGGTTCAGGCGTTGCAGGTAGCGGCTCTTCAGGTCTTCCAGCTGTTCGCGAAACAGGGCGGCGGAGCTTGCGCGGTTGCCGTACAGCAGGGTGACGCGGCTGTGGGGCTCGGTTTCCAGGGTGCTCTTGATGATCGACAGGATCGGCGTGATGCCGCTGCCGGCCGCCACCGCCAGGTACTGGCCATGGCGCGCGGGATCGAGCTGGACATGGAAGTGCCCGGCGGGCGGCATCACGTCCAGGCAGTGCCCGGGCTTGAGCCGGTCATTGGCGAACGCCGAAAAACGCCCGCCGGCCACGCGCTTCACGGCAATGCGCAGCTCGCCGTCGTTGACCCCGGCGCAGATCGAATAGGAACGGCGCACTTCCTCGCCATCCAGCTGGGTGCGCATCACCAGGTGCTGGCCCTGGGTGAAATGAAAGCTGTCCTGCAGGTGCTGCGGAATCTCGAAGGCGATGGACACCGCGTCGCGGGTTTCGCTGCGCACATCCTTGATGGTCAGGCTGTGGAATTTGCTCATGGTTGTTCTCCCACTGACACGGCGTCAGATGCACTTGAAATAGTCGAACGGCTCCAGGCAGTCCCGGCAGCGATACAGCGCCTTGCAGGCGGTCGAGCCGAACTCGCTGAGTTGTTCGGTGTGGCTGCTGCCACATTGTGGGCAGCAGATGGCAGCGCTTTCGCCCAGCAGGCTGCGCTTGCTGCTACTGCCCACGGGCGGGGCGATGCCGTAGGCCCGCAGCCGTTCGCGGCCGCTGGTAGTGATCCAGTCGGTGCTCCAGGCCGGGGTCAGCCGGCGTTGCAGTCGGGGCTCGGAAAACCCGCCAAGTTCCAGGGCCGCGCGTATATCACCCTCGATCACCTCGGTGGCCGGGCAGCCGGAGTAGGTCGGAGTGACCACCACCTGCAGGTGGCCGTCGTGCCAGTCGAGGTCGCGGACGATGCCCAGCTCCACCACGCTGACCACCGGCACCTCCGGGTCCATGACCGCGCCGAGGATGTTCCAGGCCGCCTCCAGGTCGCCCGGTTGCAGGGCACGGGCGCCACGGTCGCTGGAAATCAGCTCACCAGGTCGCATCGGGGTACGCTCGTGGCAGCGCCTGCATTTCCGCCAGCAGAATGCCCAGGTGTTCGCTGTGCAGGCCGCGGCGGGCATCCAGGTAGAAATGGCTGGGGGCCGCTGGCAGGGGCAGGGTGGCGCTGGCGAAGATCCGCGCCACCGTGGCCTGCCAGGCGCTGGCGACCTGCGCGGGGTCGGCGATGATGCCGGCGCCGTGCAGGTGGTTTTCGCTGTCGTCGCCGCTGATCAGTTCGAGGGTGAAGCGCCAGAGCAGGGGGATCGCCTCCAGCATGCGCTGGTGGCTGTGCTCGGTGCCGTCGCCCAGGCGCTCGACCCATTCGCTGGAGCGGCGCAGGTGATAGGTGACTTCCTTCACTGCCTTGGCGGCGATCCCGGCGATGCGTTCGTCGCGGGACTGGGCCAGGCCCTTGAGCACTTCCAGGTGCCAGGCGTCGTAGAGAAACTGCTTGAGCAGGGTCACGGCGAAATCGCCGTTGGGCTGCTCCACCAGCAGCAGGTTGCGATAGGCCCGCTCGTCGCGGCGGAACGCCAGGTGGTCGGCGTCGCGGCCGTCATCCAGCAGTTCGGCGGCGTAGTCCAGCCAGTTGCGGGCCTGGCCCACCAGGTCGAGGCCGACGTTCATCAGCGCCAGTTCTTCTTCCAGGGCCGGTGCGCGGCCGCACCATTGGCACAGGCGCTGGCCCTGGACCAGGGCGCTGTCGCCCAGGCGCAGCAGGTACTGGATCAATTCGCTTCGCGTGTTCATGGTCGACCTCACATGTGCCCGACTTCGGCCGGCAGCTCATAGAAGCTGGCGTGGCGATAGACCTTGTCGTCCGCCGGGTCGAACAGCGGGTCCTTTTCATCCGGGGACGAGGCGACGATCAGCGCCGAGGGCACCACCCACAAGCTCACGCCTTCGCTGCGGCGGGTGTAGAGCTCGCGGGCGTTCTCGATGGCCATGGCGCTGTCGGCGGCATGCACGCTGCCGACGTGCTTGTGGTTGAGCCCGTGCTTGCTGCGCACGAAGACTTCGAAGAGGGTCCATTCGGACATATCGGTGACTCCACATCAGGGGGCTGAATTCATGTAGCCGCAGCCTTCGGCAGCGGCTACGGGTCAGGCGGCGTTTTTATTGGTTTTCTTGCGAGCGTGGGCGACCGCGGCTTCGCGGACCCAGGCGCCATCCTCGATGGCCTTGCGCCGGGTGGCGACGCGTTCCTGGTTGCACGGGCCGTTGCCCTTGAGCACCTCGTAGAATTCGTCCCACTGGATCTCGCCGAAGTCGTAGTGGCCGCGTTCGGCGTTCCACCTAAGGTCCGGGTCCGGGCAGGTGCAGCCGAGCAGCTCCAGCTGCGGGATGGTCTGGTCGATGAAGCGCTGGCGCAGTTCGTCGTTGCTCTGGCGCTTGATCTTCCAGGCCATGGACTGCGCGCTGTTGGGCGAGTGTTCGTCGCTGGGGCCGAACATCATCAGCGCCGGCCACCACAGGCGGTTGATGGCGTCCTGGACCATGTCCTTCTGCGCCTGGTTGCCCTCGCGCATCATGGTCAGGAGGATTTCGTAGCCCTGGCGCTGGTGGAAGCTCTCTTCCTTGCAGATGCGCACCATGGCCCGGGAGTAGGGGCCGTAGGAGGTGCGCTGCAGCACCACCTGGTTGACGATCGCCGCGCCGTCCACCAGCCAGCCCACCGCGCCCATGTCGGCCCAGTTCAGCGTCGGGTAGTTGAAGATGCTCGAGTATTTGGCGCGGCCGCTGTGCAGCTTGGCGATTTCCTCGTCGCGGTCGGCGCCCAGGGTTTCCATCGCGCTGTACAGGTACAGGCCGTGGCCGGCTTCGTCCTGGATCTTGGCCATCAGTTGCAGCTTGCGCTTGAGGGTCGGGGCGCGGGTCACCCAGTTGCCTTCGGGCAGCATGCCGACGATTTCCGAATGGGCGTGCTGGGAAATCTGCCGGATCAGGGTTTGCCGATAGGCATCCGGCATCCAGTTCTTGGCTTCGATCTTGATTTCCGAATCGATTTTGTCCTGGAAGGCGCGTTCCTGTTCGGACATCTCCGAACGGGGCTTGATGCTTTTGACTCCGGTCTCTACCAGCTGTGCGTACATGGTGCGTCTCCTGCCGTGAAGGATTGCCTGGGCATGGAGAACTTTATATGTGATACAAAAACAAATATCAAACACAAAATAACGTGTCGAATATGGTTTTGTATCGCTTTGCTCGTTGAAGGCTTTCCTTCGGGCAAAAAAAGCCCCGCCGAAGCGGGGCTTTAAGCTTGGAATGGCTTATTTCTGCCGGTTATCCATCACGTGGCTGGCCTTGCCCTCGGAGCGCTTGAGGGAAAAGGCCGGGCGCAAAACGATACGCGAGCTGATGCCGATGTAGGTCTTGATGTGCCGGCTCAATTCGTCGCAAATGGCTTTCTGCTGCTTGTCGCCCAGCTGTCGATGCTCGTTCTTGAGCTCCACATGCACCTCGACGCTGTCGAGGTTGCCGTTGCGGTACAGGTGGATCTCGTAGCATTCGCAGAGTTGCCGGACCTTGAGCACCTGCTCCTCGATCTGTGTGGGGAACACGTTGACCCCGCGAATGATCAGCATGTCGTCGCTGCGCCCGGTGATCTTGTCGATACGCCGCATGGGCCGCGCGGTGCCGGGCAGCAGGCGGGTCAGGTCGCGGGTGCGGTAGCGGATCATCGGCAGGGCTTCCTTGCTCAGCGAAGTGAACACCAGCTCGCCCATCTGGCCGTCCGGCAACACCTGGCCGGTCACCGGGTCGATGATCTCGGGGTAGAAGTGGTCCTCCCAGAGGGTCGGCCCGTCCTTGGTCTCGGCGCATTCCATGGCCACGCCGGGGCCCATGATTTCCGAGAGCCCGTAGATATCCAGCGCGGTGATGCCCAGGCGCTGTTCGATGGCGCTGCGCAGTTCGGCGGTCCAGGGTTCGGCGCCGAAGATCCCCAGGCGCAGGGCGAGCTTTTGCGGATCGATGCCCTGGCGCTCGATCTCGTCGGCGATGTTGAGCATGTAGGAGGGCGTGACCATGATGATGTCCGGCTGGAAGTCCTTGATCAGTTGCACCTGTTTTTCGGTCTGGCCACCGGACATCGGAATCACCGTGCAGCCCAGGCGCTCGGCGCCGTAGTGCGCCCCCAGGCCTCCGGTGAACAGGCCGTAGCCGTAGGACACATGGACCTTGTCGCCACGCCGGCCGCCGGCGGCGCGAATCGAGCGCGCGACCACCCTGGCCCAGGTGTCAATGTCGTTCTGGGTGTAGCCGACCACCGTCGGCTTGCCAGTGGTACCGCTGGAGGCGTGCAGACGCACCACGTCCTCGATCGGCACGGCGAACATGCCGTAGGGATAGTTGTCGCGCAGGTCGGACTTGCTGGTGAACGGGAACTGCGCCAGGTCCTCCAGGCTGCGCACATCGTCGGGGTGCACGCCCAGCGCGTCGAAGCGCTGACGGTACAGCGGCACATTCCGGTAGGCGTGGTTCAGGCTCCAGCGCAGGCGTTCCAGCTGATGCTGGCGCAACTGGTCGACGCTGGCGGTCTCCAGCGGGTCCAGCAGGGGATCAAGCACGGCTTTGGCAATTGGCATGTTCATGGCTTCACTCGAATTATTGTTGTGTCGAGCCGCCGGCGGGCGGCTCCTGAGTGCCTGCGCCAAGGATACCCGTGGGGGCTCCGGGCGCGGGTGTATCCGGTCTTAAAGTCGTTCGATGATCAGCGCGATGCCTTGGCCCACGCCGATGCACATGGTGCACAAGGCGTAGCGACCCTGGCGCTGCTCCAGCTCGTGCAGCGCGGTGGTCACCAGGCGCGCGCCGCTCATGCCCAGGGGATGGCCCGGGGCGATGGCGCCGCCGTTGGGGTTGACCCGCTCGTCGTCGTCCGCCAGGCCCAGCTCGCGCAGCACCGCCAGGCCCTGGGCGGCGAACGCCTCGTTGAGCTCGATCACGTCCATGTCCGCCAGGCTCAGCCGGGCCAGTTCCAGCACCTTGCGCGTGGCTGGCACCGGGCCGATGCCCATGATCCGTGGCTCGACCCCGGCGGTGGCCATGGCGACCACCCGACCACGAGCCTTGAGGTCGTAGCGTTGCGCGGTTACCGCGTCGGCCAGCAACAGGGCGCAGGCGCCGTCGTTGACCCCCGAGGCGTTGCCCGCGGTGACGCTGCCGCCCTGGCGGAACGGCGTGCCGAGCTTCTGCAGCTGTTCGAGGGTGGTGTCGCCCCTCGGGTGTTCGTCCTGCTCGACCAGGGTCGGCGGGCCTTTGCGTTGGGGAATGGGCACCGCGACTATTTCCCTGGCCAGGCGTCCGCTGGCTTGCGCCGCCGCGGCCCGCTGCTGGCTGCGCAGGGCGAAGGCGTCCTGGTCGGCGCGGGAAATGCCGAATTGCGCGGCGACGTTTTCCGCGGTTTCCGGCATCGAGTCGATGCCGAAGCCTTGTTCCATCAGCGGGTTGACGAAGCGCCAGCCGATGGTGCTGTCGAACAGCTCGGCCTGGCGCGAAAACGCGGTCTGCGCCTTGCCCATCACCAGCGGCGCGCGGGACATCGATTCGACGCCGCCGGCCAGCACCAGCCCGGCCTCGCCACAGCGCAGGGCGCGGGCGGCGGTGCCGATGGCGTCCAGGCCGGAGCCGCACAAGCGGTTGAGTGTGGTACCGGGGACCTCCACCGGCAGCCCGGCGAGCAGCGCCGACATGCGTGCCACGTTGCGGTTGTCTTCGCCGGCCTGGTTGGCGCAGCCGTAGATCACGTCGTCGACCCGACTCCAGTCGACCCCGGGGTTGCGCTGCATCAGGGCGCGCAACGGCACCGCGCCCAGGTCGTCGGCGCGCACGCTGCTCAGGGCGCCGCCGTAACGGCCGATGGGGGTGCGGACCGCATCGATGATCAGGGCGTCATTCATTGGGGTTCTCCTGCGCCAGCACCGGGCCGCGCACTTTGTAGGATTTGCCGTGGAACAGGGCGATCAGCACGCCATGCTGGTTTTCGATCCGCACGTCGTAGTTGCCGGTGCGGCCGCTGCGGCTTTGCTCGATGCAATCGGCGGTCAGGGTATCGCCCAGGCGGGCCGGGGCGATGTAGTCGATGCTGCAGCCGATGGCCACCGTGGCTTCGTCGTAGGTATTGCAGGCCAGGGCGAAGGCCGAGTCCGCCAGGGTGAACAGCAAGCCGCCGTGGCAAGTGCCGTGGCCTTGCAGCATGTCTTCGCGCACGCTCATGCCCAGCCGGGCGGCGCCGGGCGCCACCGACAGCAGGCGCATGCCTAGCGCCTGGCTGGCGTTGTCGCGTTTGAACAGGCTCTGGGCGCAGGCGCTGGCCAGGCTCATGGCAGGGTGATCAAGCATGCAGCGTCCTCCCTTCGGCAACCCGGCGGCGCAACAGCAGGGACGGTCGATAACGTTCCTCGCCGTAGGCGGCCTGCAGGTTTTGCAGGACCTCGAGCACCCATGGCAGGCCCAGGCGGTCGGCCCAGGCCAGGGGGCCTTCGGGGTAATTGACCCCGGCGCGCATCGCCAGGTCGATGTCCACCGCCGAGGCCACGCCTTGCAGCAAGGCGTCGGCGGCTTCGTTGGCGAGCATCGCCACGGTGCGCAGGACCAGCAGCCCCGGGGTGTCGCTGAGCTGGCTGACCTTGAACCCGACGCGTTGCAACAGTGTCACCGCCTGGTCGCGGGCCAGTGGGCTGGTGGTGATGGAGCAACTGATGGCCAGGCGACCAGCGCTGGCATAGTCATGGGCCAGGTCCAGCAGGATCAGGTTGTTCAAGCCTTGGTCGCGGGCGCGCTGGCTGGCCAGGCGCCCGTCGCTGACCGCCAGTACCGCGTCGCCGACCCGCAACAGCCCAGGGCCATCACGCTCGACCAGGCGCACGCCGGACTCGCGCAGGCGTTGCAGCAAACCTTGGGCAATCCCCAGGTCGCCCTCGACTACGCAGTGCTCGATGGGCTGATCGCTGTGCAGCTCGACAGGGGCCGGGCGCTCGGCGCCCTCGGCGTAGGTATAGAAACCCTGGCCGGTCTTGCGTCCGAAGCGCCCGGCATCCACCAGTTCCTGCTGAATCAGCGAGGGCTGAAAGCGCATGTCGCCGTAATAGGCCTCGAAGACCGAGCGGGTCACCGCGTAGTTGACGTCGTGCCCGATCAGGTCCGTCAGTTCGAAGGCGCCCATGGCAAAACCACCGGCCTCGCGCAGCAGGGCGTCGAGGGTGGCGCAGTCGCCGGCGCCTTCCTGCAGCAGGCGCAGGCTTTCGGCGTAGAACGGCCGGGCCACGCGGTTGACGATAAAGCCTGGGGTGGAGCGGGTGTGCACCGGCTGCTTGCCCCAGTTCGTGGCCGTGTCGTACAGGCACTGCGCCAGTTGCCGGTCGCTGGCCAGGCCCGAAACGACCTCGACCAGCGGCATGACCGGCGCCGGGTTGAAAAAGTGCAGGCCGAGCAAGCGTTCGGGGCGCCTCAGGCCGGCGGCGATGCGGGTGATCGACAGCGAAGAGGTGTTGCTGGCGAGGAGGCAGCTGTCGCGGCACAGGCTTTCCAGCTGGTGAAACAGCTCACGCTTGGCCTCGAGGTTCTCGGCGATGGCTTCGACGATCAGCTCGCTGTCGGCCAGTTGCTCGATGGCTTCGGCGGCCTGCAACCGGGCCATGGTTGCTCTGTGCGCCTGGGCATCGAGTTTGCCGTTGGCTACGCGCCTGGCGAGTTGCCGGTCGATGCCGGCGATGGCTTGCGCGGCGGCGCCCGGGCGGTTGTCCAGCAGCCAGACCGGGTGGCCGGCCTGGGCCGCGACCTGGGCGATGCCGGCGCCCATCGCGCCGGCGCCGATCACCGCGACACGGGCCTGGGGTGTCAGTGCGTTCATGTTCAACGTCCCTTGAAGGTCGGTGTGCGTTTGTCCATGAAGGCGCTCACTCCTTCGCGGTAGTCCTCGCTGCGTCCGGCCAGGCGTTGCAGGTCTTTTTCCAGTTCCAGCTGTTCGTCGAAGCTGTTGTTCAGGCTGGCGTTGAGGCTGCGCTTGATCAGCGCCAGGCCGTAGGTGGGCTGGGTGGCCAGGTGGCGCGCAAGCTTGAGGGCTTCGTCACGCAACTCGGCATCTTCGACGCAGCGATAGATCAGGCCCCATTGCTCGGCCTGTTCGGCCGTCAGGCGATTGCCCAGCAGGGCCAGGGCCTTGGCCCGCGCCATGCCGACCAGGCGCGGCAGGGTCCAGGTGCCGCCGGAGTCGGGGATCAGGCCGATCTTGCAGAACGCCTGGATAAAACTCGCCGAACGACCGGCCAGCACCAGGTCGCAGGCGAGGGGAATATTGGCCCCGGCCCCGGCGGCCACGCCGTTCACCGCGCAGATCACCGGCAGCGGCAGGTCGCGCAACTGGCGGATCAGCGGGTTGTAGAAACGTTCGATGGATTCGCCCAGGTCCGGCACCTCCGCGCCGGGGGCGACATTGCGGTCGCTCAGGTCCTGGCCGGCACAGAAGCCACGGCCTTCGCCGGTCAACAGCAGCACCCGGGCCTCGGGATTGGCGCGCACCTGCTTGAGTGCTTCGCGGACCTCGCCATGCATCTGCGCATTGAAGCTGTTGAGCTGTTCGGGGCGGTTCAGGCTGAGGAGGGCGACGCCTGCCTCGACGGAAAACAGGATGTGTTCGAAGTTCATGGTTCTGGCGCTCTCTGACAGGTCGTGTGAGTCGTTGGCCGCTACGGCGGCCTAGTGGCCGGTGAAGCGGGGCCGGCGTTTTTCCTGGAAGGCGCGGATGCCTTCTTCGCGGTCGCGAGTGCCGGCCAGCACCGTGAAGGCATGGCGCTCGAAGCGCAGGCCGCTGGCGAGGTCGGTGTCCAGCGCCTTGAGCAGCGCCTCCTTGGCCAGGCGCAGGGCCAGCGGCGCCTTGCCGGCGATCAGCCGCGCCAGCTGCAGGGCGCGCTCGACCGTGAATTCCGGTTGGGTGACCTCGCTGACCAGGCCGGCGCGCAAGGCATGGCGGGCATCGATCGACTCGCCGCCGAGGACCATCTGCATGGCCAGGGATTTGCCGACCGCCCGCAGCAGGCGCTGGGTGCCGCCGGCGCCGGGCATGATCCCGAGGTTGATTTCCGGCTGGCCAAAACGCGCGTCCTCGCCGGCGATCAGGATGTCGGCGTGCATGGCCAGCTCGCAGCCGCCGCCGAGGGCAAAGCCGTTGACCGCGGCGATCAGCGGTTTGCTGAAGGCGGTGATCTGCTGCCAGGAAGCCTGGCGCGGGTCATTGAGGATGCCGGTGAGGTCGCGCTCGGCCATTTCATTGATGTCGGCACCGGCGGCGAATGCCTTGCGGCTGCCGGTCAGCACCACGACCCGGGTCTCGCTGTCGGCCTGGGCGGCGTCCAGGGCGGCTGCCAGTTCGCCGAGCAATTCGCTGGTCAGGGCATTCAGGGCGGCGGGGCGTTGCAGGGTAATCAGTCGAACGCCGCCATCGAGGCTTTCGACAGCAAGGGTTTGAGGCATGGCGGATGCCCTCACGGTGCACGCTCGGCGCAGGGCCGGGTCATTGTTGGATCGGCTGGGGAGCCGGTTTTCGCCGAGTATATCGCCAATACGATACATAAATGCAATGTAAAAATGTAATTAGTGTGTCTTTAAATTTGAGCTTTTAATCGGTTGCTCCAGGACGGAGAGGGTCGATCAAATCGTGATTTTCTAGATTTTACTAGGGCTTATGGCCTTTGCCTGGCGGCTTTCGCTGAGCAGAGACGCGATACTGTTTTTCCGCTTTTTCGTTTAAGCTTGATGTGATACAAAATAAATACTGATCGGCATCACTTTGCGCACTATGTCGACTTGCCACCTAGCCAAGGAGTACCTCATGACCTGCTACAGCCTCGACGGCCTGACCCCGGTGGTCCATCCCAGTGCTTATGTTCATCCGTCCGCCGTGCTGATCGGCGACGTGATAGTCGGTGCCCACTGCTACATCGGCCCGCTGGCCAGCCTGCGCGGCGATTTCGGACGGATCGTGCTGGAGGAGGGGGCCAACCTGCAGGACACCTGTGTGATGCACGGCTTTCCCGAGAGCGACACGGTGGTCGAGCGCAACGGCCATATCGGCCATGGCGCGGTGCTGCACGGCTGCCGGATCGGCGCCGATGCGCTGGTGGGGATGAACGCGGTGGTGATGGACAACGCCCGGATCGCGCCACGCTGCTTCGTGTCCGCGGCGGCCTTCGTCAAGGCTGGCTTCGAGTGTGCGGAGCAGTCGCTGGTCATGGGCGCCCCGGCCAGTGTCAAACGCCGCCTCAGCGATGAAGAGCTGCACTGGAAGCAGGCCGGCACCCGTGAATATCAACAGCTGGCCAGGCGCTGCCTGGAGCAGATGCAGGTCTGTGAGCCGCTCGCGGAACCCGAAGCCAATCGCCCGCGCATCACCGACAGTGGCCTGCGTCCGAAAAATGCCGGCCAGTGAACAACCAGGGCACAGTGGGTCGCGCGCTCCAGGCCACTCCAAGCCGGTGAAACCCGGTATATTTCTTCCTTTTTGTCCGGTACGCCCATGTCGTCCCTAGCACCGTTGAATCATCTTGTGACCCGTTTCCAGGAGCAGACGCCGATTCGCGCCAGCTCCCTGATCATTACCCTGTACGGCGATGCCATCGAACCCCACGGCGGTACGGTATGGCTGGGCAGCCTGATCCAGTTGCTCGAACCCATCGGCATCAACGAACGACTGATCCGCACCTCGATCTTTCGCCTGACCAAGGAAGGCTGGCTGACCGCCGAGAAGGTCGGGCGTCGCAGCTATTACAGCCTGACCGGTACCGGCCGCCGGCGTTTCGACAAGGCCTTCAAGCGGGTCTACAACGCCAGCGTGCCAGCCTGGGATGGTTCCTGGTGCCTGGTGATGCTGTCGCAGCTTGGCCAGGACAAGCGCAAGCAGGTGCGCGAAGAGCTGGAATGGCAAGGTTTTGGCGCGATTTCGCCGGTGCTGCTGGCCTGTCCGCGCAGCGATCGGGCGGACATCAATGCGACCCTGGTGGACCTTGGCGCCCAGGAAGACACCATAGTGTTCGAGACCACCGCCCAGGATGTGCTGGCCTCCAAGGCGCTGCGCCTGCAGGTGCGCGAAAGCTGGAACATCGATGAGCTGGCGGCTCACTACAGCGAGTTCATCCAGCTGTTCCGGCCGTTGTGGCAAGCGCTGCGCGAGCAGGAGCAACTGCAGCCGGCCGATTGTTTCCTGGCGCGCCTGCTGCTGATCCACGAGTACCGCAAACTGCTGCTGCGCGATCCGCAACTGCCGGACGAGCTGCTCCCTGGTGACTGGGAAGGCCGGGCGGCGCGCCAGCTCTGTCGCAACATCTATCGCCTGATTTACGCCAAGGCCGAGGAATGGCTCAACGACGCGCTGGAAAACGCCGATGGCCCGCTGCCCGACGTGGGCGAAAGTTTCTATCGGCGGTTTGGCGGTTTGAAATAAGGCGTTTCAAGATGCAGCCCTCGTTCAGGAACACTCGAGTATCGGGGGCGCCTGGCGAGGGATGTGCGGCAGATACTAAAGCGCCATGTCAGGCGCGGACTAAGGCGGTAATAAAGAGTTTTTAACGAGTGTCTGGAGACTCGCCTTGAAACAGGCGGGAGAGAGGCAAGTCAGGCCGCGAAAGTTGAACTTTCTGCAAACTGGCTAAAGTGCTGGCATATCAACTGCGACAAAATAACGCAGATCACCCGAAGGTGATCTGCGTCCGTGTTCTTACTCTGGCATGACCCAGGATTGCAGTGTGTAACCTTCCTGGCTCAGTTCGGCGCGGGCCTGTTTCAGCAGGTCTTCCAGTTGCGCCGGGTCGGAGTAGGCGCTGCTTGGAATCTGTTTGCGGCCAATACGGGTATTGGTGCGGTCGATGACGGTCAGGCTCAGTTCGCCGTTACCGTCTTGTGGGGCCCAGGCGACGCATTGGAATGGCTGGAATGCGCGGTCGGCGATCAAAAGTGCTTCGTTGATACGGAGCGGGGCGTTCATGGGGTCTTCTCTCTATGTGCCCAATCAAATGATGTGCCGTCGGTTGGGCTTACCGTTCGGCTGGTTACTTGTACTGATGTCTCGAACCAGGGATCAGGTCACATAGAAAGACCAGAATTTACAACTTTTGTTCACAGCCGCGGTTCAGAGCCTTCTTTTGAAAGCTGAATGAAAGATTGGCGCAGGCAATTAAACCGGGCTTTTGGATCCATCTAAGGGTTAGTCCAAATGGTGATTGACGCTATAAACAATCGATACAAGACCCCGTCAAGTAATTGCTAATGTTACAGCCAGGTTTGCCAAACTACTGTTTCTAATAACTTTTCCTCTTTTTGGCGCCAAGGAACAGTCATGCTTGAAGCGACCGCCTTACGCCGCCTTTTAGTGGTTGACCCGTGCGACGATTGCCATCGTCTGCTGCCTGGATTACGCACGGTGGGCTGGGATGTCGACAGTTGTGACCTGGAATCGGCCGTCGATCGCGGCTGTGACGTCGGCCTGCTGCGTTTGCAGGCTTTTCACCTGGATCGACCGGAAGCGGTCAAGGAGCTGATCAGCCGCAGCGGCACCGAGTGGATCGCGGTGCTCAGCCCGGACGTGCTGCGCCTGCAGAAGGTCGGCGATTTCGTTTGCGAGTGGTTTTTCGATTTCCACACCCTGCCGTTCGATGTCTCGCGGGTCCAGGTGACCCTCGGACGCGCTTTCGGCATGGCCCGCCTGCGTGGCCAGGGGTACATTCATGTCGCTCAGCCCGAGCATGAGTTGCTGGGCGACAGCCGACCGATCCGCGACTTGCGCAAACTCTTGAGCAAGCTGGCGCCCACCGAGTCGCCGGTGCTGATTCGCGGCGAAAGCGGTACGGGCAAGGAACTGGTGGCCAGGACCCTGCACCGCCAGTCGCAGCGCCACAGCAAGCCCTTCGTGGCGATCAACTGCGGGGCGATCCCCGAGCACCTGATTCAGTCCGAACTGTTCGGCCATGAAAAGGGCGCGTTCACCGGCGCCCATCAACGCAAGGTCGGGCGTATCGAGGCGGCCCATGGCGGCACCCTGTTTCTCGACGAAATCGGCGACCTGCCGCTGGAACTGCAGGCCAATCTGTTGCGCTTTTTGCAGGAAAAACACATTGAACGGGTGGGTGGCAGCCAGCCGATCCCGGTGGATGTACGGGTGCTGGCGGCGACTCACGTCGACCTCGAGGCGGCGATCGACAAGGGGCGCTTTCGCGAAGACCTGTATTACCGCCTGAATGTGTTGCAGGTGGTCACCGCGCCATTGCGCGAACGGCATGGCGATATCGGCATGCTGGCCAGCCATTTTTCCCACTTCTATAGCCAGGAAACCGGGCGCCGGCCGCGCAGTTTCAGCGAAGACGCGCTGGTGGCCATGGGCAAGCACGACTGGCCGGGCAATGTCCGCGAGCTGGCCAACCGGGTGCGACGCGGTCTGGTACTGGCCGAGGGCCGGCAGATCGAGGCCCGGGACCTGGGCCTGCTCAGCCCGCAGGCGAACATTGCGCCCATGGGCACGCTGGAGGACTACAAGCATCGGGCCGAGCGCCAGGCCCTGTGCGATGTCTTGAGTCGGCACAGCGACAACCTGAGTGTCGCGGCCAGGGTGCTGGGCGTATCGCGCCCGACTTTCTACCGGTTGCTGCACAAGCATCAGATCCGCTAGGGCGGTGCGACGAAAAGGCCCGCGGCGAGGTGATCGCCGCGGGCCTTTTTTTGCCTGTGGTTTAGAAGTAGTAGGGGAATTTCAGGCTGAAGGTGAAGTCCGGCGCATCGTCGGTCAGGCCGATGGACAGGTTGGGCACTATGGTCAGGTTGTCGGTGGCCGCCACGGTCATGCCGACGTTGAAGTAGCCGGCGTTGGCATCGCTGGACACCACGGACTGCCAGTCGCCGCCGTCTTCCTTGAGCTTGCTCTTGCGCTGGATCAGGTCCGAGAAGGAGAACGACATACTCATCTTCTCGTTCAGGGCGAAGGCGACGCCCATGCCGATCTGGAAGCTGTCGCCGAGCTTGACCTTGCCCGGGGTCTTCTGGTTGACCGTGGAGCTGATGTCGTCGAAGGACTCTTCCAGGTTGTGGGTGTAGGAGAGGGTGCCGAACAGCACCGCCGGGTCGAAGGTCTTGACCAGCGAGATACCGGGGGTGATCGACCAGACGCCGTTACCGGTCGGCAGGTCATCCGGGACGAACAGGTTGGTGTTGTCCTGGACCTGGCGCAGCTTGATGCCGAACGGCTCTTCGCCGGTCGGCGCCTTGACGCGCAAGGTCAACACCGCGTCCGGGGTATTGACCGATTCGTCGAGGAATTTGTAGGCGATGCCGAAGTTCACGTCGCCGAGGGTCGGGTCCTTGGACACGGTCTTTTCGCTGGTGACGCCCGCCGCGCCGTTCTGCGCGCCGCCGGACTGGTAGGTCGATTCGCGGTAGACCACCGGCACGTTGACGTCGAACTGCCAACGGTTGTCCAGGTTGTAGCGGGCCGTGAGGTCGAGGGTCCAGTTGTCGGCCTTGATCCGGTCCAGGTTGATGTTGCCGAGGAAGATCGAGTCCAGCGCCAGGAAGCCGTTGAGAATCAGCTGCCGGGTGTCATAACGGGAGTAGGTCAGGCCGGTCTCGACACTGAACTTGCCGCCGCCGAAGAAGCCGCTGGCTTCGTCGTACAGGTTGGAGACACTCTGCGCCGGTTGCGAATCATCCTTGAGCGATTCCCCGTAAGAGCTGC
Source organism: Pseudomonas sp. LAMO17WK12:I10 (assembly GCF_900215185.1). Classification (NCBI taxonomy): domain Bacteria; kingdom Pseudomonadati; phylum Pseudomonadota; class Gammaproteobacteria; order Pseudomonadales; family Pseudomonadaceae; genus Pseudomonas; species Pseudomonas sp. LAMO17WK12:I10. Next base: position 87,961 of record NZ_OBDX01000008.1, on the reverse strand, counting down.
CGCCGGCCAGGGTCGGCTTGGTAACGCCCCCCGCCACCTGTTGGTTGCCGCGCATATCCGCTGGCGACTTGGCCAGGCGTTTCGGGGGTGGCGCCGCCGGTTGCTCCTCGACCTGGCGTACCCGTTGTTCCAATACCGCCAATGCTTTCTGCTGCACTTCGTAACGTTGTTTAAGCTCCAATAGTTCTTGCTTCAGGGCCTCTACGTTGGCATCCGGTGCCGCCTGCAGCTGGGCCGCTGGGAAGAGGGTGCTAAAACAAACAACAGCACGCAGCGAAACTGATCGATACATGAATAAGCCATCCCTTTGAGCCTAATGATCGAGAATCAGCGTAGTTCAATATCCCAGGTTGCGAAGACCTTTGAGCTGGGTGAGGTTGCAGTCCAAAGCGCCGGTGCTCACCCCGTTATTGTTGAGCACGACGTTCAGTTGGGTCAGGTTGCTGACCAGGTTGCTGTCGCCCAGCAGGCGGGTGTTCTGCAGCAAGCCGCCCTGGGCCACTTGTTGCAGGGCTGAGCCCTGGTTGTTGCTGGCCTGGATGGCCATCTGGATGCCGCCACCGGTGGCGGACACGGCCACGCTGCCCGCGGCGTTGCTGCCGCTGATGGTTTGCCCGCTCATCAACAGCTGGCCTTGCGCCGGCACCAACGCCGGGGCATGGCTGGCTTCCTTGACGTCGATGGCGACGTTGTTATAGGCGCTGTTGCCGTCGCCCGCCGCGCGTACACTCTGGGTCACCCCTTGGGTGGTGGCCAGGCCCGCGCCGCCGATCACGTTGCCCGAGCCCTGGGTCGGCGTCGAGCCGTTGCCGACTTCCTTGATCGTGGAGACATAGAATTCCGGCTTGATCGTCGATTGCTGGATCTGCATGGAAGTCGTGGCGCCGATCAGATCGCCCGAGGCATTGCGCCAGGTGCTGCTCATGACAATGCCGAAGCTGATGATCCGCCCCGGCATGACGTAGCGACCGCGGAGCTCGGAGAGTTCCTGGTCCTTGATTTCTATAGGCTTGAACCCTGCGTTGGCGTACGCAGGAAAACTTGTGACCAGGCAGGCAGCGGCCAGCCAGTAAGCGCTTTTCATCTGCTGCTCCCGGAGCATCCTGCCCCTTTATCATTATTGCGACCTAGAAGAAGTCGCTCTGAATGAAGCCGAATTCCATCAGTTCTGCATCTTTGACCGGGTTGAAGGTATCCAGTTTGTTCTTCGCGGTCAGCGGGTTGGGCGGGTCGCGCAAGGCGTTGGCCTTGTCGTAGCCGGGGCCGACGATGGCGAAGACGATACCGTTCCAGCCTTTGACAAAGTCTTCGTGGGAGTAGCGTTTATGGCCGAGGACAGGGTCGCCGATATAGACCCAGTCTTTCTGCGCCCGCTGCATGACCACGAAGTGCTTGTAACCACGAATGTCCATCAGTACCACCACCGGAATGGTCACCGCCTCGAGTTTTTCAGGAGGTATCCGGTAGCCCCGGGCGCGCATGCCGATGCTTTCCAGGTAGCGCTTCATGTCCAGCATGGAGAAACCCTGGGTACGCACCAGGTCCTGGTCAGCAGTGGCCAGCATGCCTTTGATGACGTGCTCCTCATCGACGTCGAGCCAGTAAGCCTGGCGCAGTACCGTCGCCAGTGCGGCGGCGCCGCAGCTGAAGTCGGTTTTCTGCTCGACCAGGTCGGCGAATTTGCGCTCCCGCACGCTCTGCACCTGCTTGTACACCAGGTTTCCGCCAGGCAGCGCGGCCACTGGCATCTGGGCGGCCTGAGCCAGGCCGGTCAGACAAAGCAAAAGGGAGAAGGTCGCCATTCGCATGATCGATACGCCTTGTGGGACTGTGGAAAAGCCCCGTTTCCGGGGCTTTCGTCACTCTCGTGATTACAGGCAGGCTCTGCAGCCGGCAGCGATGGACAGCGAGTTGCTTTGTTGGTTGCCGACACCCGCCGAGACGTTGGCACCGCCGTTGCCGGAGAAGCCGTTCATCGAGCCGGTCATCGACGCGTTGTTGATCACAGGGTTTTTCCAACCGTCTTTGGTCAGCACTTGCTTGGTCCAGACGCCGGAAAGTTCGATCGTGCCTTGTTCCTTGAAGGTGAACTTCTGATCGTCGTTATCGTGGCCACCACTGCGATCGCCGTAGCCATGATGACCACCGCCATGGTGATCGTCGTCGCCTTCGATCTTGCCGTAGCCAGTGCCTTTGTAGGTGCCCTTGGCGGAGAAAGTGCCTTCAAGAGTGTCCTTTTTGTAGGTACGCACACCCTTGTTGTCCACGTCCAGGCCAGTAGTGGTCTGGTCGGCCGAAGCCGATGCGCTGGCTACGCGTCCACCGGATACGGCGATTGCCAGGTTGTTTTTCTGCTGGTTGAAGTTGCCGGCAGTGACGTTGATGCCGATGTTGCCGGAGCCGCCGTTGCCTGCATTGTCGAGTGTTGCGTTGTTTTGCGTGGACCAGTTTTTCACATAGTTGTCGGTGTTGGTCTGGGTCGCGCTGGAGGTGGCTACCGCGCTGCCGAAGATGAAGCTTTCATCGGCGGTGGCCAGGGCGACGGCGTTGTCTTGTTGGTTGCCGTCGCCGGCAGCCACGTTGGCGCCCATGTTGCCGTTGGAGTTGTTCATCGAGTCGCTGGCGTCGGCGTTGTTGTTGGTGCCGCGGTTGGTGACGCTGTTGCCGGAGCTGTACTGCTCATCGACCACGGAAGCATTGGCGCCGGCGGTGATTTGCAGCAGGGTGTTGAGGTCTGGACCGCGTGGGTTGTGACCGCCATGACCACCGTGGTGACCATTGTGACCGCCATGGCCACCGTGACCGCCGTGATTGTCGTCATTACCACCTGCCTGTGCAGCCATTGCCATCACTGCGGCAAGTGCAAAAACCAGTGGCTTGAGAGCCATTGTAGGTTTCATGGTGTTTCTCCGTGCTTATTAGTTGGTTAAGTGTTGGTACTTTCCAATCGCACTGCTGCGGGTCAGTCAGCGACCCGTATGCTCAGGGTGTTAGCCATTCGGTTCCCCACCCCGGCACTCTGGTTCACCTGAATCACTCCCCGGCTGCCGGTGAAGGCCTGGTCGCTGGTAACGACCTGGCGGCTGCCTTTGGAAGCGTCAGTTGCTCCCGAGCCTGGTAACAGCGCCACGTTCTGTTGGGACAGGACGCTGTCGTCGATGCTTTGCGGCTGGGCACTGATGCTCACCCGCATTGCGTTGACCATCTGGTTGTTGGCGCCGGCTCCCTGATTCACGCCCAGGACGCCGTTGCCGTTGCTGAAAGCGTTGCCGCCGATGCTGCTGCTGGCGTCGATCGCGCTGCTGGCCGGTGTGCCGAGCTTCTGCCGGACCACGGTGGTGGCCTGGGCGTCGGTGCCGATGGCAATGGCGCGTGTGTTGGTCTGTTGCTGCTGGTCGCCGGCGGCCTGGTTGACGTTGAAGTTGCCGTTGTAGCGGGCGCCGGAGTTGTGAAGGGTGGCGGTGTCCACCGCCTGGATGCCTGGGGCGGCCATCACCGAAGCGCAGCCGAACAGGGCTAGCCATACGAGGGTACGAGTCATCTCATTGGCCTCCGGCCAGTCTGCCCAAAGGAGCCAGGCCAGAATTCAGGGAGCGGTTGATGGTGCCGGAGATGGCGCCACCGCTGCCGCCGCCGTGGCCGGCGCTCATGCCGGTCAGGCCATTGGGGTTGGTGACGGTGTTCAGCCCCTGCAGGTTGACGCCGTTGGGCATGACGCTGCCGCTGATCGTGGAGCCGCTGCTGACCCCGGCAAAATCGCCGTCGCTCAATTCGGTGTTGCTGGTCATCTGTTTGACCCGGGCCGATGGGTTGGCATTGACGGTGGTCGGGTAGGGGTCAGGATGCAGCGGAGGGCGGCCGACGGTATGAGGTTGCACGTCGCGGTCGAGAATAATCCTGCCGTCCCTGATGTCGCCGGCAGCCTGGACCGGGAGGCTGAGCAGCGAGCCGATGGCACAGCCGATCAGCAGGAGGCGGGTCAGAGCTGAATTGAGGTTCTCCACGGTAGCATTCCCTTCTTCTTTCGCTGGCCCTAGTCAGCGTTACGAGGGAGAGAGCAGAAGCCGTGCCGCTTTTCGATTGTTTCAAAAATTCAACAGGTTACGAATAACCAGGCGTGTTGCCGGGGCAGGGGTGTTTCAACGATGAGACTCGTGTCGCCTTCGACAGCCCGGTATGGCCGTGGCGAGGCTCTGGATCGGGGGCTCGCGGCGGGTTGTATCAGCGCTTTAACAGGTGGATGAAGGACAACAAGAAGCCCTTTGATTTGGCCGTTCTGCACAGCGGCGGGTGTTTCAGGGATGGACGTTTTTCTCGCCAACAGAGGAAAAAACGCGGACAGGAAAGGGATTCGCCTAACCCTGAAGTAAACGCTCGACCCGCTCGAATGCCTGTTGTCGACGGGCTTCCCAGTCGCCGCGAATCACTTCGAAGGGCTGCTGGTGTTGCACCAGCCAATCACCGGTGGCCTTGAAGAAAGCCAGGCGCTCGCTCAGTTGGGGTTGGCAGCGCTGGCCGTCGTTGCTCCAGCCGACATCTTCCGGCGAGAGGAGCAGGTGCAGATCATAGCGGCGAGCCAGCAGCTCGGGCTCCAGCCAGTCCGGGCAGGCGCCGAACAGGGTCTGGCTCCAGAGCATGTTGCTCAGCAGGTGCGTGTCGAGAATCAGCAGCGGCGGCTGTTGCGCCCGGGCCTGGTCCTCCCAGGCCAGCTGGCCGCGGGCGATCTCCGGGATATCCGCCAGGCAGGTGTCGCGTCGCTGCTGCTCGATGAAATGGCGGACGTATTCACCCACCTGGATGCCACCGAAGCGCGCCTGCAAGTGGCCGCTGAGCCAGCTTTTGCCGCTGGACTCGGGGCCGGTCAACACCAGGACCTTCATGCCGGGCGCAACGCCGGGTCGGCCCGCCAGGCGCGCCAGCCCTGCACGGCCAGCAGGGTGAACAGCCCGTACAGGGCCGCCGTCAGGTACAGGTCCTTGTAGATGAACAGGCCGACAAAAATCACGTCGACGGCAATCCACAGCGGCCAGCATTGCACGCGCTTCTGCGCCATCCACCATTGCGCCACCAGGCTGAAGCCGGTCAGCGCGGCGTCCAGCCAGGGTTGCGCGGCATCGGTCCAATGGGCCATGGCAGCCCCCAGCAGCAGGCTGCCGATGGCCCCGAGGCTCAGGCCGAACAGCATCGAGCGGGGTGCCAGCAGGCTGACCGGACGCCCCTGATGGCTGGCGCCACCGCGGGTCCACTGCCACCAGCCATAGAGTTGCAGGGCGGCGTAGACCACTTGCAGCAGCATGTCCGAATACAGCTTCACCTCGAAGAAGATCCAGCTGTACAGCAGCACCATGACCAGGCCGATCGGCCAGCACCAGGGGTTCTGCCTGACTGTCAGCCAGACGGCGATCACGCCGAGTGCGGCGGCGAACAGTTCAAGCCCGGACATGAAAACTACCTGGAAGCGGAGGAGGGTGCGGATTGTAACCAGAAGCGGCCTTGCATGTTAGTGAAGGCCGGCAACCGTGGCGGGGCGAAAACCCCGCCACGGCCAGCTTCAGACCCGGAACTGGCGCAACAGGCCGTTGAGCTGCTCGCTCAGTTCCTTGAGGTGCAGGCTGGCGGCACTGGATTGCTCGGCCGCCAGGGCGGTGCTGTGGGACAGGCCGGCGGCCTGGGTCACGTTCTGGTTGATGTCTTCGACCACATGGGCCTGTTGCAACGTGGCGCTGGCAATCGAGGCGTTCAACCCGTTGAGGTTGCGCAGGGCCTGGCCGATGGCGTTCAGGCTTTCACCGGCCAGCCCGGCCTGCTCGATGGTCTGTTGCGAAGCCCGGCTGCTGTCGCCGATAACTTTCACCGCGGCTTCCGAGTGCCCCTGCAGGCGTTCGATCATCGACTGAATCTCGGCGGTGGACTTCTGCGTCCGCTGGGCCAGCAGGCGCACCTCATCGGCCACCACGGCGAACCCACGGCCCTGCTCGCCGGCACGCGCGGCTTCGATCGCCGCGTTGAGCGCCAGCAGGTTGGTCTGCTCGGCGATCGAGTGGATCACCTCCAGCACGCTGCCGATCTGGGTGCTTTCCTGGGCCAGGGTGCGAATCACTTCCACGGCCTGGTCGATGGTGCCCGAGAGCCGATCGATCTGTTGCAGGCTGCCGTCGATATTGACCTGGCCCTGCTGGGCCTGGGCTTCGGCGTCGCGCATCTCGCTGGCGGCATGTTCGGCGTTCTTCGCCACGTCCTGTACGCCGTAGGTCACTTCGTTGATGGCGGTGGCCACCAGTTCCATCTGCTGCGACTGCTGCTGGCTGCGTTCCTGGGCCTGGCTGGCATTGTTGCCCAGGTCGGTGGAAGACTGCGCCAGGGCCGAGGCCGACACCTGCAACTGGCTGACAACGAGACGCAGCTTGGCGGTGAAGCCGTTGAAGTGCCGGGCCAGTTCGGTGACTTCGTCCTGGCCGTGGGTGTCGAGGGTGCGGGTCAGGTCGCTTTCGCCGCTGGCGATATTGGCCATGGCGTGCACGGTTTCCTGCAGCGGGCGGACGATGCTGCGGGCGATCAGCAACACCAGCAGGGCCATGAGCAGGGCAATGGCGATGCCGACGACCGACGCCTTCACCACCTGGCTGCGGAACTCGGCCTGCACGTCATCGATGTACACCCCCGAACCGATGATCCAGCCCCAGGGCTGGAACAGCTGGACATAGGAGGTCTTCTGCACCGGCTCGCTGGCGCCCGGTTTCGGCCAGCGATAATTGACCATGCCGGCGCCCTTGGCCTTGGCGATGGCCACCATTTCGTTGAACACGGCAAAGCCGTCCGGGTCGCGAATGGCCGCGAGGTTCTGGCCGTCGAGCTTGGGGTTGGTCGGGTGCATGACCATGACCGGGGTCAGGTCGTTGATCCAGAAGTAGTCGTTCTGGTCGTAGCGCAGGTTGCGTATGGCGCTCAGCGCCTGCTTCTGCGCCGTCGGGCGATCGAGGCTACCGGCGCTTTCCAGGCCCTGGAAATAGGCCAGCACGCCGTTGGCGGTCTGCACCACGTGCTGGGTCTTCTGCGCCTTGGCCTGGTACAGGTCGTCGCGGATCTGCTTGAGCATCAGCATGCCCAGGGTCATCAGCATCAGTACCGCCACAATCAGGATCAGCCACAGCCGGCGGCTGATCGACATTCTGCGTAAGCTGTTCATGAATCTGTCACTCCCGATTGTTGTTCTTGTAATAGAAACATCCCGTACATCCGTCATGCGCTCCTTGCAGTCCGGTCCCGCTGATTCTCTCAACGCGACAGCGTTTATCGCGTCTGTCTGCTAGGATTTCGGCCTCATCGCGAAAAACCTGAATCCGGCTGATTTTTCACGGAATTTTCAGGGGCGATGATGATCCTATTGCGGCTGCGAATCCGCGACGCACGCGTCAGTGAACATTGAAGAAAAACTATGAGGCATGCCACGGCATGACCTTCGGGGGATTGATGGAGCTTTGGACCGCCGTACAGGCATTGATTTTAGGGATTGTGGAAGGGCTGACGGAGTTTTTGCCCATCAGCAGCACGGGCCACCAGATTATCGTTGCCGACTTGCTCAACTTCGGTGGCGAGCGCGCCATGGCTTTCAACATCATCATTCAGTTGGGGGCCATTCTCGCGGTGGTCTGGGAGTTTCGCCGCAAGATCCTCGACGTGGTGACCGGCCTGCCGACCCAGCGCAACGCCCAGCGTTTCACCATCAACCTGCTGATCGCCTTCCTGCCGGCCGTGGTGCTGGGGGTGATTTTCGCCGATCTGATCCATAAGTACCTGTTCAACCCGATCACCGTCGCCACGGCGCTGGTGGTGGGGGGCGTGGTCATGCTCTGGGCTGAACGCCGGCAGCATGAAATACATGCCAACACGGTGGACGAGATCAGCTGGAAAGATGCCTTGAAGGTCGGTTTCGCCCAGTGCCTGGCGATGATTCCAGGCACCTCGCGCTCGGGCTCCACCATCATTGGCGGCCTGTTGTTCGGCCTGTCGCGCAAGACCGCCACTGAGTTCTCGTTCTTCCTGGCGATGCCGACCATGGTCGGTGCCGCGGTCTACTCGGGCTACAAGTACCGCAATCTGTTCCAGCCGGACGACCTGCCGGTGTTCGCCATCGGCTTCATCACTTCGTTCATCTTCGCGATGATCGCGGTCAGGGGCCTGCTCAAGTTCATCGCCAACCACAGCTACGCGGCGTTTGCCTGGTACCGCATTGCCTTCGGCCTGGTGATCCTCGCCACCTGGCAGTTCGGTTGGGTCGACTGGACCGCGGTCCATTCCTGATGAACGCACGCAATCAGAACCGCCCCGGCGAAGCCGCCGGGGCTCGGATCCAGCAGCCACGGCTCAAGGCGGTGGTTTTCCTGCTGCTCTGTGCCTTACCGCTGTGCGGTTCGCTGCTACTGGGCGTGAAGGGGATTTCCTGGGTGCCGCTGGCGGCCTACGGCGCGGTCAGCGTGCTGACGTTCTTCCTCTACTGGAGCGACAAGCGCAAGGCCCGCAGCGACAGCTGGCGGACCCCGGAAAACGTCCTGCACGCCGTGGAACTGGCCGGTGGCTGGCCAGGTGCCTTGCTGGCGCAGCAGGCGTTTCGCCACAAGACCCGCAAGCTGTCCTATCAACTGGTGTTCTGGCTGATCGTGCTGCTGCACCAGGTGTTCTGGATCGACCGGCTGTTTCTCGAAGGCAGCCTGTTCTCGCTGTTCTAGGTTCTTTACGAAAAGTCGGCGAGCGAAGGTCATGCAAGGCAAAAACAGGCGAGGAAGCGGAGTTTAGGGGCCTAAATGAGCATTCCGATCGGACTCGCGCACGAGCCTGTTTTTAACGCAGCATGACCGAGCGCAGCCACTTGTCGTACAGAACCTAGAGTAACAACCCGACCTGGACCCGCTTGGGCAGCTTGCTCACCACCAACTGGTGCGAACGCTGCAGCAAGTCCCGCAGTTCGCCGGCGCCCAGCGGGTAGGGCGTCTGCATGATGATCCAGTGCGCCCGGGCCAGGTACGGCGCCGGGCCGATGCCGGGACGGTCGACATGGCCGAGGAACAGCTCCTTGTCCACCTTGAACGCCAGTGACTCGCCCCGCAGGTTCTGCAGGGCGAACATCTTGTTGCCGGCCACGGAAAATACCCGCACGCCGCCCCATTTGTAGTCTTCGCGCGCGCCTGGCAAGTCCAGGCAGAATTGCGCCACATCCGCTTCAGTCATGGTTTTTTCCTTTTGTCGCGCTGTCACAGTGTGCGGTCTCCACAGCCTTTGAACGCTTCGCTGACATGCTCGATCCACGCCCTGACCGCTGGCAATACACCGCGCCGGTGAGGGTAGACCGCCTGCAGCCAGCCGCCGGGCAACGACCATTGCGGCAGCAGTTGCACCAGTTGCCCGGTCTGCAGTTCTTCCTCGCAATACATCATCGGCAGGATGGTACAGCCAAGGCCGGCGAGGGCGCAGGAGCGACGCACCAGAAAATCGTCGATGCCCAGGCGCGCCTCCAGGACCAGGTCGCATTTCTCGCCCTGGGCGTCGAGCATGCGCAAATGCACCATGCGGTCGGCCTCCAGGGCTCCCAGCACCGGCACCTTGTGCAGGTCTTCGGGGCTGTGAACTGGCCATTCCCGGGCGAACGCCGGGCTGGCGACCATCACGGTCTGCGCCTGGCGCAGACGCCGGGTCACCAGCAAGGGGTCTTCGTCGCCATGCTCGCGAACCCGCAGCGCCACGTCGATGCCTTCGGCGACCACGTCGACCCGGCGGTTGAGCAACTGCATCTCCAGCTGGACCTGGGGATATTGCTCGAGGAACGAGCTGATGACGCTCGGCAACATATGATGGGCCAGGCCCACCGGGCAGGACACCCGCAGGCGCCCGCGAGGTTCGCTGGACATGCTGGCCACGGCCTCGTCGGCCATTTCCGCTTCCAGCAGCATGGCCTGGCAGTGACGCAAATAACGTTCGCCGACCGCGGTCAGCTTCAATTGGCGGGTGGTGCGTTGCAGCAACCGGGTGTGCAGGCGTTCTTCCAGTTCGGCGATACGCCGCGACAAACGGGATTTGGGCACCCCCAGTAAACGCCCGGCGGCGGCGAAGCCACCGGCTTCCACCACCTTGGCAAAGTAATAAAGATCGTTTAGGTCTTGCATATCCTGACTCGACTGTCCTGCTGATGGGACAAGCTATCGCATTTGTGCCGACTAATCAGCTATTGGTTTCATCTGTAGGATTGTCCTCAATTGATCGCCCGGTGGCGATCCTCACTTGGAGAATCCCAGATGAAACTGTTGCATATCGATTCGAGCATCCTTGGTGACAACTCGGCTTCCCGTCAGTTGAGCGAAAGCGTGGTCAAGGCCTGGAAAAACGCCGATGCCAGCGTTGAAGTGACCTACCGCGACCTGGCCGCCGATGCCATCAGCCACTTCAGCTCCGCCACCCTGGTGGCCGCCGGCACCCCGGCCGAAGTGCGCAACGCTGCCCAGCAGCACGAAGCCGAACTGAGCGCTTCGACCCTCGCCGAATTCCAGGCCGCCGACGCGGTAGTGATCGCTGCGCCTATGTACAACTTCACCATCCCGACCCAACTCAAGGCCTGGATCGACCGCATCGCTGTCGCCGGCCAGACCTTCCGTTACACCGAAGCCGGCCCTGAAGGTCTGTGCGGTGGCAAGAAAGTCGTGGTGGTCTCCACCGCGGGCGGCCTGCACGCCGGTCAGGCCACTGGCGTGGCGCACGAGGATTACCTGAAAGTGCTGTTCGGCTTCCTCGGCATCACCGACATCGAATTCGTTCGCGCCCACGGCCTGGCTTATGGCGACGAAGTCCGCAACAAGGCCCTGAGCGACGCCCAGGCGCACATCAGCGAGCAACTTTTCGCTGCCGCGTAAGGCTTGTGTAAAAGTCGCTTACGCCCCAGGCAAGGCCCTTTAAACTCTGTATTCTGTTGCCCTCCAGGCAGCGGAATACGGAGTTTTTCGTGTTCGCGTTTTTTATTCTGGCGCGGGTTATGCAGCGGGTTATGCAGAGAGTGGGTCATACGTTGGTTTGACCCGGCCCCGATAACCTCAGGTATCAGGCCAGCGAAACAGTGAACCGGCGTTTTCATCAGGTAGGGAAGGTGGTGCATCCATGATGCGTCTTTGGGCAATGTCACTGATCTGCCTGCTCGGCGGCCCGATTATCGTGCACGCCGCGCCCGCGCCCCATCCGCACTGGAGCGTGGGCTTCCACGAGATGAGTTTTCTCGACCCGCTGGACCAGCAGCCGATGCGCGCCATTGCCTTCTATCCCTCCACCGGCATCGAACACAGCAGCAAGGTCGAGGGTTATCAGATCGCCGCCTCCCGGGATTCGAAGGTCGCCATCGGCCGTTTTCCGCTGTTGATGCTGTCCCACGGCAATACCGGCACGCCGCTGGCCCTGCACGACCTGGCCACCTCGCTGGCGCGCAAGGGCTTCGTGGTGGTGGCGGTGATTCATCCGGGCGACAACTACAAGGATCACAGCCGGCTGGGGACCCTGAGCAATCTCTATGGCCGGCCGATCCAGATTTCCGAAGCCATCACCGCGACCCTGGCCGACCCGATGCTGTCGCCTTTCGTCAACGCCGGGCAGGTCGGGGTCATCGGTTACTCGGCCGGCGGCGAAACCGCGTTGATCCTGTCCGGAGCGACCCCCGACCTGGACCGCCTGCGCCGCTACTGCCAGGAGCGCCCTGACGATCACGATGCCTGCAATACCCAGGGCGAGCTGATCGTCGATCGCGACGACCTGCAACCGGTCGCCGACCCGCGGGTCCATGCCTTGCTGCTGATGGCGCCGCTGAGCCTCAAGTTCGGGCGCCAGACCCTGTCCGGCGTGCATGTGCCGGTGCTGCTGTACAGCGGCGACGTCGACAAGCTGGTGGCCCTGGACAAGAATGCCGCGGCGTTGGCCCGCAAGCTGCCGGTCGCGCCGGACTTCAGGCTGTTGGCCGGGGCCGGGCACTTCGTGTTCATGGCGCCGTGCACCGAGGAGCAGTTGCTGAGCATGCCGGCCTTGTGCACTGACGCCGACGGCGTCGACCGCGAGGACATCCACCGCAATCTGATCGCCGAGGCCGGCCGCTTCTTTGCCCAGGCCCTGGGCAAGCCGAGCCGGGCCGGGATGCAGACCGCGGATCAGTGACTCAGGCGTCGGCCCGGCGCTTGAGCAGCAGGGTCAGGCCCAGGGCGCCGAGCGACAGCAGCGCCGCGCAGAAGAAAATCCACGAATAGCCCAGGTTCAACGCCACCGCGCCCATCAAGGGCCCGGCAATCGCCAGCGCCAGGTCGAAAAACACCGCGTAGGCGCTCAGGCCGGCGCCGCGGCTGGTGCTGGGCACCTGCTTGATCGCTTCCACCCCCAGTGCCGGGTACACCAGTGACAGGCCGAAGCCGGCGAGCCCGGCGCCGATCATGGCGAACGCCGTCGATGGCGCCAGCCACAGCAGGATCAGGCCCAGGGTCTCGATGCTCATGCAGGCGATGGCTGCGCGATAGCCGCCAAACCGGCTGATGCTGGAGATGAACAGCAGGCGCGAGAGGATGAAGCACACGCCAAATACCGTCAGGCAATAGGCCGCGCCGGTCCAGCCGCGGCTGAGGTAGAACAGGGTAATAAAGGTGGTCAGGGTGCCGTAGCCGATGGACGCCAGGCTCAGGCCGGCGCCGTACGGCGCGATACGGCCGAACACCGCGCGAAACGACAGGCGCTCGCCACGGATCACCGGCACCGATGGCTTGTTGCGGATCAGCAGCAGGGCCAGGGCCGCCAGCAGCGACAGGGCCAGCCCCAGGCTTTCGAAACCGTAGTCGGCGACCATCACCACCCCCAGTGGCGCGCCGATGGCAATCGCGCCATAGGAGGCGATGCCGTTCCAGGAAATCGAGCGCGCGGTGTGCTCGGCGCCGACCTGGCCCATGCACCAGCTGATGGTGCCCACGCCGATCAGGCCCTGGGCCATCCCCAGCAGCAAACGTCCCAGCAACAGGACGCCCAGGCTGACCAGCGGCAATGTTTGCAGGAGGGTGGACGCCAGGGTCAGCAGCCCGCTGAGGAAAATCCCCGCCAGGCCGTAGACGATCGCCCGTTTGGTGCCGATGTTGTCCGACAGGCGCCCGGCCATGGGCCGGCTGAGGAGGGTGGCCAGGTACTGCGAGCCGATCGTCAGCCCGGCCACCACCGCGCTGAAGCCCAGCTCGCCGTGGACGTAACCCGGCAGCACCGCGATCGGCAGGCCGATGCAGAGAAACGCGATAAAGGTATAGAAGACGATAGCGACGATCTGCAGGGTGATCGCCATGGAGCTGGGCACGGGCTGTTGTTGCGCAGACATGAGGGCTCGTTCGCGGGCGGGCGGTTGGAGAACCGCATCATGGCGCGGGCCGGAAATAAAAGGAAGCAGGCTAACGATTTCTTTATGGCCGGGTATTTGCGGTGCCAGGGACCAGCTCAGCGCAAGTCGCTGCTTTTATATAAGGCATAAAAAAGCCCCGTCACCAGGACGGGGCTTGCAGACTGGCAACCAGCGGGCGTTCCTTAGAACACCACGCCCTGGCTGCGCAGGTAGTCGTCGTAGGTGCCGCTGAAGTCGGTCACGCCGTTCGGGCTCAGCTCGATGATGCGAGTGGCCAGGGACGACACGAACTCACGGTCGTGGCTGACGAAGATCAGCGTGCCCGGGTAGTTTTCCAGGGCCAGGTTCAGCGCCTCGATGGATTCCATGTCCAGGTGGTTGGTCGGTTCGTCCATCACCAGTACGTTGGGCTTTTGCAGGATCAGCTTGCCGAACAGCATGCGACCTTGCTCGCCACCGGAGATGACCTTGACCGACTTGAGGATCTCGTCGTTGGAAAACAGCATGCGGCCCAGGGTGCCACGGATGATTTGCTCGCCCTGGGTCCACTGGCCCATCCAGTCGAACAGGCTGACGTCGTCTTCGAAGTCATGGGCGTGGTCCTGGGCGTAGTAGCCCAGCTCCGCGCTTTCGGTCCACTTCACCGAACCGGCGTCCGGGGTCAGCTCGCCCATCAGGGTGCGCAGCAGGGTGGTCTTGCCGATGCCGTTCGGGCCGATGATCGCCACGCGCTCGCCGGCTTCGACGGTGAAGCTGAAGTTCTTGAACAGGGTCTTGCCGTCGAAGCCCTTGGACATCTGCTCGATGGTCACGGCCTGGCGGTGCAGCTTCTTGGTCTGTTCGAAGCGGATGAACGGGCTGACGCGGCTCGATGGCTTGACCTCGGCCAGCTGGATCTTGTCGATCTGCTTGGCGCGGGAGGTGGCCTGCTTGGCTTTCGAGGCGTTGGCCGAGAAGCGGCTGACGAAGGTCTGCAGCTCGGCGATCTGGGCTTTCTTCTTGGCGTTGTCCGACAGCAGTTGCTCGCGGGACTGGGTCGCCGCGGTCATGTACTCGTCGTAGTTGCCCGGGAACAGGCGCAGCTCGCCGTAGTCCAGGTCGGCCATGTGGGTGCAGACGCTGTTGAGGAAGTGACGGTCGTGGGAAATGATGATCATGGTGCTGTTACGCGCCGTCAGAATCGTTTCCAGCCAGCGGATGGTGTTGATATCCAGGTGGTTGGTCGGTTCGTCGAGCAGCAGCACTTCCGGATCGGAGAACAGCGCCTGGGCCAGCAAGACCCGCAGCTTCCAGCCCGGAGCCACTTCGGTCATCGGGCCGAAATGCTGTTCCAGGGGAATGCCCAGGCCCAGCAGCAGTTCACCGGCGCGGGATTCGGCGGTGTAGCCGTCCATCTCGGCGAAGTCGGTTTCCAGCTCGGCCACGGCCATGCCGTCTTCTTCGCTCATTTCCGGCAGCGAGTAGATGCGATCGCGCTCGGCCTTGACCTTCCACAGCTCTTCGTGACCCATGATCACGGTGTCGATCACGGTGAATTCTTCGTAGGCGAACTGGTCCTGGCGCAATTTACCCAGGCGAACGTTCGGCTCCAGCATGACCTGGCCGCCGGACGGCTCGAGGTCGCCGCCGAGGATTTTCATGAAAGTCGACTTGCCGCAACCGTTGGCGCCGATCAGGCCATAGCGGTTGCCGCCGTTGAACTTGACCGAAACGTTCTCGAATAGCGGCTTGGCGCCGAACTGCATCGTGATGTTAGCTGTGGAGATCAATTACTTTACCTATCAAGGGGTTGCGAGCATCGTGTGGGCTCTTGGGCCATTCCCGGGGCATTCTGGAGCTTTTCCATTTCGCCAGGGTCGAGCCAGGGTCGAGCCAGCGAGCATAAGTAGACAGCAACATCTGGACGCTATGGCCAAGTTGCTGGGCAATAAAGGTGGGAGGTCATGTTGGAATTTGGCGCGCATTGTCGCATATGTGCGCCGGCAGTTGTATGACAGTGACCCACGGATTTTTCATCCAGGCCGATAAGCGTCAGGCGTTGTAAAAAACACCGCGGCGGATTTGTCCCGGGCAATGCGACTTAGGTCGTGCCACGGCGGACGGACACATTTTCACAAATCGGAGTTAACCTTTGGTTACAAACTGTGGCTAAAATGCTGACCAGTTGCCACATGCCATCATTGGCATGGGCTCAAGGACGTGCCTTCAGGACCTCTTATCGCTTTCGGACGCTGCATATGACCCCGGCCCAGGTGGCCCACGTGGGGGCGCAGTATGTTCTCTTCTGACATGTGACGATTTCCGTGAAACTCATCATTGCCGCTGTTTACGTTTTATCCATCGCGTATGTGCACCTGCGTGGTCGCGTGCGCCATAAACTGGGCCGCCAGCTGAGTGATCACTCGACCTTCCTGGCGCCCATCAACTGCTTCCTTTATCTGTTCTCGAAGATCCCTAACCGCCCGTTTCTCGATCCGGCCGACTTTCCCGATCTGAGCCCGTTGCAGGCCCACTGGGAAGAAATCCGCGCCGAGGGCCAGAGCCTGCTCAGGGCCGGGGAGATCAAGCGTTCGGAGCAGTACGACGACGTCGGCTTCAACTCGTTCTTCAAGAGCGGCTGGAAGCGCTTCTACCTCAAGTGGTACGGCGACAGCCATCCTTCGGCGATGAAGCTGTGCCCGCGGACCACCGAACTGGTGCAAAGCATCGGCTCGATCAAGGCGGCGATGTTCGCCGAACTGCCGCCGGGCTCGAAGCTGGTGCGCCACCGCGACCCTTATGCCGGTTCCTACCGTTACCACCTGGGCCTGGAAACGCCCAACAGCGCCGGTTGCTACATCAATGTCGACGGTGAGCGCTATCACTGGCGCGACGGCGAAGCGGTGATGTTCGACGAGACCTACATCCACTACGCGGAAAACACCACCGAGCAGAACCGCATCATCCTGTTCTGTGATGTCGAGCGGCCGATGAAGTACCGCTGGGCCGCCGCCTTCAACCGCTGGTTCAGCCGCACCGTGATGGCCGCCGCCGGTTCGCCCAACGATGCCGGCGACCGCACCGGGGGCCTGAACCGCGCCTTCACCAGGCTGTACAAGATCCGCCTGCGCGGTAAAGAGCTGAAAAAGCGCAACCGCAAGCTTTATTACCTGGAAAAGTGGGCGATCTTCGCTGCGCTGTTGCTGCTGTTCATCTTCATCTGATTCGCCCCTGATCGCGGGCAAGCCTCGCTCCTGCATGGGTTCTGCAGGAACGAGGCTTGCCCGCAATCATTTCCTCAAGGCTTGTCCGCCCCCAATTGCTGCCACATCTTCGCGGTGATCCGCTGCCGATGGGCGTAGCCGTGCCATGGATCCTCGGTCAAGGCCTCCAGGCGCTGACTCAGGTTCGCCACATTCCACTGCTGGGCATGCCGGACATCGCCCAGCTCATCCCGCGCGATCGGCACCGAGACCGGCAGCCCGGGGCGGGCCCGTACCGAATAGGCGGCCACGGTGCTGGCGCCGCGGGTGTTGCGCAGGTAATCGACGAAGATTTTGCCGACCCGGTTTTTCGGGCCCATGATCGCGGTAATGCGCTCCGGTAACTGCTGCGCCATGAATTGCGCGATGGCCTTGGCGAAACCCTTGACCGTGTCCCAGTCGGCCTTGCGCGCCAGCGGCACGATCAGGTGCATGCCTTTGCCACCGCTGGTTTTCAGGAAAACCTGCAAACCCAGTTCATCGAGCACCGAAAGGGTCAGTTGGGTGGCCTCCAGCATGCTTTTCCAGGGCAGGGCCGGGTCCGGGTCGAGGTCGAGCACGAACAGGTCCGGGGTTTCGATCTGGTCGTGGGTCGCGCCCCAGGTGTGCAGCTCGAGGGTGCCCATCTGCACCGTGCCGATCAGCGCCGCAGTGCTGTCGATTTCCATCAGGCGCGCGTGGCCGGGGTCCAGCGCCGGGTCGAGGTGGCGGATATGGGGGATGGCCAGGTGCTCGGCATGTTTCTGGAAAAACTGCTCGCCTTCCACCCCTTCAGGGGCCCGCAGCAACGACACCGGCCGGTCGCGCAGGTGCGGCAGGATCTGCTCGTCGATGCTGGCGTAGAACTGCGCCAGTTGCAGTTTGGTGGTGCCAGACTGCTTGTCGATGACCCGTTCAGGGTGGGTGATCCTGACCCCGGCGACGCTGTGGGCGGCCGACTTATCCGAACGGGCGGGCGTGCTCTGGCTGCGGGTCTCGACGGCCTTGGAGGTCTGCGGCCGTTCGCGGACGATTTCCCTGGCCGGCTTATCGCTGCGCAGGGCGATGAACGCCGCCTGGCGCACCACCTGCTCGCGGGTCCACTCGGCAAACTCGGCTTCGGCCACCAGTTGCGGCTCGATCCAGTGCACGCCGCGGGCCTGGGCCGAGGTCAAAGGCTTGGCCAGGGGCGATGAATCCCGTTCAAGTTCCTGCATCCGCTCATGCAGCTGCTTCAAGGTCTTCTGGTCGAAACCGGTGCCGACCCGGCCGGCGTACACCAGCCCGCTCGCGTCGTTGACCCCCAGCAGCAGGGCGCCAAAGCCGCTGCGCGAACCTTGCGGCTTGGTATAGCCGACCACCACGAACTCCTGGCGCAGCCGGCATTTGAGCTTGATCCAGTCGGCGCTGCGGCGCGACACATAGGGGCTGCCGGCCCGCTTGCCGATCACCCCCTCGAGGGACAGGGCGCAGGCGCTTTCGAGGACGTCCTGGTGGTGGGCGGCAAAGGCTTCGGAAAAGCGCAGGACCTTGCTCGATTTGCGCCCGAGCGCCTGCTTGAGCGCCTGACGGCGTTCCTCTACCGGCGTTTCGCGCAAGTCCTCGCCCTGCAGAAAAGGCGCATCGAACAGGTAATAGATGATGTCCACGCTGCGGCCGATATCGAAGGCGTTCTGCAGCGCCTGGAAGTCCGGCAGGCCTTCGTCGTTGAGCACTACCATTTCGCCGTCCAGCCAGCTGTCCTTGAGTTTCAGGGCGGCCAGGGCCTTGGCTTGCTGGGGCAGGCGGCTGGTCCAGTCGTGGCCGTTGCGGGTCAGCAGGCGCACCTCGTCGTCCTGGATTCGCGCCAGGATCCGGTAGCCGTCGAACTTGATCTCGTAGCGCCAGTCGCCGCTGGGCGCCTTGTCCACCAGGGTTGCCAGCTGCGGCGCCAGGCTTTGCGGCAGGACCACGGCTTTTTCCCCCGATGGTTTCTTCGCGGCTTTTTTTGCGGCCTGGGGTTTGGCGCTGGCGGCTGTGCTGTCGCCCACCGTGGCACCGCTGAGCACGCTTCTGGGCAGGGCCTGGACCACGTCGTACTCGTCGCTCGGTCGCGCCTGGGCATCCTGCTCCTTGATCAGCAGCCACTGTTCCTTGTCGCCGCTGCCGCGCATATGGGTGCGCACCAGGGTCCAGTCGCCGCCAAGCTTCTCGCCGATCAGGGTGAACTTGAGCTTGCCCGCCCGATAGCTGGCGGCGGGGTCGTCATGGGGTTGCCAGACGCCATGGTCCCAGACGATCACGTCGCCGGCGCCGTATTGCCCGGCGGGGATGCTGCCTTCGAAATTGCCATAGCTCAGCGGGTGGTCTTCGACATGCACCGCCAGGCGTTTTTGCCTGGGGTCCAGGCTCGGACCCTTGGGCACCGCCCAGCTTTTCAGGCTGCCGCCCAGTTCCAGGCGAAAGTCGTAATGCAGGTTGCGCGCATCGTGCTTCTGGATCACGAAACGCAGGGCCGAGGCGGACTTGGCGGAGGGTTTGTCCGCCGCCGGCTCCGAGGTGATCGCGAAGTTGCGCTTGCGCTGGTATTCACTCAGGGATTTGGCCATGACCCACTACCTCGTATGGCGAGCCGCGTGGTTCAGGCGCGGGAGCTCTTCGTGGTTTTCCTGGTCTTGCCGGGTTTGTCCGGGCTGGCTGGCGCCTTGCTCCTGGATCTGCTTCCCAGGCTGCGCTTGAGCATCTCGGTCAGGTCGATGACATCGGCGCTCTTGCGTTGCTCTTCGCCAGCGGCGCTTTCCACGTCCTCGATCTTGCCGGCCTGGGCCTTTTTCTCTACCAGGGCCATGATCTTGTCGGTGAAGCTGTCGCGGTATTCCTCCGGCTGCCAATCGGTGCTCATGTCCGCCACCAGGCGCCTGGCCATGTCCCGTTCGCCCTTGGCCAGGTCCGGGTGAGTCACCTCCGGCCCCAGGGCCAGTTCGTCGAGGCTGCGCACCTCGGCCGGCCAGCGCAGCATCACCAGCACCAACGCCGACTCCAGCGGCATCAGCGCCGCCAGATGCTGGCGGGTGTGCAGCACCACCAGGGCCAGGGCGACTTTCGAGGTGCTCTGCAGGGTTTCGCGAAGCAGCGCATAGACCTTGCCGCCACGTTTGTCCGGAGCCAGGAAGTAGGGGGTGTCGATGTTCTGCAGCGGGATCTGCTGGCTGTCGACGAAGGCGAAGATGTCGATGGTCTGGGTCGACAGCGGGTGGGCCGAGCGGATTTCGTCCTCGCTGAGCAGCACATAGCGGCCTTTTTCGTAGGCCACGCCCTTGACGATATGTTCCTTGGTGACTTCCTTGCCGGTGACTTTGTTGACCCGCTTGTAACCCACCGGGTCCATGGTGCGCTGGTCCAGCCAGTCGAAGTCCACGCCCTGGGAGGAGGTCGCCGAGACCAGCGCCACCGGAATGTGAACCAGACCGAAACTGATCGCGCCTTTCCAGATTGCCCGTGCCATGAGCCTGTCCCCGTATTGACTGTGGAATCGCCATGCAGCGACTGGTTTTCAGGTGACCCGTGGTGCGGCGCGAAAGTTTCCCCGGGGTGCCGGCCTGCATAGGGCAAGCCGATAACTCGTGTTACATGTCTGGCGGATTATTTAATTAACAAGGCCGAACGCGCGACGTAGCCTGGACTCGAATGCGATAACTCGTCGCCATCCAAGAGGGTCGCCATGAACAATCTGCTTCGCGCTCTTGTCGCTTTTGCACTAATGAGCGGGGCCAGCGCCGTGGCGTTCGCCGCGCCTCAGGCGGCGCATCCGGACAGCAGCCCAACGTCCGCCATGCTGTTGGCGCAGAACCTGCCCGGCAGTAACAACAACCCCTACAACAGCCCGATACGCCGGGCCAACCCCAACAGCATGCAGGGCACCCAGCCCAGCACCCCGGCTGTCCGTGGGGTTAATCCAGTACCTGTGCAACGCCCTCCGACCCTGGAGAACGGCGGTATCGGCAACGGTTACCCGCGCACCATCACCCAGCCACGGATCATCGATCCGACACCTGTGACCCCACCGCGTAACCAACAGCAGCGATAAACGCTGACCGTCCGAGGCCGATGCCGGCCCCGGGCGGAACCCTTTTTATCGACAGAAGGAATTGTGCATGTTGCGTAAAACCCTCTTGGCAACCGTCTGTGCCAGCCTTGTTCTGAGCAGTGCGCTACCGGTCGCGGCCGCCCCCAGCCAACCGTTGCAGAGCGAGCTGGGCCCCCTCAGCGTGACCCCGCTGGTCGAAGGCCTGGACCACCCCTGGGCCCTGGCGTTCCTGCCGGACCGCCAGGGCATCCTGGTGACCGAGCGGCCGGGCAACCTGCGGCTGGTCGGCGCCGACGGTAAGCTCTCGGCGCCCCTGGACGGCGTGCCGCAGGTCTGGGCCAAGGGCCAGGGTGGCTTGCTGGATGTGGTGCTGTCGCCGGACTTCAAGCAGGACCGCCTGGTCTACCTGTCCTACGCCGAAGGTGGTGGCGAGGGCGGCACGGCGGGGACGGCGGTGGGGCGCGGACGGCTGTCCGAGGACCTGAAGACGCTCAAGGATTTCCAGGTGATTTTCCGCCAGGCGCCCAAGCTCTCCACCGGCAACCATTTCGGTTCGCGCCTGGTGTTCGACCGCGACGGCTACCTGTTTATCACCCTGGGGGAAAACAACGAGCGCCCGACTGCCCAGGACCTGGACAAGTTGCAAGGCAAGATCGTGCGCCTGTATCCGGATGGCCGGATCCCGCAGGACAACCCCTTTGTCGGCCAGCCGGGCGTGCGCCCGGAGATCTGGTCCTACGGCCACCGCAACCCCCAGGGCGCGGCGCTCAACCCCTGGAGCGGCACCCTGTGGGATAACGAGCACGGGCCCAAGGGCGGCGACGAAATCAACCTGATCGAGCGTGGCAAGAACTACGGCTGGCCCCTGGCGACCCACGGCATCAACTATTCCGGTGCGCCGATTCCTGAAGCCGAGGGCAAGACTGCCCCAGGCACCGTGGGCCCGCGGCATGTCTGGGAGAAATCCCCCGGCATCAGCGGCATGGCCTTCTACGACGGCGACCGCTTCAAGGCCTGGCAACACAACCTGTTCATCGGCGCCCTGGCGTCCCAGGAGCTGATCCGCCTGCAATTCGACGGCGACAAGGTGGGCCACGAGGAGCGCCTGCTGGGTGAGCTCAAGGAGCGCATCCGCGACGTGCGCCAGGGGCCGGACGGTTATCTGTATGTGCTGACCGACGAGGACAAGGGCAGGTTGTACAAGGTTGGCCTGGAATAACCCAGTCCCCCTTGCTCCTACAGAGGCACTGCGGCCGGGTAGAGGATCACCGCCGCCTGCAGCTTGCCACTGCCGAAACGGCACATCTTGGCGAACTCGCCGTGGCTCACCGGCAGGTGCTGGCAATCCATCGGCTGGCGGTGCTGGCTGTGGTCGACATCGGGATCGTGCAAGTAGACGAAGTCTTCGTCGCAGTCGGTGACCATCACCCAATGCGGGGCCTTGGAGCGGGTCAGGCGGTAGCTGCTGATCAGCACCAGGGGCTGGCCGCCGTCGGCCAGCAGCTTCGGCAGGTCCAGCGGGCCGCCCAGCACCTGCAAGACGTCGCTGCTATCCAGCTGGGCGCAGAACTCCTCATGCACCAGGCGCATGACGTCTTTTTTATGCTCGTCGCGCACCCCGCCGAGAAACAGCGGCCCCCGGGTATTGACCTGCAGCCTGACCCTGAAGCCCCGGCGCCACGCGGCCAGCGCTAGCCCCTGGGGGCTGCAGCCGCCGTGGCCGGAGGTCATGAACACGGTGGTCGCCTCGCGCCACAGCTGCAGTTCTTCGCGGCGCTCCAGGGCGCGCCCGGGTTGCAGCGCGGCCATGGCCATCAGCAGGCAGGCCGGGCCGCAAGTGAAGTCGGTGGTCTGCTGGTAATAGGGCACGCGGATGGTGCGGGTCTCGCGATGCTGCAGGATGCGCTTTTCCAGGCGCAGGGCATCGGCGTGGTCCTTGTAGTAGTCGTGCAGCACGGCGAAGCGCCGGTAGCCGCTGCGTTCGTACAGGGCGATGGCCGTCGGGTTGTCGCTGCGCACCTCAAGCCGCAGGTAGGCGCAGTCATGCTCCCGCGCGCGGGCTTCGATCCGCTCCAGCAGGCGCTTGCCCAGGCCCAACCCGCGGGCCTCGACCGCGATGGCGATCGAGTACAGGCGGGCCAGGGACGTACCGCGATGGAACAGCACCAGGGCATAACCCAGCAGCTGTTGCGCCTGCTCGGCGACGATCAGGCACGCATGGGCGCGGCTGATCATCCACTGGAAGCTGCGCACCGTCAGGCGATCGGTGGTGAAACACTGCTGTTCCAGTCGCACTAAAGCAGGCAAGTCCTCAGGTGTGGCAATGCGAAAGACAAGATCCATATAACCGCCGTAAAAGTTGCGTAACGAAACGAGACTTTCGAAAAAGTTCGTGCTTAATAGAAAAGGTCTTGTTCTTAAGCGGATCAAACATTATGTCAGCGGTACAAGGTCATTGGCGTGGAGTATCCGAGCAAAGTCTGCCGGCGACAATAACTCCGGTTAATTATTTTTCAGCGATGAGTGAAACTTCCAGTCAGTTGCTGATTATTGTCGAGCGCAAGGAAGATTGGGCCTCCTATTTTCCCAGCGAAGACATCCTCAGCGCTCAGGAGTACCTGGAACAGACCCGTGAAACCCAGCCCGGCAAGCGGGTCCAGGTGATCAACCTGTGTCGCAGCTACAAGTACCTGGGCCACGGTTACTACTGCTCGCTGCTGGCCGAGGCGCGGGAGCACAAGGTGATTCCCTCGGTGCGCACCATCAGCGAGCTGACCCGTAAATCGCTCTACGGCCTGGCCCTGGACGACCTGGATAAAACCCTGGAAAAGGCCCTGAGCAATCATCTTTACAGCGATACCGAAGGTTTTACCCTGACCCTGTACTTCGGCAAGACTCATATCGAACCGTTACAGGAGTTGGCGCGACAGTTATTCGAAGTCTTTCCTTGTCCGATATTGCTGGTGGACTTCAAACGAACTAACGGTTGGCATATCGAAGGCGTGAAGTCCGGTGCCTTACATAAGTTGCGCGAAGACCAGGAAGATCAATTCGCCCATTCCCTGGACAGTTTCAGTCGCAAGATCTGGCGCATGCCGCGCTCGAAAAGATTGGCCCGCTATGACCTGGCGATCCTGCATGACCCGCAGGAAGCCTTGCCACCTTCCAACGCCCGGGCGCTGGAGAATTTTGTCCGGGTCGGCAAGGGCCTGGGCATCGACGTCGAACTGATCGAGAAGAAGGATTACTCGCGTATCGCCGAGTACGACGCCTTGCTGATCCGCGAGACCACCAGCGTCGACAACCACACCTACCGTTTCGCCAAGAAGGCCGAAAGCGAGGGCCTGGTGGTGATGGACGACCCGGCCTCGATCCTGCGCTGCACCAACAAGGTCTACCTGACCGACCTGCTGAAAAGCCACCAGCTGGGCATGCCCGCCACCGAGATTCTCTACAAGGAACGACCGGAAGACTTCGAGCGGGTCGGCGAGCGTTTGGGTTTCCCCTTGGTGCTGAAGATTCCCGACGGCTGTTTCTCCCGCGGGGTGATCAAGGTCGAGAGCCAGCAGGCGCTGCTGGAGGCCACCGCCGAGCTGTTCGAGCATTCGGTGTTGCTGCTGGCCCAGGAGTTTTTCTACACCGAGTACGACTGGCGCATCGGCGTGCTCAACCGCAAGCCGATCTTCGCCTGCCAGTACTTCATGTCCAAGGGCCATTGGCAGATCTACAACCACAAGGCCAAGGGCCAGGACATCAACGGCGAATGCCGCACCCTGGCGGTCCACGAGGCGCCGCGGGCGGTGGTGGAACTGGCGGTGAAGACCGCCAACCTGATCGGCGACGGCCTGTACGGCGTGGACCTCAAGCAGTCCGGCGACAAGGTGGTGGTGATCGAAGTCAACGACAACCCCAACCTGGACGCCGGCATCGAAGATGCCTACCTGCGCGACGACCTGTATTCCCTGGTGCTCGAGGAGTTCGTCCGCCGCCTGGAGCTCAAGCGCCGCGGGCAGGCCTGGTGAACGGCCGATGATCAAGAGCTACCAGTTGAGCCAGGGCCGCCTGCTGCCGGTGGAGCGCCTGGACGCCGAAGTGATGCTGTTCAGCAATCCGGACCCCGCCGAGCGCGATCTGCTGCGCACCGGCTTCAAGCTCGACGAACACGCCCTGGCCTCGGCGCTGGACCCGGACGAGGTGTCGCGCATCGAGTTTCACCCGGACAACCTGTTCCTGATCTGGAAACGCCCGGAGAACTACTCCGGCGGCGGCAGCCTGTCGTTCGAGGTGTCGTCTTGCGGCCTGCTGTTTTCCCCGCAACGCCTGCTGGTGATCGCCCACGACGACAGCCAGCTCAGCGGCCTGGGCGCGCGGCAGGCCCTGAATAGCCCCCTGGATGTGTTGCTGGACCTGCTGTCGACCAACATCCATCACTACCTGGGGCACCTCAAGGTGATCAAGATGGTCGCCCGCGAGTTGCAGCAGCAGTTCAACGACTCGATGGAAAACCGCCACCTGATCCAGATGTTCAACCTCAGCGAAAGCCTGATCTATTACATCAACGCCATTCACAGCAACGGCGCGGTGCTGACCCGGCTGCGCAACCACGCCGAGAAGGCGCACTTCAGCGCCGAGGCCGTCGGCCTGATCGACGACCTGATCATCGAGAACAACCAGTGCTACAAGCAGGCGGAGATCTATTCGACGGTGTTTTCCGGGCTGATCGACGCGCGCGGCAACCTGATGAACAACAACATGAACAGCCTGTTGCGCAAACTGACCCTGATCAACGTGGTGTTCCTGCCGCTGAACCTGATCGCCAGCATCGGTGGCATGTCCGAATTCAGCATGATGACCGCCGGCACCCCGTGGTGGATTGCCTACCCGCTGTTCCTCGTGGCGATGCTGCTGGGGGCAGGGGGGATGGTGCTCGGGCTCAGGCGCCTGGCCGGTGGCAACGGCAAGTGCGCCTGAGGTTTCAGGCCGGTTGCAGGGTCAGTACCTCAAAGCCGTCGCGGGTCACTGCTACTGTGTGTTCCCACTGCGCCGACAGGCCGTTGTCGCGGGTGACCACGGTCCAGCCGTCTTTCAGGTCGCGCACCCGGGCGCTGCCCTGGTTGATCATCGGCTCGATGGTGAACACCATGCCTTCGCGCAGCTCCAGGCCGGTGCCGGGGCGACCGAAATGCAGGACCTGCGGTTCTTCGTGCATCTGCCGGCCGATGCCATGGCCGCAGTACTCGCGCACCACGCTGTAGCCCCGGGTTTCGGCGTGTTTCTGGATGGCATGGCCGATATCGCCCAGGCGCGCGCCGGGGCGGACCACCTTGATGCCTTCCCACATCGCCTCGAAGGTGGTGCTCACCAGGCGCTGGGCCTTGGGGCTGACGTTGCCAATCAGGTACATCTTGCTGGAGTCGGCGATAAAGCCGTTCTTTTCCAGGGTGATGTCGATGTTGATGATGTCACCGTCCTTGAGGATGGCCTTCTCATGGGGCATGCCATGGCACACCACCTCGTTGATCGAGGTGTTGATCGAGTAGGGGTAATTGTACTGGCCCTTGCTGGCCGGACGGGCGCCCAGGTCGTGGCGGATAAAGCGCTCCACCGCCGTGTCCAGCTCCATGGTGGAAAGGCCGGGCGCGACCAGGTCGTCGAGAAAGCTGAATACCGTCGCCAGCAGGCGCCCGGATTCACGCATCAGCGCCAGTTGTTGCGGGGTCTTGATCAGGGCCTGGGTCATGCGCTGCGCCCCCGGATCAGGTCGCTTTTGTTCAGCAGCAGTTTGTTGATCAGGTCGTTGTAGGCCAGGTGCGGATTGAGCTCGGCCAGCAGGCCGATCTTGATCCAGAATTCGGCCTGGGCGTTGATGGAGCGATCCATGGCGTCGCTGGCGACGCGGATCTGTTCATGCAGTTGATCTGAAATCTTGACGATGCCCACGGGGTTTCTGTCCTGGTAAATATACGAATCATATACGTTTCGTATATTTTCCGGCAAATGGCAGATAGCTCGACCTGTCATTGGCCATTGACTCACCAGCAAGCCGCCGGTTAATTTCCTGGCCATGACTTTTTCCGCATTGCGTTCCCAGCCAAGCATTATTACCGCCATTCCTGATTGGCGGGTCTGACACTGCACCCAACCCGCCCTAGAGGCGGGTTTTTTCTTTCTGTCTCCGGGGCTCTCGACACCGCCAGGAGACACCCCATGAACCATCCCGCCGAGCCGCACACCCCGCTGGACCTGCTGGAGCACTACGTGAAGAAGATTCTCGCGGCGCCGGTCTACGACCTGGCGGTGCGCACGCCGTTGCAGCCGGCGCCGGCCCTGTCGGCGGCGCTGGGCAATCAGGTGCTGCTCAAGCGCGAGGACCTGCAACCGACCTTTTCCTTCAAGATCCGCGGCGCCTACAACAAGTTGGTGCAACTCAGCGACGAGCAAAAGCGCCGCGGGGTGATCACTGCCTCCGCCGGCAATCACGCTCAGGGCGTGGCGCTGGCGGCGCGGGAGCTGGGGATCAAGGCGACCATCGTCATGCCTTCCACCACGCCGCAGCTGAAAGTGCAGGGCGTCATCAGCCGTGGCGCCGAGGCGGTGCTGCAGGGCGAGAGCTTTCCCTTCGCCCTGGCCCATGCCCTGCAATTGGCCGAGGGCAGCGGCCAGACCTTCGTCTCGCCCTTCGACGACCCGGACGTGATCGCCGGGCAGGGCACGGTGGGCATGGAGATCCTGCGCCAGCATCCCGGGCGCCTGGACGCGATCTTCGTCCCGGTGGGCGGTGGCGGATTGATCGCCGGTATCGCCGCCTATGTGAAATACCTGCGGCCCGAGGTGCGCATCGTCGGCGTCGAGTCCGAGCACTCCAACTGTCTGCAGCAGGCGTTGCGGGTTGGGGAAAGGGTGCTGTTGCCCAGCGTCGGCACCTTCGCCGACGGCGTTGCCGTGGCGCAGGTCGGCGCCCATTGTTTCGAGTTGTGCCGGGTGCTGGTCGATGAGGTGATCACGGTCAGCAACGACGAACTCTGCTGCGCGATGAAGGACATCTACGACGACACCCGCTCCATCACCGAGCCGTCGGGAGCACTGGCGGTGGCCGGGATCAAGCAGTACGTGGCCCGCAGCGGGGCACAGGGCGAAACCCTGGTGGCCATCGACTCCGGGGCCAACATCAACTTCGATCGCCTGGGGCAGGTGGCCGAGCGCGCGGCCTTGGGCGCGGTGGCGCTGGTGTAAGAACGGAGCAGGGCCTCTTGTAGCCGCTGGCGCAGCCTGCGCACGAGCGCGAAGCGCTCGCCAGCCGAACCACTGATGCACCGCATTGCCTGGCCTGGCGGCCACTGCATCGGAGTGCCGCCCAAACCGATCGCAGCCTGCGGCAGCGGCTCCATCACCTGCGATGTAGCCGCTGCGAAGGTTATTCCGCGCGGGCCTTCTCGACCTTGTCCGCGGCGGACCACAGGCGGTAGCGCACTTCGACGTCCTTGGGGGCGTAGATCACGATTGGCAGCTTGCTGTTGTAGCGCAGCACGAAGCCTTCGCCGACCACCGGCACGAACGCCTGCTTGCTGCTGCCCTCGGGGCAGGCCATCAAGGTGCTCATCGGCCCACTGACCTTGTCCAGGCGGTAGTAGGGGTAACCCCAGCCTTCCAGGTTCTTCTCTTCCAGGGTGCCGCCCAGGCGCTGACGGTTGCAGTCGACGGTCAGGGTCTTGCCGGCCAGGACCTCGACCTTGAAGTCCTCTTCCTTGGCCTGCTTGGGCAGATGGATCACCTGGCGCACAAAACCTTCTTCAGCCTTGGGGTAGGGCGCCACGTCTTCGAGTTTGGCCGCATGGCTCAGGGTGGAAATACCGCTCAACAGCACAGCGATGGCGGTGGAAACAGGAAAAAAGCGCATAAGGCCTCCTTGCAGGTTGATCGACGGCTCTCCCAATGGAGGGAGCCGTTGCTTGAAACGCCGGGCAGTTTGACTGGGGAACGCCCGGTCATGCAAACCGTGGCTCACTTCGCCGCGGCAGTTAACATGACGTTTTCCTTCAATACCCAGGGATAAGTCGATGATTTATAACGCATGACAACAAGCGAGAGGACGGTATGCTGGTGTTCCATCCCCTATCGGCGAGAGGCCAGCATCGGGCTCGCAGGAAGTTCCTCCAGCGGACGAAAATCCCAGGACCGAGGGTGAAAAAAAGCCTCACTGCTCAGAGCAAAATAGAATTTAGTGGATGCGCAAATACGGCCTAGTCTAATTAATGGCTTTCTCTTCCAGGGAGGTTTAGTCACGCCATACGCCGTATTTCGGGGGTGGAATCCCGAGACGATATTCTTGCCATCATTGAATGGCCACTGCACCAACGGAGAGATCTGCCATGTTCTTATCTGCCTTGGAACTGCGCAATATCATTGAATGCAGCTTCCTGCCCAAACGCTGCGAGTGCACCCTGAGCCCCGACCTGCACATGACCGTGAAAGTCTATGGCGACCATGAAACCGACCGCGTGGACCTAGTGGTCACCGGTATCGATGCGGCGAGCCTCAACGGCTGCCGGGAAATCAACGATTTGATCGCCGAGTTGCGCTACGACCTGGCGAACCATCCGGGAAGCCAGCCCATCGCCCTCAAGTCCAGGGTTCATTGATCGGCGGCTTTGCCAATGCCGGCGTTGCCTGCCTGGCCTGGATAAATCCCGGGCCAGGCGCAAACTCGACCCTCACCGCGAATAAAATTCCTGCCTGAATCTCACAAAGCTGCCTGCAACCTTGCACGCGGTAGAGCAGGGCAGTCCTCAGTTCTGATAACTGCAAGCATCCGACAGCTTGCGGTAACTGATGGCTTCCAGCTTGCCCGCCTTGTCGATAAAGGTCATGTCCGCGGTGACCACCTTGCACTCCGGCGTCGCGGGCTCGGTCATCGACACCACCTTGGCCACCTTCAGCGGCATGCCATAGTGATAAGGCACCGGCTGCACCTGGGCCGTGTCCGCCTGAGCCACACCCACGACCCCGGCAAACGCCAGGGCCCCGATCAGCAAAATACGCATGTTCATGAGGATTTCTCCGATAAGCCCGACACAAACCACCATCGAGCACGCCGCGGAGGGCGGCAGAGGATTCTGCGCTGCGCGGTCGCGTACAGTTTTGGGCGGTGGGATTAATCGGAGATTAAGTAGGGGGCTAATGATTTGTGCGGGAGGGAAGCTGCCCGACGAGATGTGCTGTGCGCAGAAACGCCTATTCGATGTCAGTGGGGGCTTGAAGGCAGGGGGGACACAAGCCCCTGCCTTGCAGGTCGTCAACGCCTGGCCCGACTCCGGGCAGGCATTGAATGCACTTATTTCTTGTCTTTCTCCTTTTCTTCCTCTTCTTTCTCCAGCAGATCGATCCCGCGGATATCGAAGTAGCATTGTCCGCTCACCGACTTGGCTGAGCGCTGAGCCAGGGACTGGACCAACTGGTCATGAATGAAGTGGCCGAACAACAGGCTCACTTCCTCCGGCAATGGCGACAGTTGCTCCTTGAACCATTCCTCCTCCAACAGCACCTGCCACACCCGCATCTGCTGCGGTGTGCCGGCGGCCCTGTAGCCATCCCGCGTGCGGCCGCTGCGCATGCTGCGGGCTTCACTGTCGACATCTTCCAGCCAGCCGAGTTGTGCCCTTAGTGTCTCGCGTTCGGTTTGCAGTTCCTGGGTGCGCTTGAGGCGGGCCTGTCTCTTTTCCGGGGTTTCCACCGGGCGGCCGAACATCCCGGCGCTATTTCCCGCGGCATACTGGCTGGCGTTCAGGCGATCTTCCTCTTCGCCGATTTCCCGCAGGCGCTGCACATAAGGGCGCGAGATCGACGCCAGCCAGCGGATATACAGGCGCATATGGCCGAGGAAGGGCGCTTGGTCACCCAGGTTGAGGTTTTTCAGCTGGGCGATGCTGGCCTTGGCGGCCGACTGGTACTTCTTGACCAGCCCAAGGGCAGTTTTTCCGTTGATATGGTCGTTGAAGGTGAACAGCTCAGCAGTATCGGCATCCTTTTCGTATAAGTCTTCGAGATGAAGGAAAGGTACTCCTGCCTGGAACGCTGCGCGGTACATGCGGTGTAAGCTGACCAGCGCCAGCTCGGCGCTGGGTTTCTGCTCGCCGGGCAGCAGGCTGCCACCGATATCCTCGCTGACCCCGGGCATCAGTTCTTCGCGCCACTTGGCGTTGCCTTTGCCGAGCAGGCTGGCCCGCCGGTAAAAGCGTCGCTCGTGGGCGGCGACCAGATGCAGGGCCTGCCTGACCTGCTTGGGCAGGACATTGGCGTCCCCCAGCACGTTGCTGGTGGGCACGGGTATATAGTCGTCGATCAGCGGTATATCGCTACGGCTGCGGTCCACCGCGTCGAACAGGCCGGCGAACAGCACGACCAGCTGGGCGCCCTGGTACTTCACTTCCTCGCCATCGATCAGGCAGCGATCCAGCAGGCGATACAGAAAGCCTCGGGCCAGGGTGGCGCCGTAGTCGAAGCCGTATACGGACAGTTCGATACGCTTAAGGGGCGGGCCGCTCAAGGCCTTGACCTTGCTCACTTCGTCGTTCAGGAAATCGATGGCGCCATCGATACGAATATTGGCTCCAGTCTTGGCTATCTCAGCCATGATGGGGTTGTCGCGCAGGGGCGGTACGACTTCAGACACCGCGTCGACCACAGCGCCCTTCAGTACTTTAAGGCCTTTAAGGGGGGCGCTGACCAGATCCTTCAGGTCGCGTTTCAAGCGCTCCCACCAGTCATGACCTTTCAGTACATCCTTGAGGATCTTTTTCCCTTCGTCCTTCGCCACATCCTTGGGCACATCGGCTGCCTTGCTGCCAACGATATCCACTCCGGCATTGGCAGTGGTGGTCAGGTCCGCGAGGTACTCGGCGCCCATGCCCGAGATATAAACCTTGCGATAGGCAAAGTTGGGGTCAGGCTCCTTATTCGGCATATCGATAGGATGGGCCAGGAACATCTTGCCCACGTTGCTAACTCGGCCGGTTTGCATATCTTTCAGCAGATGCCGCCCAAAACCGTCGAAAAAAAATCCGATCCGTAAGGTTCGCTCACAGGTGGTGATATGAGAATTCTTGGTTGGTCCTGCACAACGGGCACTAGCAGCGGCCGCCAGATCAGCATTACGAGTGCTCATTGTGATTTTGCTTCCTGATCCTTGGCATTAGGTACTGGTGGCGCTTCCTTGAGATTTTCATAAGGCGTGTCCAGATTGGTACTCCAGGCCACACGGACTTGGTCTCCGGGAAAGAAGTGCACATGTAAATATCGGTCACTGCGTTGGCGGGGCGGATTAGGGATCTCGATTGATAGAGTTTCCTTTTTAATCCCCTGACGCACTTGTTCACCTGTGCGGCCTTTTATCCAATCCACCTTCAGTGTCTTGCCTTCAATGCGCCAACAGCAGGTTATCCCTCCGTTTCCGCCCCAATTGTCGTTGACGAAATAGCTAAAAATAGGACGATCCGTATGGTTATGGCCATAAAGCGCCGCCCCCGGCATTCGGCTGTACTGCCAGATGAAATAGGCAGCAATCAGCGCTCCCCAAACCAATAAATTGATGAGGGTTTTCTGCAAACCGGACAAAGACTTCCAGCGATTTCTGAGTGATTGAATCGATGTCACAACAAACTCCTTGTTAGTGCGAACCTGTTTCTGCGCACGGTCATGTTCTTTCGCCTGGGGGGCATTTCTGTTACCCAGCTCGCGCTGTTTGCAAGTCTTTCAATAGTGGGCGGCGAAAACCCGTGACTCATTGGAATTGGGCTTCCTGATCCTTGGCATCAGGCACTGCGGGCGCTTCCTTGAGATTTTCATAGGGGGTGTCGAGATTGGCGCTCCAGGCCAGGCGAACCTGGTCGCCGGGGAAGAAGTGCACATGCAAATAGCGGTCACTGCGTTGGCGGGGAGGGTTAGAGATCTCGACTGATAGGGTTTCTTCCCGAGCCCCCTGCTCATACTGTGTTCGGGTCATGCTCTTGATCCAATCCACCTTCAGCATCTTGCCCTCAATGCGCCAGCAACAGGTTGCTCCGCCTCCGCCGTTTGCTGTGGCATTGCCTCCCCAGTTGTCATTGACGAAGTAGCTGAAGATGGGGCGATCCGTTTGGTTATGCACATAGAGCATTGCCCCCGGCATCCGGCTGTACTGCCAGATGAAATAACCGGCGACCAGAACCAACCAGTGGATCAGGGTTTTCTGGCGGCCGGGCAGGCGCTTCCAGCGCTTTGCGAGTGACGGCAACGACATCGCCTCAGGCGCCTTCTTGTGCGGCCAGGGCGTTTTCCAGGGTGTCCCGGTCATCAGTGACCTGACGCAGGATTCCCGCCCATTCGGGGCGCTGGTGCAGTGGGTTGCGGGTGATCAGGCTGTGCAACACGAAGGTCGACTGATCCTCCTGCTGGTCCAGGCCCTGGGCCCTGGCGATCTGCAGTAAGTCTTGCACCTGTTGCAGGCGTTCGCCGTGGCAGTCGCTGGCAAAGGCCTCGGGGGCGACGTTTTCGGTCTGCACCAGCAACTGCTCGGCGTGGGCGTCATGCTGCAGGCTGTGCATCATCGGCTCATCCAGGCGGATCGGGTGGTACTCGGGCACTTCGCTGTGCGCCGGGCCGGCAAGACGCTGCCAGTCTTTTTCGGCCTTGACCCACCAGGTGTCGAGGGGGCCGAACAGCCACTGGTGCCATGGCTGGCCGACTTGCTGGTGGAGCAGGGGCAGTACTTCGGCGCTGTAGCTGCGGATCAGCAGCACCGCATCGTTGGCGTCCTGGCAGACCAGGGCGTCGCCAAGGTGGGTGGCCAGCCGATTGGCTGGCAGGGTGCTGCTCAACCAGCTGGCCAGGTTCGAGCCGAACAGTTCGTGGATCGCCACCAGCCGCTCGAACGGTTGACCGGTCATGTCCAGCAATAGCGGCCCGTCATTGCGCAACTGGGCCAGCTCGGCCTGGTACATCAGGGGCCAGCGGGCGCCTTCCAGTTCACCCAGGGCGTTGCGCTGCGGCGCGCTGAGCAGGGCCTGCTCGACGATTGCCGTGAGGCTCAAGCCCTTGGCCGCGGCGTTGACCCAATCCTGCTGGCCTTGCTGCAAATCGCTCATGGCTGTGCTCCGGACAGAATCGCCTGGCGTTGGCGGATGGCCTTGAGCAGGCACTCGACGCAGATACCCTTGGGCGGCGTCAGGCGCGGTATGGGCGAGTTCAAGCGGCCCAGCAGCAGGCCGCCGGCCTTGTCGGCGTCAGCGAGCTTCAGCAGGCCCGGCAACAGCGGCGCCGCCGGCGTCCCAACCCCCGGCGCTCCCCCGGTATTGATCTTCACTTCGGCCCCACTGATGGTCACGCCGCCAGCATCGAGCTTGACGAAGCTACCGCCGGCCTTGGCGGTCAGTTCCGCGCCGGCCTCGACCACGACCTTCCCACCGGCCTTGTAATGAATCTCCTGGCCGGCTTCGACGAATTGCGCGGTGCCGATATTGGCGTGCTGGGTGACGGCCACGGTCAGGTGGTCGTTGGCGCGGATTTCGCTCTTGCGGTCGAGGTGGGTGATGCGGTGTTCTTCGGCCTTGAGTTCGGTCAGGGTGTTGGCTTCGACTGTGTCGTGGCGTTGGTTGCCGACGCGGATCCGCTGGTCGTGCTCGACGTTCTCGTCCCAGTCGCGCTGGGCGTGCAGGTAGATCTGCTCGGCGCCTTTCTTGTCTTCGATGCGCAGTTCGTTGTAACCCTTGCCGCCCGGCGAGCTGAGGGTCTTGAAGGTGCTGCGGGTCTTGTTCGCCGGCAGGTCGTAGGGGACCACGTTTTCCTTGTGGTACAGGCAGCCGGTGACCAGGGGCTGGTCGGGGTCGCCTTCGAGGAAGGTCACCAGCACTTCCATGCCGATCCGCGGGATGGCGATGCCGCCGTAGGCCTTGCCGGCCCAGCCGCTGGCGACGCGCACCCAGCAGGAGGTGTTGTCGTCGGCCTGGCCGTCGCGGTCCCAGTGGAACTGCACCTTGATCCGACCGTATTGGTCGCAATGGATTTCTTCGCCCTTGGGCCCGGTGACCAGCGCGGTCTGGCTGCCCAGGGACCTGGGTTTCGGGTGTTCCAGCGGCGGGCGGTAGTGGGCGTCCCAGGGCGTGGCGAGGAAGCGGTTGCGGTAGCCCTGGTGGAAGTCGTCCTTGTTGCTGGTGACGTCGCTGGTGATGTTCTCGCCCAGCACCTGGGGCTGCTTGCCTTCGTGGATCACCTCCAGCAGCAGCCACAGGTCGTTCCATTCGCTGCGCGGATGGGCGGCCAGGGTCAGGAAGTGGCCGCTGACCAGGCTCGGCTCGTCGCCTTTGCCTTCGGCCAGCCGGTAGTCGCTGCGATGGCGTTCCAGGGCGCGGGTCGCCAGTTGCTTGCCGCGGGCCTGCTGGGTGAACAGGCCGGGATAGTCGTAGTCCTCCAGGTCCGGCATGAATTCGGACTTGGCCGCACCCTCGGGCAGCAGGCGCGGTTTCTCGAAGTCATAGTCGCGGCGGCTGACGCGGCTGGTGCGGGTTTCCAGGCGCAGGTTGAAGCGCTTGATCACCGGCTGTTCGGCGGCCATGCCCGAGTCCTGCTGGTAGTTCACCGCCGCCAGCTTGCGAAACACCGTCTGGTCGTCGCCGAACACCAGCTTGTGGCCGCTGGCACTGTGCTGGAAGTGGAAGTGGATGCCTTCTTCCTCGCACAAGCGCTGGATGAAGTGCAGGTCGGATTCGTCGTACTGGGTGCAGTAGACCCGCTCCGGGTAGGTGGCGCCCAGCTGGAAACTGTAGGCGTCGGCCAGGATGCCGCGGGCCTCGAGGACCTGGGCGATGATCTTCGGCACGCTGAGGTGCTGGTAGATCTTCTGGTTGAAGTTGTGGCGCAGGTAGTTGAGCTGCGGAGTCAGGCTGATGCTGTAGCGGGTCAGCTTGCGCCCGGAATCACCCTGGGCGATGCGGTACACCAGGCCGTGGATCAGGCCTTTACCGGTCGCGCCAAAGGTCAGGCAAGCCGGCTTGTGCAGGAGTTCTTCGAGCTTGAGGTCGGGACGCGCGCTGACCAGTTCGATATCGAAGCAGAAGGGCTGATTGAGGGCTTCGCGGCCAACGAAACTGAGGACCTGAAGGTCGACCGAGGCGCCTTCGATCGTCAGGGAAATATGGGTAGCGTTAGCATCCAGCATGCCGTGAAATCCATCCATTGAATAAGCAGGGGGCGGATGGTGCAGGAATAAGCCGGTCGATTCAAGCCGAGGCGGGCGCGGCTTTCCGCCCGCCGGAGCATTCAGAAATGTCCGCGATAACCATTACTTCTGCCTGACAACCCATCCGGCTAACGCCCTACGGGCATCAGCGGAGTTGGCTGTAAGGGATACGCCGATGGCCGCTCAGGGATTCCCGTGGCGACGCGGGCCGGCGACGGGCCTTCGAGCAGTGAGCCAGCGCTGCAATCGCCCTCGGCCAGCTGGCCCGCAAGGGCGACACAGGCGTCGCCGGGGCAGGTCGTTGCCGGTCAGGAACGCGGGGGCAGCGGCGGCCGGTAGTAGCTCTGGAACCAATCGACAAAGCGTCCCAGGCCCTCGGCCAGGGGGACCTGCGGGCCGAAGCCGGTGACGTTCTCCAGGGCGCTGGCATCGGCGCAGCTGTTCAGCACGGTGCCGGGCTGCAACGGCAGATACTCGACCTGTGCCTTGCGCCCGAGCAATTGCTCCAGGGTGGCGACGTAGTCCTTGAGCTCCACCGAACGTTGCCCGCCGATATTGAACAGGCGCCAGGGCGCCATGCTGGTGGCGGGGTCGGGGTGTTCGCGGTTCCACAAGGGGTTGCGCACCGGTGGCTTGCCCAGCAGGCGAACCAGGGATTCGACCAGGTCGTCGATATAGGTGAAGTCGCGCTGGTGCATGCCGTAGTTGAACAGCTTCAGCGGACGGCCTTCGCAGATGGCCCGGGCGAACAGCACCGGCGACATGTCCGGGCGTCCCCAGGGGCCATATACGGTAAAGAAGCGCAGGCCGGTGGCCGGCATGTCGAACAGATGGCTGTAGCTATGGGCCATCAGCTCGTTGGCCCTTTTGCTCGCGGCGTACAGCGACAGCGGATGGTCCGCGGTGTCGTTGGTCTTGTGCGGCAGTTGATGGTTGGCGCCGTACACCGAGCTGGACGAGGCGTAAATCAGGTGTTCGGGCGGATAGCGCCGGCACATTTCCAGCAGGTTGAGAAAGCCGCCGAGGTTGTTGTCCAGGTAAGCCTTGGGGTTTTCCTGGGAATAACGTCCCCCGGCCTGGGCCGCCAGGTTGATCACCACCTGCGGGCGAACCTGGGCGAACAGCCGGTCGAGGGCTTCGGTATCGCCGAGGTCGAGGCGGTACAGCGGGAACTGTCCCACCTGCTGCTCCATCCAGCGCACCCGGTCGTGCTTGAGTTGCGGGTCGTAGTAGTCGTTGAAATTATCCAGCCCGGTGACCTGATGCCCATCCTTGAGCAAACGCAGTGCGGTATGGGCGCCGATGAAGCCGGCGGCCCCGGTGATCAGGATATTCATGCGCAGAGCGCCCCCGGTACGCGCCAGGGCAAGCCACTGCCCGGGGGACACAGGCGAGCGATGTCCCGCGCGATGGCGAGGGCGACTGCTTGTACCAGGCCGACATGGCCGGTACCAAAAACGCTGACATCCAAGGGAGGAACCTCATCCGTGATGGGTAATGCGTGAGTTTCATGGCCCACTTTTTAAAGAACTGAATAGGTGCAAGTCCTTTTCGCGTTCTTTTTTTGACACTACCACAGCGTTGAGTCGGTTAATTGGCGTTTTATCGTGTTATATAAATGACGAAGGCATTTTGTATAACCCTATTTAAGAAATAATACCGTTTAAAATCAAATAGATAATCTGAATGAAAGGCTTATGAAAGCCTTCGGGCAATTCCTGGGTAACAAACCCGGCAGGGCAAATTAATCCGACGAGCGGTAGAGGTTTTAACGAAAAAAACGCCATTTCTATCCTGGGTGCAGGCTTTCTTGGATCCAAAACCTCTCGAAGCGCCCAATGAATCGCGCCTTGGCCAAGAGCCTGGAGAAAGGCAAAGAGTGTTGGAAATGATCGCTTTATTCCAGGCGAGAGCAGCGCGTTGAAGGAGGACGCTCAGAGCCAAAGGCTGTAGCCGCTTCAGACTAAAGTCGGGTGGTAGCCCGTCAAAGCCATCTGCCATCATTTGCGATCAACATTGATTTGATCAATTTACCTGGCCAGAAATGATTCGCCAGATGGATTGCTATTGCCTTTCTTTCATCTGCTTTACCGATGCACTGCTGGAGCTTTTCATGCCTTTCCCTTTGCTGCACTCATTCCGACCGCTGCGTTATCCAACGGTGGGCCTCGGCGCCCTGTGCCTGTGCGCGGGTTTTACCGCCCGGGCCGAGGCCGCGGGTTTCTTCGAAGACAGCAGCGCCAAGCTCGAGTCGCGCACCATCTACTTCAACCGTGACTTCCGCGACGGCCATACCGGCAATGATCAGGGTGCCTCCAAGCGCGAAGAGTCGGCGCAAGGGTTCATTCTCAACCTGCAATCGGGCTACACCGAAGGCACCGTCGGCTTTGGTATCGACGCGCTGGGCATGCTCGGTTTCAAGCTCGACTCCAGCCCCGACCGCAGCAACAGCGGCCTGCTGCCGTCCAGCGGCCAGGACCCGCGGGGCTCCAAGGACCAGTACGCCAAGCTCGGCCTGACGGCCAAGGTGCGCCTGTCGCAGAGCGTGCTCAAGTACGGCGCGCTGCTGCCGGACTTGCCGCTGCTCAAGTACAACGACGGGCGCCTGCTGCCGACTATGTTCAACGGCGCCATGCTCACGTCCAAAGAGATCAAGGACCTGACGTTCACGGCCGCGCGGCTGGACAAGTACACCGCCCGGGACTCCACGGACGCCCAGGACATCCGCGTGCACTGCAAGAACAAGCGGTATGCCTGCAACGTCACCGCCGACCATTTCGACATGTACGGCATCGATTACAAGTTCAACGACCGCCTGACCGGCCAGTATCACTACGCCGAGCTGGAGGACATCTACCGCCAGCACTTCATCGGCCTGCTGGCCAACCAGCCACTGGGCCAGGGCGTGCTCAAGGCTGACCTGCGCCTGCTCAAGAGCGCCGACAGCGGCGCTGAGCGCGCTGGCTCCATCGATAACCGCGCCCTGAGCGGCATGCTCGGTTACGCCATCGACGGTCATACCTTCAGCGCTGGCTGGCAGCGCATGAACGGCGACAACTCGATGCCTTACCTCGATGGCAGCAACCCGTACCTGGTCAACTATGTGCAGGTCAACGACTTCGCCGCTGCCCAGGAGCGCTCCTGGCAGTTGCGCTACGACTACGACTTCAAGGCCATCGGCATCAACGGCCTGAGCTTCCTGACCCGCTATGTCAGCGGCGACCATATCAAGGTCCCGGGCAGTGACCAGGAAGGCCGCGAGTGGGAACGCGACAGCGAACTCAAGTACGTGGTGCAGAGCGGCACCTTCAAGGACGTCAGCCTGCGTTTGCGTAACGCCACCTACCGCAGCAACTACGAAAAATACGCCCGGGACGTGGACGAGACGCGGCTGATCGTCAGCTACAACTTCTCGATTCTCTGACGGCGCTGCCAGAACCTGAATCCGCGATCTGTCTGGATAAACGCATTGGCTGGTTTACGACTGCTTCGCAGCCGTTCGCAGGCTGCGCCAGCGGCTACAGGGATCGCGGTGTTTGTGTAGCCGCTGCCGAGCCTGCGAGGCTGTGATCGACTACGCAGTAGTCGCGATCTGCACGCGGTCATCTCAGATAGATCGCGTTGCTGGGTTTTGCGGCTGCCTTGCAGCCGATCGCAGGCTGCGCCAGCGGCTACAGGGATCGCGGTGTTTGTGTAGCCGCTGCCGAGCCTGCGAGGCTGCGATCGACTACGCAGTAGCCGCGATCTGCACGCGGTCATTTCAGATAGATCGCGTTGCTGGGTTTTGCGGCTGCCTTGCAGCCGATCGCAGGCTGCGCCAGCGGCTACAGGGATCGCGGTGTTTGTGTAGCCGCTGCCGAGCCTGCGAGGCTGCGATCGACTACGCAGTAGCCGCGATCTGCACGCGGTCATTTCAGATAGATCGCGTTGCTGGGTTTTGCGGCTGCCTTGCAGCCGATCGCAGGCTGCGCCAG
The DNA here is from genome assembly GCF_900215185.1 of Pseudomonas sp. LAMO17WK12:I10. NCBI lineage: Bacteria > Pseudomonadati > Pseudomonadota > Gammaproteobacteria > Pseudomonadales > Pseudomonadaceae > Pseudomonas > Pseudomonas sp. LAMO17WK12:I10. The sequence goes on along the minus strand of NZ_OBDX01000008.1, from coordinate 48,105 downwards.
CGGCTACAGGGAGTGCGCAGGCGGGGAGATGTGCGCAAGCGCCGTTCGGGCTGTTACAGCCAATGCCAGAAGCGGCTCCAGAAGCCGCGGTCCAGCTCTTCCCGGCAACTGGCGTATTGCTGGCCGTACAGGCTGGAACGGCTTTGCACTTTCATCGCCACGGTCTGCAGCCAGGGCTTGGCCGTATAGGTCTGCCGGCGGTAGCCGCCCCAGCCTTCGTGGTAGTTCAGATACTGGCGGTAGGCGTCCTGCTTGGTCACGCCGTTGACCCGTGTGGTCTGGTCCATGTACCAGCCGATAAAGTCGGTGGCGTCAGCGAAGTTGGTGCGGCTGGCCCAGTAGTTGTCGCCCTTGCGCTGGTAGTCGCCCCAGACTTCGTCCTTGGCCTGCGGGTAGCCGGCCGCCGTGCTCACCCGGCCCCAGGGAATCACCCACAACAGGTATTTGCGTGGCGGCAAGGCGTCCTGCTTGAAGCTCGATTCCTGGTAGATGATCGACAGCGGCACCTGGATCGGCACCCCCCATTTCTCTTCGGTGGCCTTGGCGGCTTTGTACCAGTCGCTTTTCTCGCGAAAGATCTCGCAGATGTCGTTGGGGTTGGCCGGCGGCGAGGTCGCGCAGCCGGTCAGGATGAGAGGGAAGACTACGGCGGCACAGGCAAAGCGGGTCAAAGGTAAGGCTCTATTCGGGTCGATGGGGGCGCCAATGTGGTACGAATGCGGCGCCCCTGCGATCAGTTCAGTTGGTGGCGATAGGGCAGGTCCGGTCCGGTCTTGCCACAGGTCAGCGCCGCGGCGCGGATGGCGAACCTGAGCATCTGGTCGATCTGGTCCCGGCTCAAGCCCGCCACACCTTCCAACGAATCCAGCTGTCGTTCGGTCAGCCAGGCAATCAAGGCGGCCTGGAAGGTGTCGCCGGCGCCCACGGTGTCGGCCATCTTAATCGGCATGGCCGGCGCCGACCAGCGGCCATGCACCCGGCTGAACACCGTCGCGCCCTCTGCGCCGCGGGTCAGGAACACCAGCTGGCAGTGATGCTGCAGCCAGCCTTCGATCACGTGCTGTGGGTCCTGGTCGGGGTAGAGCAGGTGCAAGTCCTCGTCGCTGACCTTGATCAGGTCGGCCAGCCGGACCAGGGTGTCGATGCGCTGGCGCCACAGCTGGATGTCCGGAGCCGGGTTGAGGCGCACGTTGGGGTCGAGGCTGATCAGGCGCTGCCCGCGCTCGCGACGCACCAGCGCCAGCAGGGTGTCGCCAATCGGCTGCACCACCAGGGAAAACGAGCCGATGTGCAGGCCGCGCACCCGGCTGTCGAGCGGCGGCAGGTCGCTGAGCTGCAACTGGCGGTCGGCGCAGCCTTCGCCACGGAAGCTGTATTGCGGCGAGCCGTGGGCGCCCACCGCGACCATCGCCAGGGTGGTCGGCGCCTCGAGGTGCAGCAGGTAGCCGTCGCCCACGCCTTCGTCGCGCAGCACCTGCAACAGGCGCCGGCCGAGGTAGTCGGTGGACAGCCCGGCGAACAGCGCCGCGTCCACGCCCAGGCGGCGCAGACCGACCGCGACATTGAAGGGCGAACCGCCGGCGATGGCCTGGAAGTTGACCCGCGATGCCCGACCGCTGGCATCGTTTTCGCTGAAAAAATCGAACAGTGCTTCACCACAGACCAGATACATAGTCATTCGCTCTTCAAAAGGGTTGTCACATGCTGTTGGTAACGTTCATAGGCCTGCTGATAGGCCGCGACATTGGCCGCTATCGGCAAGGTTTCGCTGCTTGCATCGAGCCTCACGCAGCGCTGGCACAACTGCGCCAGGCTCTGCGGCCGGTCGCTGCTGCGGGAATGGCACCAGGCCGCCTGGATCGCCGCGCCCAGGGCCGCCGCTTCGCTCTGCTCGGTGCAGACCACCGGGGTGTGCATGATATCGGCGACCATCTGCCGCCACAGCGGGCTTTTCGAACCGCCGCCGATCAGGCGGATGCCCTGGCTTTGCAGGCCGTTGTGGCGCAGCAGGTCCAGACCGTAGCGCAGGCCGAAGGTGGTGCCCTCGACCACCGCGCGGCACAGGTTGGCCCGGGTCAGGTTGTCGGCGGTCAGCCCCAGCAGGCTGCCGCTGGCATGGGGCAGGGCGGGGACCCGCTCGCCGTTGAGGAACGGCAGCATGCACACGCCCTCGGCACCGATCGGCGCCTGCGCCACCAGTCGGTTGAAGGCGTCGATATCCAGCTCGAACAGTTCGCGCACCGCGCCGGTGGCATTGGTCAGGTTCATGGTGCAGATCAGCGGCAGCCAGCCGCCGCTGGAGGAACAGAAGGTCGCCACCGCGGCGTCCGCGCTGACCCGTGGTTGCTCGGCGTAGGCGTACAGGGTGCCGGAGGAACCCAGGCTCATGGTGATCGCCCCGGGCTGGATATTGCCGGTGCCGATGGCCCCGAGCATGTTGTCGCCGCCACCGCTGGACACCAGCGCCCGCGGGTTGAGGCCCAGGTGCCAGGCAAGCTCCGGCAGCAGTGTGCCCACCGGCTGGTCGGCTTCGAGCAGTTCCGGCAAGGCGGCTTCCAGGCGGCCGTCGGGGTCGATGTGCCGGAGCAGTTCCAGGTCCCACTGGCGGCTGCGCACGTTGAAATAGCCGGTACCCGAGGCATCGCCGTATTCGCTGCAGCAGCGGCCGGTCAGCCAGTAATTCAGGTAGTCGTGGGGCAGCAGCACATGGGCGATGCGCTGGAAGATCTGCGGATGCTGTTCCCGGGTCCACAGCAGTTTCGACACCGTGTAGCCGGGGGCAATCGCCACGCCGAGGCGCTCCAGGGAGCCCTGTTCGCCGCCCAGGTAATCCAGCAGGCGCTGGTTCTGCGGGGTGGATTCGGTGTCGCACCAGAGCTTGGCCGGGCGCAGCACCTGGCCCTGCTGGTCGAGCAGGACCAGGCCGTGCTGTTGGCCGGAGACGCCGAGGCCGAGGATGTCCAGGCCGCTGACCCCCGCCGTCAATAACGCGTGGCGGGTGGCCAGGGTGAACGCCTCGCGCCATTGCTCGACGTCCTGTTCACGGCGGCCGTTAGCGCCGCTGATCAGGCTGTGGGGCGCTGCGCCCAGGCCCAGTACTTCACCGCTGGTGGCGTCGAGGACGATGGCCTTGGTGCCCTGGGTGCCGCAGTCGATGCCGAGGAAAAGCTGTTGCGTCGTCATGGATGAACCTGCACAAAATTAATCAAACCCACTGTAGCCGCTGCCGAGCCTGCGAGGCTGCGACCGGTTTGGGCGGCATTCCGACGTAGCAATCGCAAAACCTGAGTCCGCGATTTGCCTGGAGAAACGCGTTGGCAGGATTTGCGTCGGCTACGCCGCCGATCGCAGCCTTCGGCAGCGGCTACAGGTGCGACGGCGGTGTAGCCGCTGCCGAGCCCGCGAGGCTGCGATCGATTGCGTAGCAATCGCAAAACCTGAGTCCGCGATCTGCCTGGATCAACGCACCCGCGACAGGCAAGCATCAGCGGTCCCGGGCCAACACCCGCTCCAGGGTGCGGGTCACGCCGTTGTCGCGCAGGCTGCTGTAGCAGCGTTCGAAGGCTTCGACAAAGGCCGGCGAGTTGGGGATGGCGCTGCCGAAGATCTCCTCGACCGCTAACAATCGCTGGCTGATCAGTGCGTCGTCCGCCACCAGCGCCTGGCAGAACGCGGCGCGCGGGTCGGGAATGCGGTAGGTGTCGCCGTTTTCGTCCACGCCCTTGAGGTACCGGGCCCAGGCGGCGACGACCAGGGCGGCGCGTTCGGTGTCGCGGCCATCGGCGATCAGGCGATTGAGGGTCGGCACGCTGAACTTGGGCAGCTTCGACGAGCCGTCGGAGCAGACCCGCTCCAGCTGGTCGGCAATCGCCCGGTTGGAGAAACGCGCCACCAGGGTGTCCTTGTAGTCGTCCAGGTCGATGCCCGGTACCGGTGCCAGTTGCGGGGTCACGTCCAGGTCCATGTAGGCGCGCATGTACGCCACGAACAGCGGGTCGGCCATAGTCTCGTGGACAAAGCGATAACCCTTGAGGAACCCCAGGTAGGTCAGGGCCAGGTGGCTGCCGTTGAGCAGCTTGATCTTCATCTCCTCATAGGGCGTGACGTCGTCGGTGAATTGCACGCCGACCTTTTCCCAGGCCGGCCGGCCGCTGACGAACTTGTCTTCCAGCACCCATTGCGCAAAGGGCTCGCAGACCACCGGCCAGGCGTCGTCGATGCCGTGCTGGTCGTGCAGTTGCAGGCGGTGGGCGGTGCTGGTCATCGGCGTGATGCGGTCGACCATGGCATTGGGGAAACTGACGTTGGCGGCGATCCAGTCGCGCAGGTCGGCGTCGCGCTGCCCGGCGAAGGCCAGCAGCGCCTTGCGGGTCACCGCGCCGTTGTGCGGCAGGTTATCGCAGGACATCAGGGTAAAGGCCGCGACCCCGGCCGCCCGGCGCTGGGCCAGGGCCGCGCAGAGAAAGCCGAACACGGTCTGCGGCTGCTGCGGGTGGGCCAGGTCGTGCTGGATCTGCGGCAGGTGGGCCATGAACTCGCCGCTGCTGTCGTCGATGCAGTAGCCACCTTCGGTGATGGTCAGCGAGACGATGCGGATCTGCGGGTCGGCCAGTTTGTCGATCAGCGCCCGGGCGCCGTCCTCGGCCAGCAGCATGTCGCTAATGGCGCCGATCACCCGCACTTCGGCGGCGTCGCTGTCGCCCAGCTCGAACAGGGTGAACAGGTAGTCCTGGCCGGCCAGGTCGTCGCGGGCGCGGCGGTCCTCGGCGCGCAGGCCGACCCCGCAGATGCTCCAGTCCAGGCCTTCGCCGGTGTTCATCAGGGCATCGGTGTAGTAGGCCTGGTGCGCCCGGTGGAAACCGCCCACGCCGATATGCACCATGCCTTGCCGGGTCTCGGCCAGGTCGTAGGCGGGCAGGCGGACTTCAGGGGCCAGGCGGTGGAGGTTGTGTCGGTTCAGTTTCATCGTTCGGTTCTCGTTCAGGCGGCGGCGCGCAGCGGCCTGGCCACGGCCACGCCGTCGGCATCGAAGAGGTGGCAGTGCTCGGCGTCCAGGTTCAGGCTCAGCTGCTGGCCATAGGCGCTGGCCAGGTCGCCGCGGATACGCATCGTCAGGGCTTCGCCGGAGGCGGTGACGACGTGGCAGAAGGTGTCGCTGCCCAGGCGTTCGCTGACGTCGGCGGTGACCTGCAGGGTGCAGTCGCCGGGCCGGGCCAGCTCCAGGTGTTCGGGACGAATGCCCAGGGTCACCGGGCTGTCGACGCTCAAGTGGGCGCCGCTCTGCGGCAGCTGGATGCGGGTGCCGGCCTCCAGCAGCACCTCGCAGCCCTGGCCATCGACCCGGCTCAGCCGGCCCTTGAGAAAGCCCATCTTCGGCGTGCCGAGGAAACCGGCGACAAACAGGTTGGCCGGGCTGTGGTACAGCTCCAGCGGCGAGCCCACCTGTTCCACGCGCCCGCCGTTGAGCACCACCACCTTGTCGGCCAGGGTCATGGCTTCGACCTGGTCGTGGGTCACGTAGATCATGGTCGCCTGCAGCTCTTTATGCAGGCGCGCCAGCTCCAGGCGCATCTGCACCCGCAGCGCCGCGTCGAGGTTGGACAGCGGCTCGTCGAACAGGAAGATCTTCGGGTTGCGCACGATGGCCCGGCCAATCGCTACGCGCTGGCGCTGGCCGCCGGACAGCTGCTTGGGCTTGCGCTCGAGCATCGGCCCCAGTTCGAGGATGCGCGCCGCTTCGTCGACCTTCTGTTGCACCTCGGCTTTCGGCACGCCGGCCAGGTCCAGGGCAAAGGACATGTTCTTGCGCACGCTCATGTGCGGGTACAGGGCGTAGGTCTGGAACACCATGGCCAGGTCGCGCTTGGCCGGGCTGACCTCGGTGATGTCGCGGCCATCGAGCTCGATGGTGCCGCCGCTGACTTCCTCCAGGCCGGCGATCAGCCGCAGCAGGGTGGATTTGCCGCAGCCCGAGGGGCCGACGAAGACCACAAACTCCTTGTCGCGCACCTCCAGGTCGATACCCTTGATGATGGAAAAACCTTCGAAGCCTTTTTGCAGGTTGTTGATTTTCAGGTTGGCCATGGAATCTCTCCGGATTTCAGAATTTCGGTGTAGCCGCTGCCGCAGGCTGCGATAAGGCTCGAAGAGCCTTCCCTCGATCTTGAAAAGCACGACCCCTTCGGGGCCGATCGCAGCCTTCGGCAGCGGCTACGGGGTTTTGATCAAGGTTTGGAGCAGCATTGATCAAGGGTGGCGTTCGGTTTATTTCACGGCGCCGAAGGACAGGCCGCGCACCAGTTGTTTCTGGCTGATCCAGCCGAAGATCAGGATCGGCGCGCAGGCCAGGGTCGAGACCGCCGAGAGCTTGGCCCAGAACAGCCCTTCGGGGCTGGAGTAGGAGGCGATCAGCGCGGTCAGCGGCGCGGCGTTGGACGAGGTCAGGTTCAGCGACCAGAACGCCTCGTTCCAGCACAGGATCAGCGACAGCAGCACGGTGGAGGCCAGCCCGCCCTTGGCGATCGGCAGCAGCACCCGGAGCATTTCCTGGCCCAGGGTCGCGCCGTCCAGCCGCGCGGCCTCGAGGATGTCCCGGGGGATGTCCTTGAAGTAGGTGTAAATCATCCAGACCACGATCGGCAGGTTGATCAGGGTGTAGATCGCGATCAGCGCGATGCGTGTGTCCAGCAGGCCAAAGCTCTTGGCCAGCAGGTAGATCGGCATCAGCACGCCCACCGGCGGCAGCATCTTGGTCGACAGCATCCACAGCAGGGTGCGCTTGGTATTGCGGGTCTCGTAAAAGGCCATGGAGTAGGCCGCCGGCACCGCGATCAGCAGGCACAGGGCGGTGGCGCTGAAGGAGATCACCACCGAGTTCCAGGCGAAAGCGAAGTAGTTGCTGCGCTCGTTGATATGCAGGTAGTTCTCCAGCGTCGGCGTGAAGATGAACTGCGGCGGCGTGGCAAAGGCGTCGATTTCGCTCTTGAAGCTGGTCAGCAGCATCCAGAAGATCGGGAAGAAGATCAGGATGGCGATGGCCCAGGCCAGGGTGCCGAGCAGCAGGCTTTGCAGGCGGCGGGATTGTTGCAGGGTCATGGCGCGCACCTCAGGGCTTGTCAGTCAGGTTTTTGCCGAGCATCCGTACCAGGACGATCGCGGCGATATTGGCGATGACCACGGCGATCAGGCCGCCGGCCGAGGCCATGCCGACGTCGAACTGCACCAGCGCCTGGTTGTAGATCAGGTAGGCGAGGTTGGTCGAGGCGTAGCCCGGGCCACCGTTGGTGGTGGTGAATATTTCGGCGAACACCGAGAGCAGGAAGATGGTCTCGATCATCACCACCACTGCGATGGGCCGCGCCAGGTGCGGCAGGGTCAGGTGCCAGAAGATCGCGACGGCCCCGGCGCCATCCAGGCGCGCGGCTTCCTTCTGTTCCTGGTCCAGCGACTGCATGGCGGTCATCAGGATCAGGATGGCGAACGGCAGCCACTGCCACGAGACAATGATGATGATCGACAGCAGCGGGTAATGGGCCAGCCAGTCCACCGGCTGGGCGCCGAACAGCTTCCACACGGCGGCGAGAATCCCCGACACCGGGTGGAAGATCAGGTTCTTCCAGATCAGCGCGCCCACCGTGGGCATGATGAAGAACGGCGAGATCAGCAGCACCCGGACAATGCCGCGGCCGAGGAACTCGCTGGCCTCCAGCAGGGCGCTGATCAGCACCCCGAACACCACGCTGATCAGCAGCACGCTGCCCACCAGCAACAGGGTGTTGGCGGCCCCGGGCAGAAAGCCCGAGTCGCTGAGGAAGTAGCTGAAGTTCTCCAGGCCGACGAACTGGTTCTCGCCGGGGTACAGCAGGTTGTAGCGGATCAGCGAGAAATACAGGGTCATGCCCAGGGGCACGATCATCCACAGCAGCAACAGCGCCACCGAGGGGCTGACCAGGAACCAGCCGGGGTTGAGCAGGCGGCGCTTGCGCGCGACCTGGGGCATTTGCAGATGAGCATTGGCAGTCGAGGTATTCATGGCGATCACAACCGTTCCGGTGCAGATGCGTTCCCTCCCGTAGGAGCGAGCTTGCTCGCGATCACGCCGAAGGCGTGGAAAGCATCGCGAGCAAGCTCGCTCCTACAGGTACAGGGATGGGGGATTACTTGGGGTAGCCGGCGCGTTTCATTTCGCGTTCGGTGGTCTGCTGGGCGGCGGCCAGGGCCTGGTCGACCGTGGTCTGGCCGATCAGCGCGGCGGAGAACAGCTTGCCGACCTGGGTGCCGATGGCCTGGAACTCGGGGATGGTCACCAGCTGGATACCGATGTAGGGCACCGGCTTGAGGGTCGGCCTGGTCGGGTCGGCGACTTTCAGCGACTCCAGGGTCACCCTGGCGAATGGCGCGGCCTGCATATAGGCCTCGCTGTAGGTGGAGGCGCGGGTGCCTGGCGGCACGTTGGCGATGCCGTCTTGCGCGGCGACCAGGGCCCCGTATTCCTTGGAGGTGGCCCAGGTGGCGAAGGTCCGCGCGGCGTCCTTGGCCTTGGAGCTGGTGGGGATCGCCAGCGCCCAGGAGTACATCCAGGCGCTGCCCTTGTCGGTCACCTGCTGCGGCGCGTAGGTAAAGCCGACGTGTTCGCTGACCTTGCTCTGCGACTTGTCGGTGACGAAGGAGCCGGCGACGCTGGCGTCGACCCAGATCGCGCACTTGCCGCTGTTGAACAGCGCCAGGTTCTCGTTGAAACCGTTGCTGGAGGCGCCGGGCGGGCCGGCCTTTTTCATGGTGTCGACGTAGAAGGCCAGGGCGTTTTTCCATTCCGGCCCGGTGAATTCCGGCTGCCACTGCTCATTGAACCAGCGCGCGCCGAAACCGTTGGCCAGGGTGGTGATCAGGGCCATGTTCTCGCCCCAGCCGGCCTTGCCGCGCAGGCAGATGCCGTACTGTTCCTGCTCGGGTTTGTTGAGCTTGCCGGCGAACTCGCCGATCTGTTCCCAGGTCGGGTGTTCGGGCATGACCAGGCCGGCGTCCTTGAACAGGTCGGTGCGGTAGTAGGTCATCGAGCTTTCGGCGTAGAACGGCAGGGCGTACAGCGTGCCCTTGGCCGACAGGCCTTCGCGGACCGAGGGGAAGATGTCCTGCAGGTCATAGGCGGCGGGCAGGTCCTGCATCGGTTGCAGCCAGCCCTTGGCGCCCCACAGCGCGGCTTCGTACATGCCGATGGTCAGCACATCGAACTGCCCGCCCTGGGTGGCGATGTCGGTGGTCAGACGCTGGCGCAGCACGTTCTCTTCGAGCACCACCCAGTTCAGCTTGATGTCCGGATGCTCGCTCTCGAAGGCCTTCGAGAGTTTCTGCATGCGGATCATGTCGCTGTTGTTGACGGTGGCGATGGTCACGGTCTGGGCGCCGAGGCTGACGCCGCTTAAGGTCATGCAGGTGGTGACGAGCAGGGCTTTGATGCAAGGTTTCATCGTGCACTCCTCTTCCGGGCCCGGTGGGCGGCAGAAGGACGGTTATTGTTGTTGTGTCTTCCGGATGCTGGGAAGAATGTGGGGCTGATTACAGCCCTCAACGACCGCGCTGACAAATCATCCCTGACACTCGAATCGATACTTTTTTGCACTGCGATGAAAGCCTTCGCCCGGCGCAAGCCGCCATGGACCAAGGATCAGCGTGTTCCGACCCGGTAAAGCCGCGGAGATTGCGTATTGGTTTTTTTGCCGAAGCGGCCGGCACCAGCGTGTGGGGAGCGCAGCGACGAAGCCCCGGGCAACGAGGCTTCGTACTGAGGGGCAGGGTCAGAACGTATAGGTGGCCGACAGGATCGCCGCGCGGGCGTCGCCGTACTCGATGGCCGAGGAGCGTGTCGTCGAGCCGCTCTGCTGGCGCACCCGTTCCACGTAGTCCTTGTCGAACAGGTTATTGACGTTCAACTGCAGGTCGAGGTTGTGGTTGACCTTGTAGCCGAGCATAGCGTTGTGCACCCAGTAGGCGTCCAGCTTGGCGCGGGTGCTGGAGCTGACGTTGCGCTCGCTGACATAGCGAGTGCCGTAACCCAGGGTCCAGCCGGCCGGCAACTCGTAGGTGGTCCACAGGTTGAGCGAGCGCGGCGGCGTGTTGCCCAGGGCCTGGCCCTTGCGCGCGATGCCCGAGGCGGTGTTCGCCGCGTTGAGGATTTCGCTGTCGAGGAAGGTGTAGTTGGCGAACACATCCCACTGCTCGCTGACATGCCCGGTGACGCCGATTTCCACGCCTTGCACCCGCTGCTTGCCGGCCAGTTGGGTCGAGCCGTCGGCCATGGTTTCCCGGGCGTTGCTCTTCTCTACGCGAAACAGCGCGGCGTCCAGCTCCAGGCGCTTGTCCAGCAGCTCCCACTTGGTGCCCAGTTCCCAGGTTTCGTTCTTCTCCGGCGCCAGGTCCTGGTTGCCCTTGCTCAAGCCGCCGCCGGTGGAGGCCAGGTTCTCGGCGGAAGGGTTGAAGGAGTTGCCCCAGGCGGCATAGATGCGCCCGTTCTCGGTCGGCTTGAACACCAGCCCGGTGCGCGCGCTGGCCTTGTTCGTGTCCGAGGCCAGGCTGTCGTTTTTCACATGGCTGGCCGAGTACTTGTCGACGTCGCCCTTGATCTTGTCGTAGCGCAGGCCGAGGTTGAGGTCCCAGCGCTCGCTCAGGGCGATGGTGTCGAACAGGTAGTACGCCTGGCCCTTGAGGGTGGTCTCGGTGTAGCCGCTGGTGGCCTTGTTGACCGGGCCGTTCCAGCGCCCGGGCGGGCTGCCCAGGGTATAGCCGTTGCGCGGATACAGGGCCGTGCTCAGGCTGTGGTTGTAGGTCTTCAGGTCGAGGGTTTCCCGCGACAGTTCCAGGCCCGCCACCAGGTCGTGGCGCATGCCGGCGAACTCGAAGTCGCCGATCAGGTTGGTCTGGTTGATCCACATTTCGGTGGTGGCGTCGCGCCCGTAGGCCTGGGGCCCGGCCGGGCGGTAGCGACCCGCCGGCACGCCGCTGGTGTTGACATGGGACGCCGAGACCACGGTGTCGCGCGCGGTGCGGCTGTAGCGCGTGAGGTTCTGCAGGCGCAACTGGTCGTTGAAGTCATGCTCGAAGTCGGCGGTGAAGGCGTTCTGTTCGATCTCTTCCTTGTCGAGGTTCTTCCAGCCGAAATAGGCATCGCGCTTGACCCCGGCCAGCTTCTTGCCGTCGAGCGCCGGTACGCCGTAGTCCGGCAGGTTGTCGTCGCTCTGGTGGAAGGCGCTGAGGGTCAGCCGGGTGGCGTCGCTGAAGCCCAGGCGCAACGAGGGCGCGAGGCCCCAGCGCTCGCGGTCGATCTTTTCGCGGCCGGGCACATCGTTCTGATGGCCCATCAGGTTGATCCGCACCGCGCTGTCCTGGCCGACGCCTTCCAGCGGCTGGTTGCTGTCCAGCGTCAGGCGGTAGTAATTGTCGCTGCCGAGGCTGCCGCCGAGGCGGGTGAAGGCCTGGTTCTTCGGTTGCTTGCTGACCACGTTGATGCTGCCGCCGGTGGTGCCGGCGCCGCCGAACACCGAGTTGGGGCCCTTGATGACCTCCACCTGCTCGACGTTGAAGGTGTCGGAACGGTTGGTCTGCGCGCTGTCGCGCAGGCCGTCGATCTGCATGTTGCTGTTGGCCGAGAAGCCGCGGATGTTGATGCTGTCCCCCGAGCCGCCACCGCCTTCGCCGGCATTGAAAGTGATGCCCGACACGTTCGACAGCACCTGGCGCAGGCTCAGCGCCTGCTGTTCCTGGATCAGCTTGGGTGGCACCACGGTGATGGTCTGCGGGGTGTCCAGCAGCGGCGCCACGTACTTGGCGGAGGCCGAGCGTTCGGTGCGGGAACCGGGTTGCTCGGCTTCGACCTTGATGTTGTCCAGTTGCAGGGATTTCTGCCGTTCGCCGGCTTCGGCCGCGCCGGCGCAGGAGGCCAGGGCAAGGCCCAGGGTAGAGGCCAGCAGGCGATGGGGTGGCAAGGCAGATGGGGCTTTCGTTTGCATAAGAAACGCTCTCTTTTTGGTGAGAGTTAATCCTATTTGAGATTGATTGCTAAGAACGGCTGCGAGGGGGCTATTGCGGCTATCCCGCGAAATTTAGGACGTTTCGCAATGGAAGCCAGTAAAAGTCACCACTGGGCATCGGACGTATGCTGCACTTTAGATAAAAGCGCTCTGGCTTTTTACCGGTCACTGCCTAAGATGACCGGCCATTTCTTCATGCAGGAAACCGTTCAGCGCGATGTCGGAAAAAGACACCATCTCCATGCAACTGGTGCGCGAAGCGCTGCTGCAAAGCTGCGCCCCGGGTGCCGCCAGCGAAGAAGTGCTGCTCAAGGCCGGTATCGACCCGGCCCAGCTGGACGTCAGCGCCGCCCGCGTGCCCGCGCTGGCCTATGCCCGGCTGTGGCGCCTGCTGGCCCGGCGCACGGACGACGAGTTTTTCGGCATGGACCCGCGCAAGCTGAAATCCGGCAGCCTGGCGTTTCTCTGTCGCACCGCCATGGCCCGGCAGAACCTGGCCGCGGGCCTGGAATCCGGGCTGGCGTTCCTGTCGCTGATGCTCGAACGGCTGCCGGCCCAACTGGTGCGCCAGCAGAGCCTGGCGGAGATCGTCCTGCTGGAGGATGAGCAGGCGCCGCGCCGCGCCTTCACCTATTTCACCTACTGGATGATCGTCCACGGTGTGGCTTGCTGGCTGGCCGGGCGGCGCATCCCGATCCTGGCCATCGAGCTGCGCTGCCCGGAACCGGATTTCTGCGACGATTACCAGGTGATGTTCTCGCAGAACCTACGCTTCGACCGGCCTCGCACGCGGATGATCATTGCCGCCGACTGCCTGGACCTGCCGATCAAGCGCAGTGACGAGGAGCTCAAGCGCTTCCTGGCCCAGGCGCCGGCCAACATCCTGGTCAAATACCGCGACCCGCAGAGCCTGGCCAGCCGCATCAAGCACGACCTGCGCCAGCTGCCCGCCGCGCAGTGGCCGGAGACCGAGAGCCTGGCCCACAGCCTGTGCATGTCGGCCTCGACCCTGCGCCGCCGCCTGGCGGAAGAAGGGCAGACCTACCAGGGCCTCAAGGACGGGGTGCGCAAGGAGCTGGCGATCGCCTGGCTGGCCGAGCCGCAGATCAGCTTCACGGAAATCGCCAGCCGCCTGGGCTTCGCCGACGCCAGCTCGTTCTACAAGGCCTTTCGCAAATGGTCCGGCTCCAACCCCGGGCACTATCGCAGCCTGATCCTCAACGACCCGACCTGAGCGCCTCCCTGCAGCCGCTGGCGCAGGCTGCGATCAACCGGAACGGTCGCAAAGGCGTGCAGCGCGGTGTCTCTGATGCACCGCGTCAAGGCTGATAGCGAGTCCTGCGGCCTCGATCGCAGCCTGCGGCAGCGGCTACGGGGAACCTGGGTAGCCGCTGCCGAGCAGCGCGAGGCTGCGACCGGCAACGCAGTTGCCGCAAAACCTGGGCCTGCCGTGCGTCAGGCAGAACGCGTCGCCCGGCTTGCGACCGCTGCGCAACCTCGCAGGCTCAGCAGCGGCCACACCGATTCCTGTAGCCGCTGCCGAGCAGCGCGAGGCTGCGATCGGCAACGCAGTTGCCGCGAAACCTGAGCTTGCGGTGCGTCAGGCAAAACGCGTCGCCCGGCTTGCGACCGCTCGCGGTCGAACGCAGCCTCGCAGGCTCGGCAGCGGCTACAGGGGGGTGGTCGCCATGGGATTCTTGGCCAAACCAGTCACGCAACTTGAAAGCTTTGACCATTGTCCCGTCCGGGCCGTGGCGCCAGTATTTGCCCGATGTCTTTGTGGTTCCCATTGGTTCCCATCCTAATAAGAACAGCGAGGGATTCTGGCAATGCGCGATTACCTGTTTGCCACGGCACACTTCAATTATCAGCACACCGTCGACGCGGCCCTGCACGGCTCCTTGTCGGCCCTCAATGCCTGCGTCGAATGCTGTGACCGGCACGCCTTGCCGGGGCGCATCGCGCTGTTCTGGGAGGGCCGCGACGGCAGTAGCGCGACCTATACCTTCAGCGAGTTGCAGGACCAGGCCGCGCGTTTCGCCAACTTCCTGCTGGCCCAGGGCGTGGGCCAGGGCGACAAGGTCGCCGGCCTGCTGCCGCGCAACGTCGAACTGTTGATCGCGGTACTCGCCACCTGGCGCATCGGCGCGGTCTACCAGCCGCTGTTCACCGCCTTCGGCCCCAAGGCCATCGAACACCGCCTGAACAGCTCCGGGGCCAAAGTGGTGGTGACCGACGCGGTCAACCGGCCAAAGCTCAATGAGGTGGCCGACTGCCCGACCATCGTCACGGTCGCGGGCGCCAAGGGCCAGGGCATCGTCCGCGGCGACTTCAGTTTCTGGGCCGAGCTGGGCAATTACCCGGCGCAGTGCGAACCCGTGCTGCTGACCGGCGAAGACCCGTTCCTGCTGATGTTCACCTCCGGCACCACCGGCCCGTCCAAAGCCCTGTACGTGCCGCTCAAGGCCATCGTCGCGTTCCAGAGCTACACCCGCGACGCCGTCGACCTGCGCCCCGAAGACGCGTTCTGGAACGTCGCCGACCCGGGCTGGGCCTATGGCATCTACTTCGGCGTCACCGGCCCGCTGGGCCTGGGCCACCCGATTACCTTCTACGATGGGCCCTTCACCCTGGAAAGCACTTGCCGGGTGATCAACAAATACGGGATCAGCAACCTCACCGGTTCACCGACTGCGTATCGCCTGCTGATCGCCGGCGGCGACGAGTTCGCCCGCTCGATCAAGGGCAAGCTGCGCATTGTCAGCAGCGCCGGCGAGCCGCTGAACCCGGAGGTGATCCGCTGGTTCGCCGACAACCTTGGCGTGGTGATCCACGACCATTACGGCCAGACCGAGCTGGGCATGGTCCTGTGCAACCACCACGGCCTGGAGCACCCGGTGCATGTCGGCGCGGCCGGTTTCGCCTCGCCCGGCCACCGCATCGTGGTGCTCGACGAGCAGCACCAGGAACTGTCGGTGGGCCAACCGGGGATCCTCGCCATCGACCGCAGCCAGTCGCCGATGTGCTGGTTCAACGGCTACCACGGCGTGGTGACCAAGGCCTTCGTCGGCAATTACTACCTCAGCGGCGACACCGTGGAGCTGAACCCGGACGGCAGCATCAGCTTCGTCGGGCGCAGCGACGACGTGATCACCACCTCCGGTTACCGGGTCGGCCCGTTCGACGTGGAAAGCGCGCTGATCGAGCACCCGGCGGTGGTCGAGGCGGCGGTGATCGGCAAGCCCGACCCGGAGCGCACCGAACTGGTCAAGGCCTTCGTCGTGCTCAGCCCGCAGTACCGCGCCGCGCCGGAGCTGGCCGAAGAACTGCGCCAGCATGTGCGCAAACGCCTGGCCGCGCACGCGTATCCCCGTGAAATCGAATTTGTCAGCGAATTGCCGAAAACCCCAAGCGGCAAGTTGCAGCGCTTCATCCTGCGCAACCAGGAAATCGCCAAGGCTCAAGAGGCCGCGGCGCACAAGGCTTCGGCCTGAATTACCCAGGAACTCATGATGCACATCGAAAACAAGGTTTTTCTCGTCAGCGGCGGCGCTTCCGGTCTCGGCGCGGCCACCGCGCAGATGCTGGTCAAGGCCGGCGCCCAGGTGATGCTGGTGGATCTCAACGCCGAGGCCGTCGCGGCCCAGGCGCGCCAGCTCGGCTGCCAGAGCACGGTCGCCGATATCACTGACGAAGCGGCCGCCGAAGCGGCGGTGCAGGCCACGCTCAAGGCGTTCGGCGGCTTGCACGGGCTGGTCAACTGCGCCGGCATCGTGCGCGGCGAGAAGATCCTCGGCAAGCACGGTCCCCATGCCCTGGCCAGCTTCAGCCAGGTGATCAACGTCAACCTGATCGGCAGCTTCAACCTGATGCGCCTGGCCGCGGCGGCGATTGCCGAAGGCGAGCCGAACGCCGACGGCGAGCGCGGGGTGATCATCAACACCGCCTCGGCGGCGGCCTTCGACGGGCAGATCGGCCAGGCCGCCTATGCCGCCTCCAAGGGCGCCATCGCCAGCCTGACCCTGCCGGCCGCCCGCGAACTGGCGCGCTTCGGCATCCGCGTGATGACCATCGCCCCGGGCATTTTCGAAACCCCGATGATGGCCGGCATGAGCGACGAAGTCCGCGCGTCCCTGGCCGCCGGCGTGCCGTTCCCGCCACGCCTGGGCAAGCCGGACGAGTACGCCGCCTTGGTCGGGCATATCATTAGCAACAGCATGCTCAATGGCGAGGTGATCCGTCTCGACGGCGCCTTGCGCATGGCAGCCAAGTAAAGAGGATTGATCATGAACCAGGATCCGATCGTTATCGTCAGCGCCGTCCGCACCCCCATGGGCGGCTTCCAGGGCGAGTTGAAAAGCCTGACCGCGCCGCAGCTCGGCGCCGCCGCTATCCGTGCCGCCGTCGAGCGTGCCGGGGTGGCCAGCGACAGCGTCGATGAAGTGCTGTTCGGCTGTGTGCTACCGGCCGGTCTCGGCCAGGCGCCGGCCCGTCAGGCGGCGCTGGGCGCCGGGCTGGACAAGGCTACCCGCTGCACCACCCTGAACAAGATGTGCGGTTCCGGCATGGCCGCGACCATCGCCGCCCACGACATGCTGCTGGCCGGCAGCGCCGACGTAGTGATCGCCGGCGGCATGGAAAGCATGTCCAACGCGCCTTACCTGCTGGATCGTGCGCGCAGCGGCTATCGCATGGGCCATGGGCGGGTGCTCGACCACATGTTCCTCGACGGCCTCGAAGACGCCTACGACAAGGGCCGCCTGATGGGCACCTTCGCCGAAGACTGCGCCGAGACCAACGGCTTCAGCCGCGAAGCCCAGGATGCCTTCGCCGTGGCCTCGCTGACCCGCGCCCAGCAGGCGATCAAGGACGGCAGCTTCAAGGCGGAAATCGTGCCGCTGCAGGTCACCGTCGGCAAGGAACAGCAGACCATCAGCGACGACGAACAGCCGCCCAAGGCCAGGCTGGACAAGATCGCCACGCTGAAACCGGCGTTCCGCGACGGCGGCACCGTCACCGCGGCCAACTCCAGCTCAATCTCCGACGGCGCCGCGGCCCTGGTGCTGATGCGCCGTTCCGAGGCCGAGCAACGGGGCCTCAAGCCGCTGGCGGTGATCCACGGTCACGCGGCGTTCGCCGACACCCCGGGGCTGTTCCCGGTGGCCCCGGTCGGGGCGATCAAGAAACTGATGAAGAAGACCGGCTGGTCGCTGGATCAGGTCGAGCTGTTCGAAATCAACGAAGCCTTTGCCGTGGTCAGCCTGGTCACCATGCAGAAGCTGGAAATCCCCCACGACAAGGTCAACGTCCACGGCGGCGCCTGTGCCCTGGGCCATCCGATCGGCGCGTCCGGCGCGCGGATCCTGGTGACCCTGCTCTCGGCCCTGCGCCAGCAAGGCCTGAAGCGCGGCGTCGCGGCCATCTGCATCGGCGGCGGCGAAGCCACGGCCATGGCCGTCGAATGCCTGTATTAAGGAATCACCATGCTGCCTAATGACGAACAACAGCAGATCAGCGACGCGGCCCGGCAGTTCGCCCAGGAACGCCTGAAGCCGTTCGCCGCCGAATGGGATCGCGAGCATCGCTTCCCCCGCGAGGCCATCGGCGAGATGGCCGGGTTGGGCTTTTTCGGCATGCTGGTGCCGGAGCAGTGGGGCGGTTGCGACACCGGTTACCTGGCCTACGCCATGGCCCTGGAAGAGATCGCCGCCGGCGACGGTGCCTGCTCAACCATCATGAGCGTGCACAACTCGGTGGGCTGCGTGCCGATCCTCAAGTTCGGCAGCGACGAACAGAAAGAGCGTTTCCTCAAGCCCCTGGCCAGCGGTGCCATGCTCGGCGCCTTCGCCCTGACCGAACCCCAGGCCGGCTCCGACGCCAGCAGCCTGAAAACCCGGGCGCGGCTGGAGGGCGAGCATTACGTGCTCAACGGCTGCAAACAGTTCATCACCTCCGGGCAGAACGCCGGGGTGGTGATCGTGTTCGCGGTGACCGACCCGGCGGCCGGCAAGCGCGGCATCAGCGCCTTTATCGTGCCCACCGACTCGCCGGGCTACAGCGTCGCGCGGGTGGAAGACAAGCTCGGCCAGCACGCCTCCGACACCTGCCAGATTCTCTTCGAGGACGTGAAGGTGCCGCTGGCCAACCGCCTGGGCGAGGAGGGCGAGGGCTACAAGATCGCCCTGGCCAACCTTGAAGGCGGTCGCGTGGGCATCGCTTCGCAATCGGTGGGCATGGCCCGCGCGGCCTTCGAGGCCGCCCGTGATTACGCCCGCGAGCGGCAGAGCTTCGGCAAGCCGATCATCGAGCATCAGGCGGTGGCCTTCCGCCTGGCGGACATGGCCACCCAGATCGCCGTGGCGCGGCAGATGGTGCACTACGCCGCGGCCCTGCGCGACAGCGGCAAGCCAGCGCTGGTGGAGGCGTCGATGGCCAAACTGTTCGCCTCGGAAATGGCCGAGAAGGTCTGTTCCGCCGCCTTGCAAACCCTGGGCGGCTATGGCTACTTGAACGACTTTCCGCTGGAGCGCATCTACCGCGACGTGCGGGTCTGCCAGATCTACGAAGGCACCAGCGACATTCAGCGCATGGTCATTTCGCGCAACCTCTGACTTTTAGCAGGAGCTGATCCATGAGTTACGAAACCATTCTGTTGGAGATCAAGGACCGCGTCGGCCTGATCACCCTCAACCGCCCGCAGGCGCTGAACGCCCTCAACGCGCAGATCGTCAGCGAGCTGAACCAGGCCCTGGACAGCCTGGAAGCCGATCCACGGATCGGCTGTATCGTCCTCACCGGCTCGAAGAAGGCCTTCGCCGCCGGCGCCGACATCAAGGAAATGGCCGAGCTGACCTACCCGCGGATCTACATGGACGACCTGTTCAGCGACAGCGACCGGGTGGCCAACCGGCGCAAGCCGATCATCGCCGCGGTCAACGGTTTTGCCCTGGGCGGCGGCTGCGAGCTGGCGCTGATGTGCGATTTTATCCTGGCCGGCGACAACGCCAAGTTCGGCCAGCCGGAAATCAACCTCGGCGTGCTGCCGGGCATGGGCGGCACCCAGCGCCTGACCCGCGCCGTGGGCAAGGCCAAGGCCATGGAAATGTGCCTGACCGGACGTTTTATCGATGCGGTGGAAGCCGAGCGTTGCGGCATCGTCGCGCGCATCGTGCCGGCCGATGAGCTGTTGGACGAGGCGTTGAAAGTCGCGGCGCTGATCGCCGGCAAATCGCTGCCGGTGAGCATGATGATCAAGGAAAGCGTGAACCGCGCCTTCGAAGTCAGCCTCTCGGAAGGCGTGCGTTTCGAGCGCCGGGTGTTCCATGCGGCCTTCGCCACCGAGGACCAGAAGGAAGGCATGGCGGCGTTTATCGCCAAGCGCGAGGCGCAGTTCAAGGACAAATAGTCCGGGCTGTCGCTACCCATAAAAAATCGCAGCCTTGGCTGCGATTTTTTTTGTGCGGTGTTTGTACGGAAGCTATCGCGGGCAACGCGTGTGCCTGTAACCATTGGCGCAGCCTGCGATCGACCGGTACGGTCGCAAGGCGGGCGACGCGGTTCAATGGATGGGCCGCGTCAGGGCTGACAGCGAGTCCTTCGGCCTCGATCGCAGGCTGCGCCAGCGGCTACATCTCGGCGTGCCCGCGATGCTTTTAGGCGGTCACAACAGATAGTGCTTCAGCTCCCGGGTGATCAGCATGCGCTGGATCTCGCTGGAGCCTTCGTAGATCTGGGTGATCCGTGCGTCCCGGTAGTAACGCTCCACCGGGTAGTCCTCGAGGTAACCGTAGCCGCCGTGGATCTGGATCGCCGAGGAGCAGACCTTCTCGGCCATTTCCGAAGCGAACAGCTTGGCCTGGGAGGCTTCCGACAGGCATGGCAGGCCGGCGCTGCGCAGGCGCGCGGCATGCAGGATCAGCAGGCGCGCGGCGTTGAGGCGAGTGTGCATGTCGGCCAGCAGGTTGGCGATGCTCTGGTGCTCGATGATCGGTTTGTCGAACTGCACCCGTTCGCGGGCGTAGGCCAGCGCCGCCTCGAACGCGGCGCGGGCAATGCCCAGGGCCTGGGCGGCGATGCCGATGCGGCCGCCTTCGAGATTGGACAGGGCGATGGCCAGGCCCTTGCCGCGTTCGCCCAGCAGGTTGGCCTCGGGGACGGTGCACTGGTTGAGGGTCACCGCGCAGGTGTCCGAAGCGCGGATGCCCATCTTGTGTTCGCTGCGATCGACGATAAAACCCGGGGTGTCGGTGGGCACCAGGAACGCCGACAGGCCTTTCTTGCCCAGCTCCGGATCGGTCACCGCGAAGACGATGGCCAGCTTGGCGCGCCGGCCGTTGCTGACGAACTGCTTGGCGCCGTTGATCACCCACTGGCCGTCCTTGAGTTCGGCGCGGGTGCGCAGGTTGTGGGCTTCGGAACCGGCCTGGGGTTCGGTCAGGCAGAAGCAGCCGATCGCCTGGCCGCTGGCCAGGTCCGCCAGCCAGGTCTGTTTCTGCTCCTCGCTGCCGTAGTTGAGGATCGGCCCGCAGCCCACCGAGTTGTGGATGCTCATCAGCGCACCGGTGGCGCCGTCGCCGGCGGAGATTTCTTCCACCGCCAGGGCGTAGGCCACGTAGTCGACGTAGGTGCCGCCCCATTCCTCGGGCACCACCATGCCCAGCAGGCCCAGCTCGCCCATCTTCGCCACCAGGGCGTCGTCGATCCAGCCGGCCTTTTCCCAGGCCTGGGCATGGGGGGCGATTTCACCGCGGGCGAAGTCCCGGGCCATGTCGCGGATCATCACCTGCTCTTCGCTCAATTCAATGTCGTGCATGGCTCAGCTCCGGCTCGGGTCGAAAGCACTGAAGAAACTCGCCACATGCGCGGCGTCCAGCGCCTGCAGGGTCGGTGGGTTCCAGCGTGGGTTCTTGTCTTTGTCGATCAGCAGGGCGCGCACGCCCTCGATCAGGTCGCCGCGCTCGAACCACTGGCGGTCCAGGTGCAGCTCCAGGGCGAAGCAGTGTTCCAGGCTCAGCTGGCGGCCGCGCCGGAGCATTTCCAGGGTCACGGCCATGGCCAGCGGCGAGCGAGTCGAGAGCAGGTCGGCGGTGCTGACAGCCCATTCATGAGTATCGCCCAGGGTCACTTCGCGCAGCTGTTGCACGATGCTCGGTACATCGGCCTGGGCAAAGAAGTGGTCGATGGCCGGGCGCAGCGCCGCCAGTGGCGCGTCCGGCAGTTGCTGCACACCGAGCCTGGCCAGCAGGCCCTGCAGGTCCTTGAGCGGGGTGTCGTGCCATTGCAGGCTGTCGAGGCGCTGGTCCAGCAGGCTCAGCTGGTCGCTCTCCAGGTACCAGTCCGCCAGCCCGCAGTACAGGGCATCGGCGGCGCGAATCTGCACACCGCTGACCCCCAGGTAGATGCCCAGCTCGCCGGGAATACGCGACAGGAAATAACTGCCGCCGACATCCGGGAAATAACCGATGGCCACTTCCGGCATCGCCAGGCGGCTGCGCTCGGTGATCAGGCGCAGGTCGGCGCCCTGGACCAGGCCCATGCCGCCGCCGAGGACAAAACCGTCCATCAGCGCCAGCACCGGCTTGCGGTAACGGTGGATCGCCAGGTCCAGCGCGTATTCCTCGACGAAGAATTCCTCGTGCAGGGTCTGGCCGTTCTGGTAGCTGTCGTACAGGGTGCGGATATCGCCACCGGCGCAGAAGGCTTTTTCGCCGGCGCCGCGCAGGACCACCGCGTGCACCTGCGGATCCTGGGCCCAGGCATCGAGCTGGCGTTGCAGGGTGCGCACCATGCCGAGGGTGATGGCATTGAGGCCGGCGGGGCGGTTGAGGGTCAGGTGACCGATGTGGTTGCGGACTTCGGCCAGTACGTCCTGTTGCGAGGCCTCGACCGACGTGGCGCCGGCGTCTCGCGTGGCCTGGGATGGAACCTGAGCAGTCATCACTAACTCCCTGCTTTTATTGTTCTTTATAGGTGTGTTCGCGCGCGAACGATGAGGGATCGTAACAGTGCAAATTTGCCATGTACAACCCGGATAACTGCAGGTTGGCTGTGCATTTTTGCATGGGGCGCAGCCGCCTTCGACGCTGCTTGTGGTGCAGCCGAAGCCTGCATGGCGGGCCCGTATTTATCCGCCGTCCAGGCGCGCCGGACGACGCGCGCCGCTACAATGGCGCTCGACTTTCGTGATCCCGAGGCAACATGGACATCGACCTGGCCCGCACCTTTTTGCAAATCGTCCGCAGCGGCAGCCTGATCGCCGCGGCCGAGCGCCTGCACCTGACCCAGACCGCGATCAGCGCCCGGGTGCAGAACCTCGAAGGCCAGCTCAACTGCAAGCTGTTCGTGCGCAACCGCGCCGGGGCCCGGCTGACCGCCGACGGCGAAGCGTTCATCGTCTACGCCAACCAGCTGGTGCAGACCTGGGAAGCCGCCCAGCGTGACCTGCCGCTGCTGGCCGGTTATCGCAACGTGCTGCACATCGGCGGTGAAGTCAGCCTGTGCAACCCGCTGATGCTCAACTGGGTAAGGCGCTTGCGCCAGGCGATTCCCAGCCACGCGGTGCGCAGCCAGATCGCCGAAGGCGCGAGCCTGCAACGCCAGCTGGAACTCGGCGTGCTGGACGCCGCGCTGGTGTTCCAGCCGGTGTACGGGCCGGGGTTGCAGGTCGAGCAGTTGCTCGAGGAAAAGCTGATCCTGGTGCGCCTGGCCGGCAACCCCGAGCCTTATGTGTACATCGATTGGGGCGAGGATTTCCGCCGCCAGCACGACGCGGCGCTGCCGGACCAGGCCAAGGCCGCGGTGGGTTTCAACCTCGGGCCGCTGGCCTTGCAGTTCATTCTCGAAGACGGTGGCAGCGGCTACTTCCGCACCCGGGTGGTGCAAAGCTATCTGGACAGCGGCGTGCTGGAACGGGTGGAAAAGGCCCCGGAATTCAATTTCCCGACCTACCTGCTGTACGCCCGCGAACGGGATTCGGCCCAGTTGCAGCAGGCCTTCGAGGTGCTGCGCGAAGTCATCGCCAGCGACACCGACTGGTCGCAGCGTTGGGATCCGATGATCTGAGTCGTAAAACGCGGCGCCTGGTTTACGACCGCTTCGCGGTCGAGCGCAGCCTGCGGCAGCGGCTACAGGGATTGTGGAGCCTGTGTAGCCGCTGCCGAGCCCGCGAGGCTGCGATCGGCAACGCAGTCGCCGTAAAACCTGAGTCCGCGATCTGTCCGGATAACCCCGATCACACCCGCGGCGCCAACACCTCGCCAATACTGCGCCGGCGCGCATGGGCCTCACTGGCGTGGATCAGTTGTTCCAGATCTTGCGGCGTGACGTCGAAGAATTCCTGCATATCATCCAGCGCCAGCTTGAGGTCGGCGGCGGTGATGGCCAGGGTATCGGTGGATAGCTGATCGGCGGGCAGTTGGGGCGCGGGTTCGCTCTGGCCCTTGGGGTAGCGGATGCGGGTCAGGTTGTTGTAGGCCAGGGCGCTGAGCAACAGGCACAGCGCCGCGAGCATCACCGGGCCAAGGGCCTGCCAGTCGAGGGCGATGGTGGCCGGGTCGGCCAGCACCATCGTCAGGGCCACTGCGCCGGCCGGCGGATGCAGGCAGTGCAGCCAGCACATCAGCACCAGGGACATGCCGGCGGCCAGGCAGGCGCTGCCCAGGGTGCGCCCGAGCACATGGGCCACCAGCAACGCCAGGACGGCGGCGCACAGGTAGCCGCCGAGGATCGACCAGGGTTGCGCCAGCGCCCCCGACGACACCGCGAACAGCAGCACCGCCGAAGCCCCCAGCGGCCCGATCAGGTGCAGCGCCACCTCCATGCCGAACACCCGGCCGCACAACCAGACACTGAACAGCGTGCCCAAGGCCATGCCGATCGCGGCGCGGCTCCATTCCGAGGGGCGGGTATTGATGGCGGCGGGTTTCCAGCGAGCGAGCATGACGAAGCGATCCAATTCCGGTTTTGCGGGCAAAAAGAAGGGCTTGTCTGGCGCACCAGAAAGCCCTGAAACGTTCCAACATTTGGGGGGAGGAACCGGCACAGTGTGCCGATCAAACCAAACGCCTACAAATTCATAATAATGCTGTTTAAGTGCATTATTTTTGTACTGTGGCGGCCAGGGCCACCCGCCGTCCGCTCATGAAACACAGCAGGCCGCCCAGGGCGGTCAAGGTGCTCAGGGCATAGAACATGGTCGGTGCCGGGGTATGCACCAGCAGGTAGCCGCAGATCACCGGGCTCAAGGCGCCGCCCAGGGCCGCGAGGTTCTGCGCGCCGTAATAGCTGCCGCGCAGGGCCTCGGGCGCCAGGGTGTCGATGAACAGGAATTCCGCCGGGTAGATGATCATCTCGCCAAGGGTGAAGACGAACATCGCCAGGCACCAGCCCAGCAGGCTGTCGGCCAGGCTGAAGCCGATCAGGCCGAGGATGAACAGGCTGGTGCCGACGGCGATCCAGTAGCGCAGCTGTTCGCGCTTGAGGAAACGACCGATCTGGTACTGCAGCAGGATCACGCTGATGGCGTTGCAGGCCAGCAGGGCGGCCATGGTATCGAGGGCGCTTTTCGTGTCTTCGGTGACCAGCAGGTACTGCGACAGGTACAGGGTGAAGCGCCCATGGACGATGGTGCTGAGCAGGCAGCCGCAGGTGAACATGATCAGCGTGCGGTCGTTTTTCAGGGTCACCAGGGTGTCGAGGAAACTCTGCGGCTTGCTCAGCGAGGGCAGGCCCGGCGTGGCTGGAATGCCGCGCATCAGCAGGGTGCTGAGAAAGGCAATGGCGCCGGCGATCAGGAACGGCGCCAGCGGCAGGTGCCCGGCGATCACCACGCCGAGCATGGGGCCGGTGGCGTAGCCGATATTGGTCAGGGTGTAGCGCAGGGAGAACACCCTGGCCCGCTGACTCACCGGCAGGTTTTCGCTGATGATCGCCTTGGAGCCGATCAGGAACAGCGCCGAGGCGGTTTCGGTGATCACCAGGATCGCGGTGGTCAGGTAGAGGTTGTGGGCGAAGGTCAGCAGCACAAAGCCGGTGCCGCTGGAGAGCATGCTCAGGATCAGCAGCCGGCGCTTGTCCAGGCGATCGAGGATGTAGCCGCCATACAGCGCGAGCAGCGTGGCGATGAACACCGCGACCCCCAGCAGCAGGCCGACGTCCTGCTGGTCGAGGCCGAGTTTTTCGCTGAGGAACAGGGTGAGCAGGGGGCTGGTGATGGCGCGACTGACGACAATGGTCAGCGAGCAGATCATCAGGCGGCGGATAACCAGCGAGTAAGTGGCCACGGTGGTGCACGAGTCCTTGTTGTCTGAGTGGGCTACGGAAGGGCTATGGTTGGAGCCAGCGGTCCAGCACGGCGACGGATTCCATATCCGCCAGCCGCCACAACTGTTGCAGCAATTCGCCGGCCCGTTCGGCTGGCAGCACCCGGGTCGCCAGGCTGAGAAACTTTTCTTGCAGCGCCTGATCGTCGAGCGGGTTGCCCGGCGCGCCCAGCGGCACGTCGACACACCGGCTGGCCTGGCGCCCGTCGCGGGTGCGCAGGGTCACCACGGGCTCACCATCCTCTGACAGTTGCGGATCCACTTCAAGGCGGATCCGTGCCATGGCACCGGCGATCCGTGCTGTTTCGCGGCACTCGCGGTCATAGGCATCCAGCCGCGCATGGCTATGCACCAGGCGCGCCGCCAGGGCGTAGGGCAGGCTCATCTGCGCGGCGGCCAGGGAGCCGAGGTCGCGGCTGCCGCACATGTCGTCGAGGAAGGCGCAGAGGGACACCTGAATGTCCTCCACCTGATCCGCCGTCACTTGCAACTGTTCGAGCAACAGGCCCAGGGCATCGATGGCCGAGTGGGTGCCACGGCAGGAGGCATAGGGCTTGATCGAGCAGCGCGCGAGCTTCCACACCTGGCCCAGCTGTTCGTCCAGGGCCTGGGGGATCGCGTCGCTGCCGGCCAGGGTCTTGAGGAAACCGCCCCAGACCTCCTCGAACAGCTGGCCCGGCCCGGTCACGCCTTGCCGGGCCAGGCGCGCGGCCAGCAGACCGCCTTCGGCCGCCCGGCCGCTGTGCAGTTTCTTGCTGTGCGAACCGTCGTGAATAAAGGCCCAGAGCCCGCCGCTGAAGCTGCCGGCCAGGCCCAGGGCCGAAGCCATCTGCCGGGCATCCAGGCCGAGCACCCGTGCGCAGGCAGCTGCCGCGCCGAACACCCCGCAGGTGGCGGTGGAATGCCAGCCGGCGCCGTTGTGGGCCGAATAACCGCCGCAGGCTTCCAGCACCCGGCGCCCGACTTCATAGCCCATGACCACCGCGGTGATCAGCTCGCGGCCGCTGAGTGGCGTGTCCCGCAGGCTGGCGGCGGCCATCACCGCCGGCAGCACCACGGCCCCGGAATGGTCGCAGCCGCCGGTGTCGTCCAGCTCCAGGGCATGGGCGGCGATGCCGTTGAGCAAGGCCGCCTGGGTGGCACTGCTGCTCAGCGCGGTGCCCCACACCCGGCTGCGGCCGCCTTCGTCGCCGAGGGCCTGGCGCGCCGCCATGGCGACTTCGCTGTGCGCCCCGGCCAGCGCGGCGCCGAAGGTATCGAGGATATGCCGGATGGCCTGGGCCACCAGGGCCGGGGGCAGGTCTTCGAAACGGCTGTCGACGCAGAATTGCGCCAGGTGTTGCAAACGATCGGTCATGGCAGGTAGGCCCGATAGTGACGTTCATAAATCGCCGCGGGGTGATCCTCCGCCAGCGGTTGCGCGCGTTCCGCCCACCACTGGGCGATCTCGCCGGCGCGGGCGATCCAGGCATCCTCGTGCCGCTGGATGCCCTGCAACAGCTCGCGCAGCAGGCCGATGCGCCCCGGGGTGGCGATGATCTCCGGGTGCAGGCGCAGCACGTAGAGCAGGCCGAAACGGTGGAAGGCGGCGAAGTCCAGCTGCAGGTTGCCCAGGGTGTGGCTGTAGGAGGCGATCCGCGATTGCCCCGGCGGCACCGCCGGGCTGAGGTTGAAGGCGAAGTAGGGTTCGTCTTCCAGTTCGTAGTGCAGCGGCAGCTCGATCACTTCCGGCCGGGTCGGATGAGGGAAGGGCAGGTCATCGCCGCGCCAGGACGAAGACCAGCGAATGCCTTGCCCGTGCAGTGCCTCGACGAACCCCGGGGCCCAGTTGCCGGCCGGAATGCGAAAGCCCCTGGGGCGCCGGCCGGTGAGGTCGGCCAGGGCCTGGCAACCGCGTTGCAGTTCCAGCTGCTGTTCGGCCAGGCTCAAGCGGTCGTAGTTGGCATGGTGATAACCGGCGCAGGCGATTTCATGCCCGGCGGCCTGGATCGCCCGCACATGCCCGGGGTTTTCCTCGGCCACAATCCCCGGAACGAACCAGGTGGCCGGCATCCGCAGTTCGTCGAGCAGCGCCAGCAGGCGTTCGACGCCACGCTGGCTGCCATAGCGCCAGACCGACAGGGTCTTGTCGCGCCCGGCCACTTGCGGGGCCTGGGTGAGGATGCCGTGGATGTCGTTGTAGTCGACGGTCACCGCCACGGCGCAGCGGTAGCCCTGGGGCCAGACCCGGTTGTCAGCCATGGTGATGCTCCTTGAGCCACCAGCGGGCGACGTCGCGGCAGGTGGCGAACCATACGTCCTGGCGCTGGCGCATATGTTCGAACAGCCGCTCCAGCAGCAGGATGCGCCCGGGTTTGCCGGTGATCTTGGGGTGGAACAGGGTGGTCAGGCACAGCCCTTCGTCCATGGCGCCGTCGTACTCGCGGCACCAGTTGTCCAGGGTCAGTTCGTAGCTGGCGGTGCGGTCCAGGCCCGCGGGGAAATCGGGGGCGCGGGTGTAGGCGAGGGAGGCGTAGTCGTCCATCTCCCAGCGCCCGGGGATCTCCACCAGCGGCGTGGCATGGCCCGGTACCTGGACCAGGTACGGACGGTCGTCGCCGCGCATGCTGCTGGAATAAGCGACGCCGGCTTCCACCAGCATCGCCGGGGTTTCGGCGCGCCAGTCGCCCGACGGGGTACGGAAACCTTCGGCGCGGATATTCAGGTGCTTCCAGAACACCTCGCGGGATCTGGTCATGACCGCCTTCTGCTGCTCCAGGGGCAGGGCATAGAAGGACTCATGCTGATAACCGTGGTACGCCACCTCGTGCCCGCGCTCGACGATCGCCTGGCATTGCCTGGGCCAGTTCTCCACCACCCAGGCGGGAACGAAGAAGGTGGTCGGGATCCGGAAGGCGTCGAGCAGGTCGAGCAAGCGCGGCAGGGCCCGATAGGGGCCGTAGCCGCCGAAGCCGAAGTATTCCGGCTTGCGCCAGATCGAGCCGTCGAGCATGGCGTCGCCGGTCGGCCCGTCGAGGTCGAAGGCCAGGGCCAGGCACGCCTGGTGCCCGTCCGGCCAGGTGGGTTGGGGTGAGGAGGACATCGATAGCGCTCCAGTCATTGGGGCGGGCCGGTTTGCCCGCCATCCGCTGAGCAACGGCCACCTCCCGCGGACACGAATGGGCTCGCGCCCGCGGGGGGGGGGCTCGGTGGTTATTTACCGGCGTTGAGGGTCACGGTCTTGATCGCGCCCAGCTCCAGGTTCCATTTTTTCAGGATGGCCTGGTAGCTGCCGTCGTCGACCATGCTTTGCAGCGCGGTCTTCAGGGCTTCGGCCAGCTCGGGCTTCTTGTTGCTCACGCCCAGGCCGGTGAACTGCTCGGAGATCGGCAGGCCCAGGGTCTTATAGGTGTCCTTTTCCTGGGTCTTGAGGTACGGCAGGGTCTCGCTGCCTTGCATGGCCGCGTCGATGCGGCTCTGGCGCAGTTGCGCGCGGGCGTCGGCCGAACCTTCGGCGCCGATCACCACCACCGCCGGCTTGCCGTGGGCTTCGCAGTTGGCCTTGCTCCAGGCAGCGATTTCCGCCGGGAAGGTGGTGCGACGGCTGGTGCCGACTTTCTTCCCGCACAGGTCGGTGGGTTCGTTGATCGCGGTGTTTTTCTGCAGGGTGTAGAACTGCGGCCCGCTGGTGAAGTAGTCGACGAAGGTCACGCTCTTCTGCCGTTCGGCGGTGTCGGTCATGCCCGACAGCACCGCATCCACGCGGTCGGTGGTCAGGGCGTTGATCATTTGCTCGAAGCCGGTTTCCTGCCAGGCGATCTTCACCCCCAGGCGCTCGGCCAGGGCGTTGCCCAGGTCGTAGTCGAGGCCGGTGAGCTGGTTGGTGGCCGGGTCCTTGAAGTCCATCGGCGGGTAGTTGGGCATGATCGCGACGACGATCTCGCCCTTGGCCTTGATGCTGGCGGGCAGCTCGGCGGCGAAGGTCAAGCTGCTGGCCATCAGGCTTGCGAGTACTGCTGGAATGACGAAATTCTTCATGGTCGTTCTCTTATGAATGTTGTGAGGTCCGCTCCGTGTTTGCGAGCTCGGGCCTAGGTTCGAACGGCAGAAATGAAGCTTTGGGTGCGCGGGTTTTGTGGGCTTATTAGTATTTCTTCGGGGCTTCCAGCCTCCACGATCTGCCCGCCGTCCATGAACACCATGCGGTTGGAAACCTCCCGGGCGAAGCCCAGTTCATGGGTGACGACGATCATGGTCATGCCGGTCTGCGCCAGGTCGCGCATCACCGACAGCACCTCACCGACCAGTTCCGGGTCGAGTGCCGAAGTGGGTTCATCGAACAGCATCAGCTTGGGCCGCATGGCCAGGGCGCGGGCGATCGCCACCCGCTGCTGCTGGCCGCCGGACAGCTCGATCGGGTAGCTGTTGCGCTTGTCGGCCAGGCCCACCCGGGCCAGCAGTTCCAGGGCTTCCTCGTGGGACTCCTTGGGCGAGCGCTTGAGCACCTGGCACGGGCCTTCGACGATGTTTTGCAGCACGGTCATGTGCGGGAACAGGTTGAAGCGCTGGAACACCATGCCGGTGGCCAGGCGCTGGCGGGCGATCTGCGATTCGTTGAGCTCGTGCAGCTTGTTGCCGACGATGCGGTAGCCCACCAGCTCGCCGTCGACCCACAGGCCGCCCTTGTCGATCTTCTCCAGCTGGTTGACGCAGCGCAGCAGGGTGCTCTTGCCCGAGCCGGACGGGCCGATGATGCACAGCACTTCGCCTTGCTCGACCTCGATGTTGATGTCCTTGAGGGCGTGGTAGTTGTCGTAGTACTTGTTCAGGCCCACAGCCTTGACGATGTTTCTCATGATCGGATTCTCCAGGGCTGCTTACGAGCGTTTGCCGGCGCCGCGGGCGAAACGGCGTTCCAGGCGGCTTTGGCCGAAGGACAGGACGGTGACGGCGGCCAGGTACCAGATGCCGGCGACGATCAGCAGCTCCATCACCCGGGCGTTGGCGTAGTAGATGTTCTGGGCGTTGTAGAGCAGTTCCGAGTACTGGATCACGCTGGCCAGGGAGGTCATCTTGACCATGCCGATGAACTCGTTGCCCACCGGCGGGATGATGATGCGCATGGCCTGGGGCAGGATGATCCGGCGCAGGGCCTGCAGGCGCGGCATACCGATCGACTTGGCGGCTTCGTACTGGCCGGTGTCCACCGACAGCAGGCCGGCGCGCACCACTTCGGCGGTGTAGGCGCCCTGGTTGATGCTCAGGCCGAGCAGGGCGGCCACGAACGGCGTCATCAGGCTCACGGTGTCCAGCTCGAACAGCCCGGGAATGCCAATGGTGGGGAAGATCAACGCCAGGTTGAACCACAGCAGCAGCTGCAGGATCAGCGGCGTGCCGCGGAACAGCCAGGTGTAGGTCACGGCCACGTAGCGCAGGATCGGATTGGCCGACATGCGCATGATCGCGGTGATGACCCCGAACACGATGCCCAGGGCCATGGCCAGGATCGCCATGACCAGGGTGTTGAGCAGGCCGAACAGGATCGCCCGGGACGTAAGGAACTGGCCGATGTACGACCATTCGATCTTGCCTTCGGCGAAGGCGCGGACCAGGCCGACGAGGGCGATGACGATCACCGTGGCGAAAAAGATTCGCCCGTAGTAGCGCCGCGGCACATGTTCGTACTGGGTGATGTCGAACTGGTTTTCGGCTTGTTTGCGCTCGGCGAGGAGGCGCTCTGCCTGGGTCTGGCTCATGCTGTTTCTCCCAACGCAGGCGGATGGCGCCTGCGGTCTGTCGGTCGTCATCCCGGCGGAGCGAGCGGGCGGCATCGATGCCGGCTCGCTCCCACGGGACTGCGTTCAAGGTTTCAGAGACGGAAACCGTCGTACTGCGCGGCCCATTGCCGCTGCGCCGCCAGGGCGGTTTTCAGCCGGGCGATCTGCGCGCGCACCTGTTCCGGCGCGGTGCCGCCCCAGCCGCTGCGGGCGGCGATGGCGGCTTCCAGGGTCAGGCTGTCGCGCACCTCCGGGGTCAGGCGCGTATCGATCTCGGCCAGCAGGGCCGGGGAGGCTTCCCAGAGTTCGAGGTCGTGTTTCTCGCAGGCCTGGACCAGCGCGCCGGTGATTTCGTGGGCTTCCTTGAACGGCACCCCGCGCACCGCCAGCCAGTCGGCGACTTCGGTGGCCAGGGTGAAACCCAGTGGCGCCTGGCGCCGCAGTTCCTCGACGTTGACGGTCATGGTCGCGACCATCCCGGCCATGGCCGGCAGCACCAGCAGCAGGGTGTCGACGCTGTCGAGCACGCCGTTCTTGTCTTCGCTCAGGTCGCGGTTGTAGGACAGCGGCAACGACTTGAGGGTCGACAGCAGCCCGGTGAGGTTGCCGATCAGCCGGCCGGCCTTGCCCCGCGCCAGTTCGGCGATATCGGGGTTTTTCTTCTGCGGCATGATCGAGCTGCCGGTGGCGTAGGCATCGTCCAGGGCCACCCAGCGGAACTGCCGCGAGGACCACAGGCAGAACTCTTCGGCCAGGCGCGAGATGTTGATCCCGAGCATGCTGGCGACGAACAGGAACTCGGCCACGTGGTCACGGCTGGCCACCGCGTCGATGGAGTTCTCGCAGACGCCGGCGTAGCCCATCTCCCTGGCCGATTGCTGCGGCTGGCGGGCGATGGCCGAGCCGGCCATCGCCGCCGCGCCCAGTGGCGACAGGGCGGTGCGGGCATCCCAGTCCACCAGCCGCTGCACGTCGCGCAGCATTGATTGGGCATGGGCCAGCAGGTGGTGGGCGAAGACGATCGGCTGGGCCTGCTGCAGGTGGGTGAAGCCCGGGCAGATGCTGTCCACATGCTGTTCGGCCTGTTCCACCAGCGCTTGCTGCAGGTCCAGTACCTGCACCGCCAGGCTGCGGACATGGTCGCGCAGGAACAGGCGCAGGTCGTTGGCGGTCTGGTCGTTGCGCGAACGGCCGGCGCGCAGCTTGCCGCCGAGGGCGCCGAGGCGCTCGGTGAGCAGGCGCTCGATGAAGGTGTGCACGTCTTCGTCGTCCAGGGTCGGGCTCACCCGGCCGGCGCGGAAGTCTTCGCCAATGCGTTCCAGGGCCTCGAGCATGGTGCGGGTTTCCGGCTCGTCCAGCAGGCCGGCGCGTTGCAGTTCCCGGGCATGGGCCTTGGAGCCGGCGAGGTCGTAAGGGGTCAGGCGAAAGTAACGCTCGGGGCAGCGCGACAGGGCGGCCAGGGCCGCGGACGGGCCGCTTTTGAAACGGGCGCCCCAGAGGCGATCGGTAGGCTGGTTCATTGTTTTTTCCTCGTCGATAACGCGAATTGAATTCGGTACGGCCGACCACGGACTTCTCCAACAGCCGCTGAAAGGGCGTCGAAGAGTCTTCGGGTCAGGCAGGTTTCAAGAGGGCAGTAGCAAGTGGCGAGAACTGATCGAAGTGTCAGTTTTTAAGGGTGTTGAATCAGCGAGTTGTCGCTGACCCAGGGAAACTTTTGATGGTTGCCAAGCCTTGTTTTCTATGTTCATTATTATTTGTCGGCTGTGTTTTTGTTGTGCAGCAAAGCCTGTTGAATATGCCGCCCGAGGTCAATAAGCATTATGGAAACCCCACTTTCCAATTCTGGAAACCCAGCGATTAAAACCGCCCACAGAGCACCGCTGGCACTCAGCGGGCTGGACTTCAAACTGCTCAAGGTATTCAAGGCAGTGGTCGAGGCGGGAGGCTTCAGCGCCGCGCAGAACGAGCTGAACGTGGGCCTGGCGGCCATCAGCAAGCAGATCTCCGACCTGGAGATCCGCATCGGCATGCGCCTGTGCACCCGGGGCCGGGAGGGTTTTTGCCTGACCGAGGAAGGCAGCCTGGTGTATCAGGCGTCGATTGACCTGTTTGCCTCGGTGGACAACTTTCGCGACCGGCTTAGTTGCGCGCAGAATGAAATAATCGGCGATCTGGGTGTGGGGGTCATTGATAATACGATCACCGATATTAGTTCGCCGTTAGTTGCTGCCCTGCGACGAATGAATATGGAGTCGCCGAAAGTAAGGTTCAGGCTCTACGCATCACAACTGGATGAAGTTGAACGGGGTGTGGTGGAGGGGCGCTTAGTTGCTGGAATTGTGCCGGTCTATCAAAAGCGTGAAGAGTTCGATTACTTCAAGTTATATGACGAAGAGTCCGCGGCTTATTGCGCCGTGGGGCACCCGTTGTTTGACGTGGCGGACAACGCGATCGACGCCGAGACCCTCAAGCAGTACGAGTTCATCAACCATCGCTATGCGATCCATCAGGCCAAGGGGCAGTTTGCCCTGTACGACAGCTTTTCGGCGGCGGCGTCCCAGGTCGAAGCGGTGGCGATACTGATCAAGACCGGGCGTTTCCTCGGTTTCCTGCCCCGGCACTATGCCGCGGCGCTGGTGGAGCGTGGCGAAATGCGCGTGCTGCTTCCGGACCGGGTGCACTACAGCACACCCTTCAGCCTGATCCTGCGTCACAACACGGTGCGCAGTCCTTTGGTCAAGGCCTTCGCCCAGGCGCTGGGGGTGGATCTCAAGAGCAATGGCTGAGCCTGGCCCGGGTAGCGTTCCAGGTTCTGCCTGCACTCATTATCTGTGCTTGGCTGCTGGTGAAAAGTACGCGCTAAAAGTGCGGGTCAAAAGTGCAAATGAAAAGTGCGCTTCAAAGTGCGCTATTCGATAAGGCGGAGCACGCCGCAGACATGGCTGGTATAGCCGGTATCATGGCACTTTCAACCTATGGTTGCAGTCCTTTAGATTCCCGCAGGGTTATCCGTACGAAGTAACCGGTGAGTACAAAACATGTCGTTTGCGGTCCACCCACTCGCCATTTTAAATAACCGGCGCGGCGCTCCTTAGATGGCTGACACCCTCCTACAGTTGAGTGGGTTAGGCAGGCAGTGTCAGGCGCATGGCGCAGCGCCGGGCCGCCGGCAGGCCGTGGCGAGCTTCCTCGGCCAGCACCTGCCGCAGGCGCGGCCCCAATTGGTCGGCGTCCAGGGTGACGAAACCGCAGCGCTGGTAGAAGGGTTCATTCCACGGCAACTGGCGAAAGGTACTCAGGGTCAGGGCGCTGAACCCCTGCAGGCGCGCCTGTTCGCCCACCGTCTGCAGCAGGCGACGGCCGATGCCGCGTCCTTGGGCGGCGCTGGCGACCGAGATCTCCCAGATATGCAGTGCGTCGACGCAGGCTTCGGCGTCGAGGAAGGCGCACACCTCCTGGTCGAGCACCGCCACCCACACCCGTTGCTCGCGGATATGTGCGCGGTGCTGCGCGGCGTCGGGCACCTCGGCGTCGGCCAGCCAGGCCAGTTCGGGGTCGCGGCGAAACAGCGCGGCGGCGCTGCGTTCGATGGCGGGGAGCAGGGTGGCATCGGCCTCTGTGGCCAGGCGGATTTGCAGAGTCATGGGGCGCGAGTGTAAGGAGCCAGGGCGCGGTGGGGCAACCTTCAGGGTTGGGGGGTGGCAGGCAGATGCAGCATGACGAAGTCGTTCTTGTCGAAGCGTCCGCTGAGTACCGGAGTCAGGCGC
The DNA here is from genome assembly GCF_900215185.1 of Pseudomonas sp. LAMO17WK12:I10. Classification (NCBI taxonomy): domain Bacteria; kingdom Pseudomonadati; phylum Pseudomonadota; class Gammaproteobacteria; order Pseudomonadales; family Pseudomonadaceae; genus Pseudomonas; species Pseudomonas sp. LAMO17WK12:I10. Next base: position 13,237 of record NZ_OBDX01000008.1, on the reverse strand, counting down.
ACCAAGGGCGTGTCCTTGAGTGTCGCCAGCTCGCCTCGATCCATCATCACCCAGGCCGGGCCCGGGATGGCGGCAAGGGCCTCGGCGCGCTCGGTGAACAGCGGTTGCAGGTCCTGGTCGAGGTGGACCATGAACTTAATGGCCTTGGCGTCCTTGCCCATGGCGTGCAGCACCAGCGGTGCCGGGTCGCTCTGGATCAACCGTTGCGCCGCGAGGCTGAAGTCGCGGGTGTCGTACAGCTGGCGTTCGACGGGCTCGAACACCCCGATGTAGGTGGTCCACACCGCCAGCACCGCGGTATAGGCCAGGCCGACGGCCCGCCAGCGCGGCCGGGCCAGCATCAGCAGCGCGGCCCCTTGCAGCAGCCCAAGGAGCGCCAGCATCGCGGTCAGGTCCGTCAGTTGCTCGGGAAACTTGCGTTGCAGCACCAGCAACCCGACGATCAACAGCCCCGGCAGCAATAGCCATATGCCTTGGATCGCAATCCGCAGCCAGGCCATGAAGCGCCCCTGGCGCGCCTGGAACGGGTAGGCCGCGACAATCGCCGCCATGGGCAGCATCGGCAGCAGATAGCGGGCTTTCTTGGCCTGGGGAATCGACAGGCCGATCATCACCAGCAGCCCCGCGGCGGTGCACAGGCGCAGCAGCTTCAGCGCCGGGTCCGGTTCGTCGCGCCGGGCCAGCAGCACGCCGATCCAGGCCAGGATTGCCAGCGGGTAGGCCAGGGCGTAGTTGCCCAGGGAACTGCTGAAGTAAAAGAACCAGCCACTGCTGCCTTCGCTGCCGTCCATGCGCCCGGTGAACTGCATGCGGATCACCTCCTGCATGAAGGCCGGGCCGCCACTCAGCCGGGCCAGCCACAGCAACAGCGCCACGCACGCCAGCAATAGCAGCAGGGCGCTGCCACCGAACACCAGCATGCGTCGCCACTGGCCTTCGAGCAGGTAATAGCTGCACAGCATGCCGCAGGGAATCACCAGGCCGATCGGCCCGCGAATGGCGAACCCTGCGACCAGCAATGCGAGGATCAGCCACAGGCGGCGCGGCGCGGCGAAGTGATCGTGGGCATACCCCAGGTAGAACACCGCCAGGGCGATGGCGGCGAGTATCTGGTCCAGGGACACGGCGCGGGTTTCGCTGATAAAGGTATTGCTGAGCAGGAGCAGGGCGACGCTGAGCAGGGCCCAGGTTCGGGAACAGGGCGCCAGCAGTCGATAGATCAGGCTGACTATGGTCGCCGAAGCCAGGGCCGTAGGCAGCCAGGCGCTCAGGCTGACGACCCGGCCGAACGGCAGCGAGAACAGATAGATCAGCAGCGTCGAGGCGCTGCTGTAGTCGGCATAGGGCTGGCCATAGGTGGTGGGGAAGAACCCGGGCCCATGGCGCAACATTTCCTTGGCGAACAGGACGAACCTTGAGTCGAAACCGGTCACCGCCTGCTGGTAGACCCCGGCACAGAACAGCAGCAGGGCCAGCAGCCCCAGCCCCAACGCTTGCCTGTGCAGTGTCTGGGCGGGGACGGCGCGCGGGATCATTCAGGCTTCAACCGGTGTGCCGGCCCATTGCTGGTAAGGAATTGGCAGCTGGCGCGACTCGCCGCGGCCGATCGGGAAGTAGGTGAAGCCGCTGCGGGCCAGGCGCTCGGCGTCGTACAGGTTGCGCCCGTCGAAGATCACCGGGGCCTTGAGGCGCTGTTGCAGCAGCTGGAAATCCGGTGCCTTGAACTGCTGCCACTCGGTGCAGATGATCAGCGCGTCGGCGTCGTTGAGCACCGATTCCGGGGTGCCCATCAGCATCAGCTTCGGTTCGTCGGGGTACAGGCGCTGGGTTTCCTGCATGGCTTCCGGGTCGAAGGCGCGCACGTTGGCGCCGGCGGCCCACAGGGATTCGAGCAGCACTCGGCTTGGGGCATCGCGCATGTCGTCGGTGTTGGGCTTGAAGGCCAGGCCCCAGAGGGCGAAGGTCTTGCCTTTCAGGTCGCCCTTGTAGAAGGCGTTGATACGCTCGAACAGCTTGTGTTTCTGCCGTTCGTTGATGGCTTCCACCGCTTGCAAAAGGTCGCTGGAGCAATGGGCCTGCTCGGCGCTGTGGATCAACGCGCGCATGTCCTTGGGGAAGCACGAGCCGCCGTAGCCGCAGCCCGGGTAGATGAAGTGATAGCCGATGCGCGAGTCGGCGCCGATCCCCAGGCGCACCGACTCGATATCGGCCCCCAGGTGTTCGGCCAGCTCGGCGATCTGGTTGATGAAGCTGATCTTGGTCGCCAGCATGCAGTTGGCGGCGTACTTGGTCAGCTCGGCGCTGCGCAGGTCCATGAACATGATGCGGTCATGGTTGCGGTTGAACGGTGCGTACAGGTCGCGCATCACGTCGCGGACTTCTTCGCGCTCGCAACCGACGATGATCCGGTCCGGCCGGCGGCAGTCGGACACCGCCGAGCCTTCCTTGAGGAATTCCGGGTTGGAGACGATATCGAACTGCAGGGCGCGCCCGTCCAGGGCTTTTTCGATGTGCGCTTTCAAGGTGTCGCCAGTGCCCACCGGCACCGTGGATTTCTCCACCAGGATCACCGGCTGCTCGCGGTGCCGGGCCACGGCGTCGCCCACCGATAGCACGTAGCGCAGGTCGGCCGAGCCGTCCTCGCTGGACGGCGTGCCGACCGCAATAAACAGCACCTGGCCATGTTGCACCGCGAGCTTTTCGTCGCAGGTGAAACTCAGGCGTTTGCCTTCCAGGTTGTCGCGCACCAGGCTCGACAGCCCGGGTTCGAAGATACTGACGTGCCCCTGTTGCAGCTGCTGGACCTTGTGTTCGTCAATGTCCATGCAGATGACATCGTGGCCGACCTCGGCCAGCACGGCGGCCTGCACGAGGCCGACATAACCACTTCCAAATACGCTGATTTTCATGGGGTATTCCTGGGACTTGTCGCGGGAGCAGGTCGTGAGTTGATGGTAATGACGCCGAGGATGACCAGCGCCACCCCCAGGGTTTTCGAGAGACTGAACGGTTCGTTGAACAGTGGCAGGCTGGCGGCCAGCAGATAGACCAGGGCGTAGCTGATGCTGAGCAGGGAATAGGCCCGACCCAACGGCAGGTCGCGCAGGGCCAGCAGCCAGCAGAGCATCGACAGGGCATAGGCGAGGATCGCCGCCAGCACCACGCCCAGCGCCAGCAGGTCGACCTGGCCGCCGGACAGCGCCGCCAGCCAGTCCGCGGGTACCGGCAGGCGGGTCATGCTCCAGCGCATGCCCAACTGCGCGGCGCTGACCAGCAGCACGCTGCCCATGGCGAAGGTGAAGCCCAGAGCCCGGCTCATGCGTGGCGACTCAACAGCAGCACGCCAGCCAGTACCAGCGCCACGCCCAGCCAATGACGGCGGTCGATGGTTTCATGGAAGACGAAGCGGGCGATCAGGGTGATCAGCACGAAGTTCAGGCTGAGCATCGGGTAGGCGATGCCGACCTCGACCCGCTGCAGCACCAGCAACCACACCAGCAAGCCCAGGCCGAGGCTGGCGAGGGCCAGCCACAGCCAGGGCGAGCGCAGTTTGTCGAGTGCGCCGGAGGGCTGGCCACGCCAGCTTTCCACGGCGAACTTCTGCGCGATCTGGCCCAGGCAGGTCAGCAGGCAGGCGGCGAGCAGCAGCAACAGGCTCATGGCTGGCTCTGAGGGAAGATCAGGATCACGAGATTGCCCTGGTCATAACGTTTGAAATCCTGCGGCAACAGATCGATTTCGTAGTGTTCGTCGCCACTGACCCGCATCACCACGCCCACCTGGCCTTGCTTGCGGGCCTCGGGCATCCATTCGCCGACCTTGCGCAGGTCGATATAGCGATGCTGGGTGTCAGGATAGGCCAGGCCATATTTCACTTCGCCTGTCGTGTTGTACAAGGCAATATCCGGGCGCTTGAGACGCCAGGCCAGGGCCGAGGCGGCGCCCAGGTCGTTGCTCACCAGGGTGTGGCTCTTCGCGAGTTCCTCGGCGTGATCGATGATGAATTGATCCGGCATCTTGTTGTAGACCACCGAGTTCGGCAGGCCGGCGGGCAGCAGGGCGATGAACAGCCAGCTGCCGAGCGCCGGCGCGGCCCACAGTTGCAGCGGGCGGAAGGCCGGCAGCAGGTTGCTCATGTTCCAGCCAAGCAGGGCCAGGAACACCAGCACCAGGTGCCCGGGCTCGTTGCTGTACAGCGGCTTCTTCAGCTGGAAATACACCAGCGCCAACAGCAGCAACAGGCCCAGCACCAGGTTGAGCACCGCGTTGAGGCGGATGATCCGGCTCTGCCCGGCGTGCAGCCGGTCGCTCAGGCTATTGCCCATCAACAGCGCCAGCGGCAGCAGGCACGGCAGGATATAGGCCGGCAGCTTGCCCTTGCTCAGGCTGAAGAACGCCAGCGGCAGGATCAGCCACAGCAGCAGGAAACCGATGCTCGCCTGGCGCCGGGTCTGCCAGGCCTGCTTCAAGGCACCGGGCAGCACCAGGACCCAGGGCATGCTGAACGCCACCAGCAACGGCAGGTAGTACCACCATGGCGAGGCGTGCTGGGCGTCGTCACCGGCAAAACGGCGGATGTGTTCATGCCAGAAGAAGAACCGCCAGTAATCCGCTTCCTGGGCATGCACCGCCAGGGCCCACGGCAGGCTCACGACAATCGCCACCAGCACCGCGACGCCGCCATGGATGAACAGTTCGCGCAGGCGTTTTTGCCAGAACATGTAGGGCAGGGCGATCAGCACCGGCAGCAGCCAGGCGAGGAAACCCTTGGTCATGAAGCCCATGCCGCAGGCGAAACCCAGGCCGGCCCAGGCCAGCAGGCGGTTGCGTGGGGTGCTGTTGTCCAGGGCGAACCACAGGGCCACCAGGCTCAGGTTGACCCAGAAGGTGAACTGCGGGTCGAGGTTGGCATAACCGCCGGCGCCGACCACCACGCAGAAACTCATGTACAGCAGGGCGCAGACCAGGCGCTTGCGCGGGTCGTTCCACAGCCGCCCGGCCATCAAATAGGCCAGCAGCACGCTCAGGCCCATGCTCAGGGCCGAAGCCACCCGCACGCCGAATAGGTTCTGGCCGAACAGTGCCTGGCTGAGGGCGATCATCCAGTAGCCGGCGGCCGGCTTCTCGAAATAACGGATGCCCATGAAATGCGGCGATGCCCAGTGGCCGGTCAGGAGCATTTCCTGGCTGATCTGCGCATAGCGGGTTTCATCGGGAATCCACAAACCGTGGGTGGCCATCGGCAACAGGAAGAACAGGCCGAAGGCAAGCAGTAAAAGAGGCAGGGCCCAGCGTCTGGTCATGCGCCTTGCACCCCCAGCCAGCCTTCGCGGCCTTCGAGGGCGCCACGAATGACCTGCCCCTGGGGCAGGCTCTGCAAGGAGGCGGGCAACAGGTTGCCCAGGGGAGTGAAATGAATGTCGCGCTGGCGGGCTTGCGCCAGTAGCTGACGAAAATCGTTGGCCATCAGAATCCCTTCGACCTCGGCGTGAATGGTGTAGACGTTGAGCTTTTCAGGGCTGAACCGGTCCAGGATGAATGCGTTGAAGTCGTGGGCCGCGACGGCTGGCCCGACCACTTCGTCGAAGGTCGGCAGGTCGACCGGAATCTGCGGGGCGCCCAGGCTGCCATCCGCCAGCCGGGGCTGGAAGATCGACGTGCCGCGGCAATCGCTGTTGTAGCGAAAGCCGAAGCCCTGCTTGGCCTCGATCACACGCTCGTCGGCGCGCCAGCCGGCGGCGGCCGAGCAGTCGACGCGCTGGCCGAGAATGTCATTGAGGGTGTCGACGCCCTGGCGGATCTGCTCGATCAGCTGCGCCTGGTTCCAGCGCCCGGCATTGGCCTGCCAGCCGTGGTGATCCCAGGCGTGCAGGCCGACTTCATGGCCGGCATCCCGGGCCTGGCGCATCAGGTGCCCGAGGTCGCGACCGATCGGCTTGCCCGGCCAGGCGGTGCCGGCCAGCAGGATGTCCCAGCCATAAAGACCGGCGGCGTTGGAGCGCAGCATCTTCCACAAAAACTGCGGGCGGATCAGGCGCCACAGGTGGCGCCCCATGTTGTCCGGGCCGACGCTGAAGAAGAAGGTGGCCTTGATCCCGGCCTCGTCGAGCAGCTCCAGCAACCGCGGCACTCCCTCACGGGTGCCGCGATAGGTGTCGACATCGATTCGCAGACCTGCCTGCATCAACATGCTTCTTCTTTAGAGTGCTCCGCGATTTCGAGCATGGCTTCGCGCAGGAAGAAGTCCAGCGTGTTGCCGATGGTTTCCTTCATCTCGACGGTCGGCTCCCAGTTCAGCAGGCGCTTGGCGTTGGCGATGCTCGGCTTGCGGTGTTCCACGTCCTGGTAACCGGCACCGTAGAAGGACTTGCTCTCGACCTCGCGGAAACCGGCGAACGGCGGGAAGTTGCCACGCAGCGGATGGGCCTCGAACTGACGCAGCAGCTCTTCGCCCAGCTGGCGGATGCTGGCTTCGTTGTCCGGGTTGCCGATGTTGATGATCTGGCCGTTGCACACATCGTTTTCGTTGTCGACGATGCGCGCCAGGGCTTCAATGCCGTCGGCGATGTCGGTGAAGCAGCGTTTCTGCTCGCCGCCGTCGAACAGGCGGATCGGCGTGCCTTCCACCAGATTGAGGATCAGCTGGGTGATGGCCCGGGAACTGCCGATGCGCGCCGAGTCCAGGCGATCCAGGCGCGGGCCCATCCAGTTGAACGGGCGGAACAGGGTGAAGTTCAGGCCCTTGCTGCCGTAGGCCCAGATCACCCGGTCCAGCAGTTGCTTGGACACCGAGTAGATCCAGCGCTGCTTGTTGATCGGGCCGACGATCAGGTTGGAGCTGTCTTCGTCGAAGTTCTGGTCCTGGCACATGCCGTAGACCTCGGAGGTCGACGGGAAGATCACGCGTTTGTTGTATTTGACGCAGTAGCGGACCAGCTTGAGGTTCTCTTCGAAGTCCAGTTCGAACACACGCAGCGGGTTGCGGGTGTATTCGATCGGGGTGGCGATGGCCACCAGCGGCAGGACCACGTCGCACTTCTTAATGTGGTACTCGATCCACTCGGAGTGAATGCTGATGTCGCCTTCGACGAAGTGGAAATGCGGATGGTTGCGCAGGCGCTCGATGGCGTCGCAGCCGATATCCAGGCCGTAGACCTCGTACTTGTCGTCACGCAGCAGGCGCTCGGACAGGTGATTGCCGATGAAACCGTTGACGCCGAGGATCAGCACCCGGGTGCGCCGCGGGGCACGGCCGGATTCGGCACCGCGCAGCAGCGAGCCGTCCACCAGGCCCAGTTCGTTGGCCAGTTGCGGGCCGCTGAGGTACAGGCCGTTGTCGTTGCGCTGGCCGGCGTTGATCAGCAGTGAGTCCTGGCCGCAGGCGATGCGCAGCGGGTCGACGCTGATCACCCGGCCCGGGGCCTGGCCTTCGTTGCCCTTGATCACCTCGGCGCTCCAGACGATCAGCTTGTGCTCGCCCACGGCGCAGAACGCGCCCGGGTAAGGCTTGGTCACGGCCCGCACCAGGTTGAACAGTTGCTCGGCCGGCTGGCTCCACAGCAGCTTGCCATCAGCCGCGGTACGGCGACCGAAGTAGCTGGCCCTGGATTCGTCCTGGGCGGTTTCGCTGACCTTGCCTTGCGCCAGGGCGGGCAGGGTGTCGCGCAGCAGGCTGGTGGCGGCATCGCGCAGCTTGCCGTGCAGGCTCAGCGCGGTATCGCTGCGCTCGATGGCCACCCGCTGCTGGGCAACGATCGCCCCGGCATCTGGGCGCTTGACCATGCGGTGCAGGGTCACGCCGGTTTCGCTTTCGCCGTTGACCAGCACCCAGTTGGCCGGCGCGCGGCCACGGTAGCTTGGCAGCAGCGAACCGTGCAGGTTGAAGGCGCCCCTGCTGGCGGTGGCCAACAGCGCTTCGCTCAACAGGTTGCGATAGTAGAAGGAGAAGATGTAGTCGGGGTTGAGTTTGGCGATGCGCTCGACCCACAGCGGGTGGTTGGCGTCGTCCGGGGCATGCACCGGGATGCCCTTGAGCGAGCACAGTTGGGCCACGGAGCCGTAGAAGGTGTTTTCCTTGGGGTCATCGGCATGGGTGAAGACCGCGCCGATTTCATAACCCGCGTTGAGCAGGGCTTCGATGCCCGCGCAGCCGATATCGTGGTAGGCGAAGACAACAGCTTTATGACTCATGGCGAGACCTGATCGGAGAGAGTGGAAGTTAGACCGTCGACGGTGACAGCGGGAGCAGGAGCGGCAGGCTGGCTGCGCAAGACTTTTTCAATGAAGAAGCGTGGGCGGGCACGCACATCGCTGTACATGCGGCCCAGGTATTCGCCCAACAGGCCCATGCCGATGAACTGGCCACCGGTGAACACGAACAGGATGGCGAACAGCACGAACATACCGTCGCCGGCCCATTGGGAACCGAACACCAGGCGCAGGAAAACCAGCAGCAGGGCGAACAGCACGCCGAGGCCGGCCATGCTGAAACCGATGATGCTCAACAGGCGCAGCGGCGTGGTGGTCATGCAGGTGATCAGGTCGAACATCAGGTTGATCAGGCGCATCGGGCTGTACTTGGAGTCGCCGTGTTCACGCTCGGCGTGGTTCACCAGCACTTCGGTGGTATGGCGGGCGAAGCTGTTGGCCAGGATCGGGATGAAGGTGCTGCGTTCGCGGCAGGCGAGCATGGCGTCGACCACGCTGCGGCGGTAGGCGCGCAGCATGCAGCCGTAGTCGTTCATGGCCACGCCGGTAGAGCGCTGCACGGCGAGGTTGATCAGCTTCGACGGCCAGCGGCGCCAGGCGGAGTCCTGGCGGTTGTTGCGCACCGTGCCGACCACGTCGTAGCCCAGCTCGGCCTGGGCCACCAGGCGCGGGATTTCTTCCGGCGGGTTCTGCAGGTCGGCGTCCAGGGTGATGATCACGTCGCCACGGCATTGCTCGAAACCGGCCATGATCGCCGCATGCTGGCCGTAGTTGCGGTTGAGGATCACCGCCACCACCGGGCTGCCTTCGCGGCCGGCCGCTTGCTCGAGGATCTGTGCCGATTCGTCGCGGCTGCCATCGTCCACCAGGACGATCTCGAAGTCGTGCTTGAGCTGGCGGCAGGCCGCTTCAGTGCGGCGCAGCAGTTCGGGCAGGCTTTCTTCTTCGTTGTAGACCGGAATGACGATCGACACGAACTGGATTGGATAAGGTTTCAAGGTTTCAGTCCAGACAGGTTTTGATGGCGCCGACGACCCGCTCGACGTCGTCGAGGGTCATGTCGGGGAACAGCGGAATCGAGCACAGGCGTGCCGAGTTCCATTCGGTGTTGGGTAAATGCACATCCGGGAAGCGCTGGCGGTAATAGCTGTGCAGGTGAGTGGCGACGAAGTGGATGCCACTGCCGATGTTCTGCTCCTGCAGGGCCTTCATGAAGCCGTCGCGATCGATGCCGCAACGCTCGGCGTCGATGCGCAAGATGAACAGGTGCCAGGCATGTTGCTGCGGATACTGCGGCAGGTGCAGCGGTTGCACTGGCAGGTCGCGCAGCTGCTCCAGGTAGGCATTGGCCAGGATCTCGCGCTGGCGATTGATCGCGTCCAGGCGCTGCAACTGCACCAGGGCGATGGCGGCATTGATATCCGCCAGGTTGTATTTGAAGCCGGGTTCGATCACCTCGGCCTGGGGCTTGCGCCCGTGGGTCAGGCGGTCATAGGCGTCGACGCCCAGGCCGTGGAACTTGAGCATGCGCACCCGGTTGGCCAGGGCCTCGTCGTCGCTGACGAACATCGCGCCTTCGGCGCAGGTCATGTTCTTGATCGCATGGAAGGAAAAGATCGCCGTGCCCCGGGCGCCGACGGGCCGACCGCGATAGGTGGTGCCGGCGGCGTGGGCGGCATCCTCGATCACTGCGATGCCGTGTTTGTCGGCCAGGGCGTACAGCGGATCGAGGTCGAAGGCGGCACCGGCGTAATGCACCGGGATGATCGCCTTGGTCCGCGGTGTGATCGCCGCTTCAATCGTGGCGGCATCGGTCATCAGGGTGTGCGGATCGACATCGACGAAGACCGGCGTCGCCCCCAGCAGGCAGATCATGTTGGCCGTGGAAACCCAGGTCTGCGAGGGGGTGATCACCTCATCGCCAGGGCCGATGCCCAGCGCCAGCAGGGTAATGTGCATGCCGCCGGTGGCTGACGATAAGGCCACCGCGTGCTGGCAGCCGACCCGCGCGGCGAATTGCTGCTCGAGCTCCTGGTTTTTCGGTCCGGTGGTGATCCAGCCAGAGCGTAGAACCTGCTCGACCGCAGCGATCTCTTCATCGCCAATACTCGGACGCGAGAAAGGAAGGAAAGCCTGGTTCATTGAGACCTCGGGTGAAGAAAAACGTCAGAGAACGAAGGGTTCAAGCGGTGTGTGAGACGTGCGGATGGTTCTTGTTTTTATTGATGTCGGGTAACGAAGTGCATGCAGTCATTGGTGCTTATCCATGGTTGAGCCGTTGGGGCGTTCCTTGCCGTGCTTGAGTAAAGACTATGTTGAGAAAAAGTAAATACGGATCAAGGTGTTATAGGTGAAATAAGATCAATCTCAACCCGCGCTCAGGATCTTCGTCGTGGTGGATCCAGGTTTCGAGGGCCCGAGATTAAGCGGAAAAATGTGAAACGAATATGAAAAATAGGGCAAGACTCCGTTTATCTTCGAAGCAGACAGCCAGGGTTCAGTTTTTCCGCCTGCAGAGCGTGCCAGGCGGTTGCGAGGGCGACTTTTTAGAACCTTTCGAAGGCTTTTTGAAGACACAGATGGCGCTGTTTTTTGTCCTTTTGAGTCATACACCTGGAATGCAGCCGGCGAGAGTGTCGGCGGCTGCATTGTGAGTCGAAGAGGCTCAAGATTCGATCCGGGGAAAGATCAGGATGGTCATATTGCCGCGCTCATAACGCTTGCCGCCCAGGGGCAGCAACTCGACCTCACGCACCTCGTCGGCGTTGTTGACCCGCATCACCACGCCCACCGAGCCTTGCTTGCGGGCCTCGGCCATCCATTGCTGGACCTGGTCGAGGCCCACCGCGCGGGGCGCTGAGTCGGGATAGGCGATGCCGTACTTCAGTTCGCCGACGGTGTTGTACAGGTCCACCTGCGGGCGTTGCAGGCGCCAGGCCAGTGCCGAAGCGGCGCCCAGGTCGTTGCTCAGCAAGCGGCTGACCTGGCTCAGCTCCTGCTGGTGCTCGGCAATGAACTGGTCCGGCATCTTGCTAGCGACGATATGGGCCGGCATCGCCGCGGGCAGCAGGGCCACCAGCAGGCCGATACCCAATGCGGGCGCCGCCCACAGCGTCAGCGGCCGCAGCGCCTGCAGGGCGTTGGTGATGATCCAGCCCATCAGCACCAGGTAGCCAAGGGACAGGCTGAACATCTCCATATGCCCGTATACCGGCCGGGTGACCTGCAGGTAGATCAGCGCCGCCAGCGCGGCCAGGGCGAGGCCGACATTGAGCAGGCCGTTGATGCGTATGACGCGCCCGCGCGCCTGGTTCAACCGTTCGACCAGGGTATGCCCCATCAACAAGGCCAGAGGCAGCAGGCACGGCATGATGTAGGTGGGCAGCTTGCCCCGGCACAGGCTGAAAAACGCCAGCGGCAGTACCAGCCAGCACAGCAGGAAGCCGATACCGGGATCACGCTTCTGTTTCCAGGCCTGGCCCAGGGTGGACGGCAGCAAGGCCGCCCACGGCAGGCTGGAGACCACCAGCATCGGCAGGTAGAACCACCAGGGGCGGGTGTGCTGGGCATCCTCGGCGGCGAACCGGCGAATGTGCTCGTGCCAGAAAAAGAAACGCCAGAAGTCCGGTTCCTGCCCATGGATCATCCATACCCAGGGCAGGCTGACCAGCACGGCCACCAGCACCGCCAGCGGGCCGTAGCGCAACAGTTCGCCCAGGCGCCGTTGCCAGGTCATGTAGGGCAGGGCGATCAATGCCGGCAATAACCAGGCGAGAAAGCCCTTGGTCATGAAGCCGATACCGCAGGCCACGCCCAACATCGCCCAGGCCAGGATGCGCTGACGCGGGGTGGGGCCGTCGATGGCAAACCATAGCGCCACCAGGCTGAGGTTGACCCACAGGGTGAATTGCGGATCGAGGTTGGCGTAGCCCGCCTGCCCGGCGATCAGGCCGAAGCTCATATAAAGCAGGGCCGCGGCAAAGGACTTGCGCGGATCCTTCCACAAGCGTCGGGCGATCAGATACGCCAGTACCACACTCAAGCCGGTACTGAACACCGAGGCAATCCGCACCCCAAACAGGTTGTCGCCGAAGATCGCCTGGCCGATGGCGATCATCCAGTAACCGGCAATCGGTTTCTCGAAATAACGAATGCCCATGAAGTGCGGAGACACCCAGTTGCCGCTCTGCAGCATTTCCTGGCTGATCTGCGCGTAGCGGGTTTCATCGGGAATCCACAGGCCGTGGAAGGTGAGGGACAACAGGTAAAACAAAGCGAACGCCAGAAACATCAACAGCAGTGTCGAGCGTCGGGTCATGGACGAACACTCCCCCGGTGAGGTTGTTCATGACAGGCGGGCGGCGGACAGTCGATTGACTGGCCGGATAGACAGCGGAAATGGGCGCGTAACATCCCTCGGCTCCTGACAGCAGGGTTAAGTTTCTGTTGGTCGTTAAATGTGCCCGGCAAGGCGTTCAACATTAATCGACGCCGGGCTGATGCCTATTCAAGCTCGAAAAACGCTGGCGTCCAGTTATCCACTGAAAAACAAGTAACTTATTGATTCAAGGCGCGCCGCTAGTTGGTTTCTTTGAACTTGGCAAACTTAAATGCATGTAAGAGAACTCCTACAGCCTCCCGCTCAACAGAGACGGCCAGTTCTGTTCATTGATCACGCCCAGCACCTTCACTTGTCCCATATCACCCACGGATACGAGCAGCGCGCTGCCGTATTCGCTGGCTAACACATGCAGCCGCAATGGCGCGATAAGCAAGAGCAACTCAAGGGAAAGCCATGCAGTTCCAGGGTTACTGGAAATCTAGGGCGGGGCAGATGAAATGGATGTGAGAATTTCAACAAGTATTTCTTTAGAACGGCATTGTTGTTTGTGGAGTTTTAGTTAGCCGGCTTGCTATTTTTCAGAAAGTTCTTAGAAGGTGTAGACAAAATAAACTAAAGTTACCATTTCTTCTGCCTGGACAGCCTCGAAGTCATGCCTAGAATCGGACGCCCGCCCGCGATTACCGC